>NZ_AP027081.1:630000-945000 GCF_030295425.1 Mesoterricola sediminis | reverse complement strand
GCCGAGGCCCGGGCCATGCGGGACGGCATCCGCCAGGAGATGGCCCGGCAGGGCCGCGCCGCCCAGGCCCCCGGACACTTGGCCCTCGGCCAGGCCCGCTACCTCCTCGACCCCGAGGACCCGGAGGCCCTGGAGGCGTTCCGCACGGCCTGGAGGCTGGGCCTGCACACGGAACTCGCGCGGAACTGGCTCTCGCTGGCCCTTCTGCAGGAGTACCGCAAGGCCGTGGCCGCCGCCGGGGCCCACCCGGACGCCGCCAAGGCGGCCACGCTCCGGGCCGAGGCCCGCGCGCGCTTCCTGGAACCCGCCCGGGCCATGCTCGTGGGGCGGGGCAGCGAGGACCAGACCCGCCTGCAGCACCTGCTGGAGGTCGCCCAGGTGGACGCCGGGGACCGGGCGACCCTGCTCCGGCTGGCCCGGGCCTACCGGGCGCGGTTCCCCCACGAGCTGGACGCCCTGCTGGAGGAAGCGGATGTGCTGGTCGCCGTGGCCCGGGACGAGGCCAAGCGGGAGGCCCGGACTCCGGACGCCCGCCCCACCGGAGGCGCGCCAACCCCCTGGGCGGAGGCCGAGGCCCTGCTCCAGGCGGCCCTCCGGATCGCCCCCAGCCATCCCCAGGTGTACCGGCGGCTCGCCGAAGGGGTCCTGGAACAGGAGGCCCTGCCGGGGCAGACCCCCGCCGCCCGCCGCGCCCTCCTGGCCCAGTCCCGGCGGTGGCTGGACGGGGGGCTCGCGGTCTCGCCCGCGGACCCGGAGCTGTGGCGCCTCCGCATCCGCCACCAGGTGCGGGCCCTGAACCTCCGCCTGGCCCTGGGCGAGGCGCCCGGGGCCGAGGTCCGGGAGTTGACCGCCCGGTTCACGGACGCCGTGGCCCATCCCGACCGGGCCATCCTGCGGATGGTCGCCCCCTGGCAACCCCTGGCACTGCGGGCGGCCGGGGCCTACGACCTGCGCCTGCCCTTCGACCTGGCGGGCCTGTTCGCCACCGTCGGCGCGGAGGACCTGCCGGATGCCTATTGGTGGCTGGTCAATGCCCAGTTCCAGATGGAAACGGGCCAGGACGCCCGATTTGCCCTGGGGATGGCCGTCCGCCAAGCCGGGATCCGGCCCATCCCCTGGCAGGCCGGATTCAAGCTCGCCCTCACCCGGGCCGAATGGGCCCGCCTCCAGGGCGAGGATGCGGCCCCCAGCCTGGCCGAGGCCGAAGCCATCCTCCAGCGCCGCACCCCGGCCACCGCGCCAGAGCTGCCCAGCGAGACGGACCTCCGCCGAGAGCAGGCGCTGGCCCTGGGGACCGCCAGCGCCTGGTCGGCCCTGGCCGCGGTCCTGGCCCGCCAGGAACCGGCCATGCTGGAGACCCCCCACAGCCTGACAGCCTGCCTGGCCTACCTCCGGGGTCGCCTGGCGGTGGGCCGGCATGATCTCCAAGCGGGCCGCGATCCACGGCCCGCCCTCGCGGGTCTGGTCCCCTGGCTCCAGGCCCGCCTGGACCGGGGCCGGACCACGGGCCGGGCGGAGCTGGAGGCGGGCCTGGCCGAATTGGAGCTCCTCCTGGGCCGGGCGTCCCGATCGGGCCGGACCGCGGCCTACGAGGCGGGGCTGCGGGCCTGCGCCCGGGCCCTGGCCACCTACGGCCCCCCCACCCGGGACGCGCGGCGCGGGGGCACCCCCCACAAGGCCACCGGCGGCGTCCAGGGCCCCTTCCTGTCCGCCCGGATCTGGGTGCTCCGGGGCGAGCTGCTGTTGGCCCTGGCCGAGCAGGAACCGGGAGGCGGCCGGACCCTGGCCGCCCAGGCCCGGGCGGCCTTCCGGGAGGCCGTCGAACGGAACCTCCACCTGGCGCGGGCCGTGGCGCCTTTGGTCGCCCGGGCGCAAATGCGGGCCAACGGCGGGGGGCGGCCATGACCGGCCGCCTGCGTCCCGAACCCCTCCGGCTCACCCTGGAGGCGGGGCCGGGGGCCACCCTCGTCCAGCGGGTGGTCCAGACGGTGATCAAGGCCATCCTGGAGGGGCGCCTCCGTCCCGGCACCGTCCTGCCCGGCTCCCGGGCCCTGGCCACCCTGCTGGGCGTGAACCGCCACACGGTGATCCCCGCCCTCAACGAGCTGGTGGACCAGGGATGGCTGGTCACGGAGCCCAGCCGCGGGACCTTCGTGGCCCTGGAGCTCCCCTCCCAGGCCCGGACGGTGGCTTCGGCGCGGGAGACGGGGGTGGGCTTCGACCTGCCCAGCTTCCTCCTGCCCGCCTCCGTCCCCGATCCCACCACCCTGTTCCTGGCCGATGGCACGCCGGACCCCCGCCTGGCCCCGGCCCAGGAACTTTCCCGGGCCTACCAGCGGGCGCTCCGCCACCACGCCCCCGCCCTCCTCCGGGGCCAGGACCCCCTGGGGCACCCCATCCTCCGGGAGGCGGTGGCGGGCTGGGTGGGGGAGCGCCACGGCCTGGCGGTCTCCCCCGACCGGGTCCTGATCACCCGGGGCAGCAGAGCGGCCCTGGCGATGCTCGTGGCCACCCTCTTCCGGAAGCAGGCCGTGGTGGGCGTCGAATCCCCGGGGAACCGGGCCGCCTGGGACATCTTCCTGGCGGCGGGGCACCTGACCCTCCGTCCCCTGCCCGTGGACGCCGAGGGCCTGGACACCGAAGCCCTGGCGGCCTTGCTGGCCCAGGGCCCGGTGCGCCTCCTCTACCTGACGCCCCGCCGCCAGTTCCCCACCGCGGTGAGCCTCTCCCGCCCCCGGGCCGAGGCCCTCCTCGCCCTCGCGGCCTCCCACCGGGTGGCCATCCTCGAGGACGACTACGACGGGGAATTCGCCTACGGGGATCCGCGTCCCGAGTCCCTGCTCGCCCTGGACCGGACCGGGCAGGTGATCCACCTGGGCTCCCTCTCCCGTCTCCTGACTCCGGGCCTCCGGTTGGGCTACCTGGTGGTTCCCGCCGCCCTGGTGCCCCTCCTCGCCCGGATCAAGCGCCCCCAGGACCTGGGGGACGCTCCCACCGAGCGGGCCGTGGCCGACCTCATCCGGGACGGGGAGCTGGGGGCCCACCTCCGGCGCACGCGCCGGATCTACGAAGGGCGCCGCGACCTGCTCTGCGGCCGGCTCCAGGAGGAGCTCGGCGGGCAACTGGAGGTGGCCGTCCCCACGGGCGGCCTCGGGCTCTGGCTGCGCGCCGCGCCGGGCGTGGACCTGGCGGCCTGGCTCCGCCGGGCCCGGGACCTCGGCCTGCGCTTGCACCCGCCGGACCAGTTCTTCCTGGGCGAGCCGGCGCCCGCCTTCCGCATGGGGTTCTCCCAGGCCACCGAGGAGGAACTGGCTTCGGCCGTGACACGGCTCAAGGCCGCCCTGGGCCGTTCCCGCTGAACCCAGGCGGCCCCCAAACCGGTTGAGCCGCCATCTCGGGACCGGTTGATGGCAAACCCGTCAAATGGCGGGAAGGTCGATTCCGTTCCCGTCTTTCCCGATTCCGGCTTCCCGTGCCCCGTTTCCGCTCCCGGCGCCCACCGCCCGGTCACCCTCCGAGGATACCCATGAGCCATTTCCCCTTGACCTCCCTTGTCCTGGGCTGCCTGATCCTGGCGGGCCCCGGGGCGGCGGCCGCCGAGAAGGCGCCGGCCATCTCCTTCGAGGTGCGGGGCCGGGTGGGCTTCGCCCTCGCCCAGCCCAACAACCTCCAGCGCAACGCCATCGGCCTGGGCTTCGGCGCCACCTTCGCCCTCCCCCTTCCGGGCCGCCTCGGGGTGGAGGTGGGCTACGCCTACAAGCCCGGCAACTACTACCTGGAGACGATCAAGGATCCGCCCGCCACCCTCACCTGGGTGAATCCCTCCACCGGCGTCGCCGCCCAGGTGGCCCCGAATCCCATCGACCGCACCTACGGAGCCTCCGACGCCCGGGTCAACTACCTGGAAGGCCTTTCCGTCCGCGCCTGGTACGAGGGCACCTTCCCCTTCCTGGGCAAGGCCCGGGGCTGGCACGCGGGCCTGCAGATCGGCGGGGCCCAGTTCAAGCATGAGGTGCGGGGCGACATCATGTCCAAGCCCTGGGGCATGGTGACCAGCACCTCGCCCCAGCCCGGGAGCTGGCGGGACAACTACTGGTACGCCCAGAAGAGCCACCAGGTGCCCCTCTCCCCGTACATCGGCCTGAGCACGGAATGGCTGCCCGACACCCGCTTCGAGCTCAACCTCGTGCTCCTGCGCTACCAGAGCCTCAACTACGTGCACGTCACCGGATCAGGCACCTACACCCTGGCCAAGGACAGCGGTTCCACGCCCCGGGCCATCGGCATGATGGCCGCCCCCAACGGGTTCCCGGCCGACCACGTCGACACCCGGCAGCAGATCGCCCCCCATCTCGAAGTGGGTTTCTCCTACCACTTCTAGCCCATCCCTTGTCGAGGAACGAGACCATGTCCAAGCTCCTGTTCAGGCGGGGTACCCTCGCCTTCGCCCTCGCCGCCGGCGGCCAGCTGATGGCCCAGGCCACCACGGGCAACCTGTCCGGCACCGTCACCGACACCGAGGGGAGGCCCGTCAAGGGGGCCCGGATCTCCCTCCAGGCGCCCGAAATGATCGGCGTCCGCGTCGTCACCACCGATGCGAAGGGCCGCTACCGCGCCCCCCTCCTTCCGGTCAGCACCTACACCCTCACGGTGAGCGCCCCCGACTTCCTGGGCAAGACCGCCCACGGGGTCCGCGTGGGCATCGGCGCGGAAGCGGAAACCAACTTCAAGCTCGCGCCCATCGCCCAGGTGGGCGCCAAGGTCGAGGTCATCAGCACCGGGGAGACCCTGGAGGCCATCGAGAACCCCACGGTCTCCACCAACCTCCCCATGGAGACCATGCAGATGCTCGCCGTGGAGCGAACGGCGGACAGCGCCCTGGCCCTCACCCCCGGCTACACCAGCGAGGGCATGCGCGGCAGCTGGAACACCGGCTACACCCTCAACGGCATCGAGACGCGGGACCCCAAGAGCAACATGGCCCTCTACCAGACGGTCCCCGAGGCCATCGAGGAGATCCAGGTGGTGCTCTCGCCCATGCACGCCCGCTACGGCCGTGTGCTCGGCGGCACCGTGAACACCGTCACCAAGTCGGGCTCCAACCAGCTCATCGGGTCCCTCACCATCAACGCCAGCCGCCCCTCCTGGGATTCCAACCGGCACGGCTCCAACCTGTTCGCCAATTCCGCGGGCGCCCTCGGCCTCAACTACTCCGACGACCTGACCCGGACCTACAACTGGACCCTGGGCGGCCCCATCATCCGGGACCGGGTCTGGTTCTTCCTGTCCGGGAAGATCACCCCCGATTCGGGCAACGGGACCTATGGGAACCTCCGGGACCTGGCGCGCCAGCAGGGCATCTGGTCCACCTACGGCGGCTCCTCCCCCCTGTGGACCCTCACGTCGACGGCGGGGAACGCCACCCGGGCCAGCGCCGCCATCGACAACTACCTGGCGGCCGGCCCCGGGGGCGCCTACGTGGCCGGGGGCACGGACCTCATGGACGCGGGCTACACCTACGCCGCCCGCACCCGGACCTCCCAGCAGGACCTGAAGATCACCGCCGCGGTGGCCGAGAACCACGTCGTCTCCCTGGCCATGTTCCGCACCAAGACCACCACCATGGGCTCCCCCGCCGGCGCGCTGAACCGCGAGATGGTGGGCAGCACCAACGCCAACAGCAAGGGCTGGAACCTGGGCTGGAAGGCCATCCTCGGCTCCCGGCTCTCCGCGGAATTCAACCTGACCAGGACGGACCGGGAGCGGCTGGCCTACGCGGGCCCCACCGACAACCCGGTCTCGGTCATCGCCGCCTTCGCCTCGCGCTACAGCCCCACCCTCGGCACCACGGACCTGCAGAACTCCCTGGGCTACGCGTCCGTGCTCCGCTCCACCAACCCCAACTGGCCCGAGGGCAGCGGCGTCAAGAAGATGGACGGCAACCTGCGCTGGTACCTCGAGTTCAAGGGGACCCACGACATCGACGTGGGATTCGACACCGTCCAGAACTACGATTCCTCCAGCCAGAACTTCGGCTCCGCCAACGAGATCATCTACACCGGCGGCTACTACCGCGACACCTCGAAGAGCGCCCTGGACGCCTCGGCCTACCTCTTCCCCACCATGGCCTGGTCGGGCGTGAACAGCTACGGCAACACCACCACGTGGGGCGACGTCTACAGCGGCGTCGGAAGCACCTGGAACCTCCCCATCGGGCCCGCCCCCCTGAAGCTCATCGGGACGGTCAGCCCCGAGCGCGGGCGCACCCGCGCCACCGGGATCTACGTCAACGACGGCTGGACCCTCAGCAAGCGGCTCCACGTCATGCTGGGCCTCCGCTACAACATCTTCAGCGCCGTGGGCAACTCGGGGCTCCGCATCGACAACATGTCGCGGCTCGACCCCCGCCTGATGGTGAAGTTCGATCCCACCGGCGACGGCCGCCAGTACTTCAGCGTCACCCTGGCCCGCTACTCCCAGGAATTCGCGGTCGGTTTCTTCGGCAGCGGCGGCCTGTCCGCGAGCCCCTACAACAACGCGGTGCTCGTGGGCTGGAAGGGCGTCTCCGGCCAGGCGGTCCCCACCGCCGGGACCCCCATCACCGACGCTTCCCAGTACGTGAAGTTCGTGACCTACGCGGACCTCCTCAACCCCGCCAACTGGGACACCACCAACGCCATCAGCTGGAAGAACGACGTCACCCGCAACAAGCTGCTCAACCTGGAAGTCCCCTTCGCCGACGAAGTCACCCTCAACTACACCCGGGCGATCACGAACGGCAGCGTGCGCATCTCCCTGGCCAGGAAGGTCTACCGGAAGGAGTGGAACTCCTACGTCGACACCGGGAAGCTCGACTTCTACTCCCAGTCCGCCAATCCCCTGGGCGGCGCGGGCAAGTCCGCCTACATGCAGAACATCTACTGGACGAGCAGCCCCTTCCACACCACCTACGACACCCTCGAGATGGGCTGGAACCAGAACCTGACGCCCAGGCTCTTCTGGATGGGGACCGTCACCCTGAGCCGCAAGGCCATCGACAAGAACTTCTCCGACGTCTACAACTACGCCTACGTGAAGGCCCTCAACGGCCTGACCGCGGCCAACGAGGACCAGTACGTCACCAAGGGCCTCCAGAGCGAGACCCGCAACATCAGCCTGGGCTTCGGCTACGTCGTCCCCGTGCTCACCGGCACGGTCACCTTCGGACTCAACGGCAACTACTACCTGCCCAACATCATCCCCGGCAGCTCGTACAACGCCCCGGGCCGCAGCTCGACCTACTACGCCATCTGGCCCTCCATGACCGCCGCGGCCAGCCCCTACGGCATCGAGAACATCACCAACGGGACCTATAGCCGGATCTACGGGGACAGCACCTCCTTCCACGCCACCAGCGAGTCCTATTCCCTCTGGAACTTCAAGGTGGGCTTCCGGGCCCCCCTGGGCGTGGGCAAGGCCTGCCTCACCGGCAGCGTCCGGATCCTGAACATCTTCAACCAGAGCGTCTTCAATCCCCCCTACCCCATCACCGGCGACTCGGGCTACTACATGGGGCCCCAGGGCACCCTGCTCCGGGCCTACAGCCCCAGCAACAAGGTGCCCGTCGGCAGCCGCGGCGAGGGGAGCTCCGCCGGCCTCACCTACATCTCCAGCCTCTCTCGGCGGGCCGGTGAAGTCACCTTCGGCCTCACGTTCTGACCCCCTTCCGCGGAGCCCTGCCATGACCCTTCGTTCCCGCCTGTCCGCAGCCCTCCTGGGTACCCTGGCCTGCCTGCCCTCTCCCGCCGCCGAAGGTTGGCTCAACGGTCGCCTCGTGCCGGACCTCCATGGTTCCCTCCTCGTCGCCACCCCGGCCCTGAAGAAGGTCACCGACGCCGACCTGGGCGGCACCCTGGGCGTCAGCCTCGCCTACCGCCTCGAACCGGACAAGGACTACTTCACCCGCCTCAGCCTGACGTTCATCGGTATGCCCGGCCGGCACCAGCACCACACCTCCCCCACCGGCGTCTACCTCCAGGACCGGTCCCCCGACGGGTCCTTCCTCCAGGCCAAGGCCGGGACCACCTCCACCTGGGAGCTCCACACCACCGACCCGTCCCGGATCACCGGGACCAAGTCCTCCCTCACCGACCTCCAGCTGGCCCTGGACATCGTCTTCCCCGCCTTCACGCCGCGCATGAAGGGCTACGTGGGGCTGACCGCGAACCGGTACCACGTGAAGAACACCGGCACGGAGTCCTACTACTTCGCCTCCGACTACGCCAGCAGCTACACCTACCCCTTCAACGGCCGGATCATGCCGCTGAACGTCTTCGCCGTGAAGAACGACAAGGGCATCAAGGGCGGCATCCGGGCCGGCCTGGAATACGCCTTCGACCGCCACTGGAGCGCCGACCTCGCGCTGCAGCTCACCGAGCTCGGGCCCGGCATCGCCGTCACCACGGACACCCTGCCCAACGGCAAGGCCAACTCCAAGAAGAACCCCTTCAACGAGGTCAACCGCGGCCCCGTGAACCCTTCCTGGCTCCAGTTCGGCGCCCGCTACCGCTTCTAGCCCCGCCCCCCGTAGGATTCGCCCGACCATGAGAACGCCCCTGCATCTGCTCCCCCTGCCGGCCCTGCTCGCCGCCCAGTCCCCGGAGGCCCCCAAGCCAGCGCCCGAGGCGCCCCCCGCACTCCGGCCCGGCGAGGCCGAACCCAAGCCCTACGCGAAGGTCGTCACGCCCGACTACCGCACCCAGGCCGGCGTCTTCCGGATCCACACGCTCCGGGGGCGGATCCTGGCGGAGATCCCCCGGGCCCAGCTCGGCAAGGACTTCCTCCTCAGCGTCCGGTTCAAGCGCACCCCCGCGGGGACCACGGCCTTCCCCGGCCAGGAGGTCTGCAGCCAGGTGCTGCGCTTCGAGCTCCGCGAGCACAAGGTCCTGGCGAGGCTCTCCCTCTACCCCACCCTCAGCGACCCCGCCACGCCCTTCGCCCAGGCCGTGGAGGCGCTCAACACCGACCCCATCCTCCTCGCCCTGCCCGTGGAGGCCTTCGGTGCCGACGGCGAACCCGTGGTGGACCTCACCCGGCTCTTCACCACCGACATCGCCGAGATCCCAGTGAAGAAGACGCTGACGGCCGGAGCCCTGGATCCCGGCCGGACCTTCGTCGAGAAGACCGCCGTCTTCCCCGCCAACCTCAACGTGGAGGTCACCCAGACCTTCGGCTACGGCGGCGCCGGCGGCAGCTTCAAGCCCGGCCAGGCGCCCCCCGAGATGCCCCGGACGGCCCTGGTCCACTATGCCCTGGCCAAGCTGCCGGAGACGCCCATGCAGGCCCGCTTCCGGGACGAGCGGGTGGGCTTCTTCAGCCATTCCGTCACCGATTTCGCCGACACCGCCATGGGCGTCCGGACCCGCGACATCATCTCCCGCTGGCGCCTGGAGAAGAAGGACCCGGCCGCCGCGCGGAGCGAGCCCATCAAGCCCATCACCTGGTACGTGGACCCGGCGACCCCCGCCGCCCTGGTCCCCTACGTCAAGCAGGCGGTGGAAGCCTGGGCGCCCGCCTTCGAGGCGGCGGGATTCGTCCACGCCATCCGCTGTCTGGAGGCCCCGGCCGACCCCGCGTGGTCCCCGGAGGACGTCCGCTACTCGGTGATCCGCTGGGTCCCCTCCACGACCCCCAACGCCCGGGGCCCCCGCACCGTCGATCCCCGCAGCGGCGAGATCCTCGTGGCGGACGTGGAGATCTATTCCAACATCGTCAAGCTGGTCACGGAATGGTACTTCACCCAGGTGGGTCCCCTGGATCCCCGGGCCCGGACCCTGCCCCTGCCCGACGAGCTCATGGGCGAGTTGGTGCGCTACGTGGTCTGCCACGAGGTGGGCCATTCCCTGGGCCTCCAGCACAACTTCAAGGCGAGCGCCACCTACCCCGCGGAGAAGCTGCGGGACCGCGCCTGGCTGGAGGAGATGGGCCACACCCCGTCCATCATGGACTACGCCCGTTTCAATTACCTGGTCCAGCCCGAGGACGGGATCCCGCCCGCCCTCCTCATCCCGCGCATCGGCCCCTACGACCGCTTCGCCATCCACTGGGGCTACGCGCCGGTGCCCGGGGCGACCACGCCCCAGGCCGAGGCCCCCACCCTGGACGCCTGGTGCCGCCCCCAGGAAGCCACCCCCTGGCTGCGCTTCTCCACCCCGGATACCCGGGAGACCGATCCCGGCGAGGAGACCGAGGCCGTGGGCGACCAGGATCCGGTGCTCGCGTCCACCCTCGGCATCAAGAACCTCAAGCGGGTGATGGCGATGATCCCCGGGGCCACCCTGAAGGCCGGCCGCGACGTCCAGGACCTCAAACAGATGTACCGCCGGGTCTGGACCCAGTACCACGCCGAGATCAAGCATGTGGCCGCGCTCGTCGGGGGATTCGACAGCGTCCCCCTCCACGGCGCGCGCCCCGGGCCCCGCTTCACCCCGGTCAGCCGGGACCGCCAGCGGGCTGCGATCCGCTTCCTGGACGAGCAGCTCTTCAGGACGCCCACCTGGCTCCTGGACCGGGATCTCCACAACCGCATCGCCCCGGACGGCGGCCTCCAGGAGGTCCTGTCCATCCAGATCCTCGTCCTCTCGGATCTCCTGAGGCGGGCCGAGCGCCTGCAGGACCACATGGCCCTGGAAGGCCCCCAGGCCTACACCGCCGGCGCCATGCTGGCCGACCTGCGGGACGGCCTCTTTTCGGAACTGAAAGCCCCGGCGCCCCGCATCGACCTCTGGCGGCGCAACGCCCAGCGGGCCTACGTGGAGCAGGTCGGCATGCGCCTCAACATGGCCACCCTCAGCGGCAATCCCAACGACAACCGCCTCGCCTACCGCATGGAGTTCAAGACCCTCCTTGCCCGGATCTCCGCCCGCATTCCCGCGGCCAGCGATCCCCTGAGCCGGGCCCACCTGGAGGACCTGAAGGTCCGCATCGAGCGCATCCTCGATCCCAAGGGGCCCGCCTATGCCGGGGGAGGCAGCCAGCCTGCGGCCCCCGCCCCCGCCAAGGACTGATCCCCATCCCCGCGCGGCCCTCCCGGCGGCCTCGGCCGCCGGGGGGGCTGCCCCTGCCCCCTGGAGTGCCCATGTTCCTGCCCCTGCTTCCCCCCGTCCACCAGGCGCCTCCGCCGGCCCAGGCCCGACCCGCCACCAACACCGTTTGCCCGGTCCTCGGGGAGCCCGTGGACGCCGACAGCCCCACCGTGACGGTCCGGGGCCGGCGCTACCGGGTGTGCTGCGAGCCCTGCAAGGCCGATCTCGCGGCCCACCCCGACACCTACCTGGCCTCGGACGGGGTGCCCCGCAACCACCCGCCGGCGCGGACCGCGGCGGCCGCCCCGGCGCCTCCAGCGGCGATCGCCCCCCTGCCCCGGAGCCAGGCCCCCGCCTACCTCCCGCCCCAGGTCGCGGGCCTGCTGTCCGCGCCAGCCAAGGGCCAGGATGGCCATCCCCTCCCCCAGGTGTGGCGGGCGGCCGGCTATGACCGGAGCCGGGGCCTGGCCTCGGCCAGCCTCTTCTACCTGCCCCAGCCGCTGGTGCCCGAAGTCCTCACCGCCTGGAAGGAACGGACGGACGCCACCCTGCGCCCCGCCTCCCCCTACCGGATGGAGGCCGCCGTGACCTGGATGGAGCCCTGCGCCAAGGTGAAGGCCTCGGGCGTCTCCCTCTACCGCATGGGCACCCTCTGCGTGGAGGGCGTCGTGCGGGACGGCGCCGGGCACCCGGTGGCCGCGTTCCGGGCCGAGACCCTGTTCGCCCCGGAGCAGAAGCGCCTGACCCCCGGTCCCAGGGCCGTGGAGGCGATCCTCAAGCAGATCGTGGCCGAGCTCTGAGGGCGGGCGGGACCGGGGCGCGGGGCCCGCCCCGCCGGCCCCGCCCCGGCACGGCCGGTCACCCGTCCTCCTCATCCCCGCCCTCATCCGAGTCCTCGGAATCCCGGCGGGCCTCCCCGAAGCCTTCCATGACGTCGGCCATGGTGCCGTACTCCCGGTCGGGCATCGCCTCCAGCACGTCCATCACGGCGGCTTCGGCGCCCGCGCCGCGGGCGTGGGCGACGAGATCCTGCTTCATGCAGGGGAAGTCGATCCCCTTGAGGTGGGTGGCGAGATTGGAGGGGGACTTGCCCCCGACGCCGCGCGTCATGGCTGCCTCCATCGGCTGGTGGGTTTGAAAGGGCCGCCGGGCGGCGTTCCGCGCCGGGCGGTGCCTATTCGGTGCCCGAGCCCCCTCCGGGGTTTGGGGGTCTTTTCCGGCACGCGGAGGGTGCCGGCGGCACCTCAGGCTGGAGGGTTCCGCCATGGCCCACCGAGCTGACGTCCTGCTGGGCAACAGTCCCTTCGCCTGGGGCCTCGCCGCCTTCGCCGCCGGCGTGGTGCTGGCCACGCCCTACCTCGTCCGGTTCCTGGCGCGCCGCTTCCACGCCTTCTGGGCCCGGCGCACGTCCGCCGCCTTCGCGGAGGGCCTCGCCGCCGCCCTGGAGGGCCTGCGCCTCCCGCTCCTGGCCGGGGCCGCCGCCGGCGCGGGCAGCCTCTTCCTGGACCTGCCGCACCGCGCGGCCCACCTCCTCGCCCACGGGGCCATCCTCGCCCTCCTCGCCCAGGGGGGGATCCTCGGAAACCGGGCCGTGGGACATTGGCTGGGGCGCCACCTCGCCCAGCGCCCCGCGCACCCGGACACCCTCGCCATGACCGCCCCGGTGCTGGGCTTCATCCTCCGCATGGTGCTGTGGACCTTCCTCCTCCTGGTGGCCCTGGACAGCTTCTCCGTCAACCTCAACGCCCTCCTGGCGAGCCTGGGGGTCGGCGGCATCGCCGTGGCCCTGGCCGTGCAGAACATCCTGGGGGACATCTTCGCCTCGCTCTCCATCTCCCTGGACAAACCCTTCGTCCTCGGGGAGTTCATCATCACCGGCGACGTCCTGGGGACCGTGACGGCCATCGGCCTCAAGTCCACCCAGATCCGGAGCCTCTCGGGGGAGCTGGTGGTCGTCTCCAACAACGACCTCCTGAAGAGCCGCATCCGCAACTACTCCCGCATGTCGGAACGGCGCGTGGTCTTCACCTTCGGCGTGGGCCACGAGACGGCCCCCGCGGACGTGGCGTGGATCCCCGGCCAGGTCCGCGACGTCATCCTGGCCCAGGACCGGGTCCGCTTCGACCGGGCCCACTTCTTCCAGTTCGGGGAATCGGCCCTCGTCTTCGAGGTGGTCTATTTCGTGCTCGACCCGGACTACAACCTCTACATGGACATCCAGCAGGCCATCAACGTCGCGCTCCGCCAGGCCTTCCTGGACCGGGGCCTGGCCTTCGCCCAGCCGGTCCGGCGCCTCGTCCCGGGGAAGTAGCTCGACACCGGCCGCGCGGCGGGCATAATGGCCCCACGTCCGCTGGAGGGGTGCCCCATGTTCGTGCTGGTCCTCAACGCCGGCTCCTCGAGCCTCAAGTTCAACCTCTTCGACATGACGAAGGAGGCCTCCATCGCCGAAGGGCAGGCCGAGCGGATCGGCCTGGCGGAGGCGGGGCTGGACTGCACCCTGGCCGGGGAGCGGAAGAAGGAGACCCTGACCCTGCCCAGCCACCGGGAGGCCCTGGAGGCGATCCTGGAGCGGCTGCGGACCGCCGTCCTGCATGAGACGCCCATCCACGCCGTGGGCCACCGGGTGGTCCACGGGGGACCCAAGTACGGCGATTCGGTCCTGGTGACCGAGGAGGTGCTCCGGGACATCGAATCCTTCGCGATGTACGCCCCCCTCCACAACCCCGCCAACGCCCTGGGCATCCGCTGCGCCATGGAGGCCTTCCCCGACGTGCCCCACGTGGCGGTCTTCGACACGGCCTTCCACCACGACATCCCCGACTTCGCCCGCACCTACGGCATCCCCTACGAGCTGAGCCAGAAGTACGGCATCCGCCGCTACGGGTTCCACGGGACCTCCCACGCCTACGTGGCGGCCCGCACCGCCATCCTCCTCTGCCGGCCCCTGCGGAGCCTCAGGATCATCACCTGCCACATCGGCAACGGCACCAGCATCTGCGCGGTCCTCAACGGCAAGAGCATGGACACGAGCATGGGCATGACCCCCCTCCAGGGCGTCATCATGGGCACCCGCTGCGGCACCATCGATCCCAGCGTGGTGGAGATGCTCATGGAATACGAGCACCTGGACTACCACGCCATCACGACCCTCCTCAACAAGAAGTCCGGCCTGCTGGGCATCTCCGGGGTCTCCTCCGACTTCCGGGAGATCGAGCTCGCCGCGGACCGCGGCAATGAGCGCGCCCGCCTCGCCCGGGACCTGCTCACCTACAACGTGCGCCAGTTCATCGGCAGCTACGCCACCGTCCTGGACGGCGTGGACGCCATCACCTTCACGGCCGGCATCGGCACCCACAGCAGCTTCGTCCGGGCCAAGGTCTGCAGCAAGCTCACCTTCCTGGGGGTGAAGCTGGATCCCGAGGCCAACGAGCAGGGCAAGGGCGAGCGCATCATCTCCACCCCCGACAGCCGCGTGGTGGTCACCGTGGTGCCCACCAACGAGGAGCTGATGATCGCCCGCGAAACCGTGCGCTGAGCCGGGCCCGGAGGGAACCATGCGCGAAGAGATCTTCATCAGCCGCCAGGACATCGCCCGGCCCCGCGCGGAGGTGTTCGCCTTCTTTTCCGACCCCGCCAACCTGGAGCGCCTGACCCCGCCCTGGCTGCGCTTCCGCGTCCTCACCCCCGGTCCCCTCCCCCGGGGCGAAGGGGCCGTCTTCGACTACCGCCTCTCCGTCCGGGGCCTGCCCCTGCGGTGGCGGACCCTCATCGAGACCTGGGAGGAGGGCAGCCGCTTCGTGGACCGCCAGCTGGTGGGGCCCTACGCCCTCTGGCACCATACCCACCGCTTCCAGGATCTGCCCGGCGGCGGCACCCGCATCGAGGACCAGGTGCGCTACAAGATCGGCTGGGGCCTCCTCGGGCGGATCGTGACGGCCCTGTGGGTCCGCCGGGACATCGACCGCATCTTCGCCTACCGGCGCGAGGCCATCGCCCGGATCCTGGGCTGAGGGCGGCGCCGGCAAGCACCGGGCCCCTGGACGCGCAGGCGTCCAGGGGCCCGGGCTCCGCGCCGGCGGCTACTTCACCGTGACGAGGCCGTACTGCTCCAGCTCGGCCTTGGCCTTCGCCGGATCCCCCACCACGACCACGGTCTGGTCCTTGGAGGCCAGCCAGGTGCGGCTCACGCGCCGGATGTCGGCGGCGGTCACCGCGTTGACCTTGGGGATGAAGGCCGAGAGGGCCTCGGGCTGCTGGCCGTTGATCCAGTAGGTGGCCAGGGTCCCGGTGAGGGCCTGGAGCATCTCGTTCTGGGCCAGGAAGGTGCCGGCCATGTATCGCTTGGCGCTGACCAGCTCCTCCTCGTGCACGTCCGTGGAGGCCATGCGGTCCATCTCGTAGAAGATCTCGTTCAGGGTGGCCGCCGTGACGTCGTTGCGGACGTCGGCCTGCACCAGGTAGGCCCCGCCCTCCCGCAGGCTGCGCAGGCGCGCCGCGGGCGAGTAGGTGTAGCCCTTGTCCTCCCGGATGTTCCGGGTGATGCGGCTGTGGAAGGAACCGCCCAGGATGATGTTGGCCAGCTGGAAGGGCACGTAGTCGGCGTGGTTGAAGGGGATGGCGGGGCGCCCCACGCGCAGGGTGGACTGCACCGAGCCGGGGCGGGGCACCAGGACGATCTGGCGCGCCGCGGCGGTGGGGGCCGGGGGCACCGGCTTGAGGTCGGGGGCCGTGGCCTTCCAGTCCCCGAAGGCCGCCTCGACGGCCTTGAGGGCCGCCGCCGGCTGCAGGTCCCCGCTCAGCACGAGGAGGGCCCGGCCGGGCTGGAACCGCTCGCCGTGGAGGGCGCGCAGCTGCTCCGGGGTCACCTGCTTCACCAGCTCGGGGGTGATGGCGGTGAACCGGTAGGGGTGCTCCCCGAACAGGGCGGCGAAGAAGGCGCGGTTGGCCTTGAAGCCCGGCTGGGCCTCCTGGGCCTGGAGGCCCTGGAGGGCGTTGGCCTTGGACAGCTCCACCTCCTTCGCGGGGAAGGCCGGGTGGCGGGCCACGTCGGCCAGCAGGTTCACGAGGGTGCCCAGCCCGCTGCTCAGGGCGGTGCCGTGGATCAGCACGGCGTCCGGGCCGGCCCCGGCGGCCAGTTCGCCGCCGATGGCCTGGATCTCCTCGGCGATCTGGCGGGAGCTGCGCCGGGCGGTGCCTTCCGCGAGGAGGCCGGCCATGAAGCTGGACAGGCCCTGGCGGTCCGCGGGATCGGAGGCGTCGCCGCCCCGGACCGCCAGGTAGCTGGCGACCCGCGGCAGGCCCGGGCGCTTCACGATCCAGACCTCCATGCCGTTGGCCAGGGTCTTGCGGGTGAGGTCGATGGGAGGGATGGCCCGGTCGGCGCCGTAGGGCGGCAGCTCCTTGGGCAGGGGTTTCTCGTCCTGGCCGGCGAAGGCGGCGCAGCCCGAGGCGAGGAGGAGGGCGATCAGCGTGGTTCGGGTGCTCATGGGCGTCTCCTCAGGGCTTCGGCGCGGCGGTGTGGTAGTCGATGACGACCCGGTTGGCCCGGGTGAAGTAGGTGGCGGCCACCCGCTTGAGATCGGCGGGGGTCACCCCCTCGATCAGGGCCGGGATGGTGTTCAGCGCCTCGGCGCTGCCCCACAGGGCCTGGCTCTTGGCCAGCGCGTCGGCGCGGCCCAGCGGCGTCTCCAGGCCCGCGTAGAAGTCGGACACCATCTTGGTCCGGGTGCGCTCCAGTTCGGCCTTCCCCACCCCTTCGGCGGCCACGGCCGCCACCTGGGCGTCCACCTCGGCGAGGATCTTGTCCACGTCCACCTGGGGCTTGTACAGGGAGAAGAGGGTCATGAGGGTCTGGCCGTCGAAGTCCCACGGGCCGCCCAGGGGGTTCAGGCCGCCCTGGACGTTGAGGAGGTACTCCTTGCCCTTCACCAGGGACAGGTAGAGGCGGGAGGCGTCGCCCCCGGCCAGGATCTCGGCCAGGACGGCGGCCGGGGCGTGGTCCCTGCTGCCCCGCTCAGGCATCTTCCAGGCCACGGCCAGGGCCGGAACCCGGGCCAGGGGGTCGGTCTTCACCTGCCGGACCTCCTTCGTGTTCAGGGGCTCCTTCAGGTCGGGCACCGCGGGCTTCGGCTGGCTGGGGATGGCGCCGAAGTGCTTCTCGACCAGGGCGAAGACCTCCTCGGCCTTCACGTCGCCGGCGACGGCGATCACGGCGTTGGCGGGGCTGTAGAAGGTGGCGTGGAAGGCCTTCACATCCTGGACCGCGGCGTGGTCCAGGTCCTCGAAGGAGCCGTAGCCGTCATGGGCGTTCTCCCACCGGGCGTAGGCCGCGGCCGGGAGGTCCAGCCAGAAGCTGCCGTAGGGGCGGTTCTTCACGTTGACGCGGATCTCCTCCTTCACCACGTCCCGCTGGTTCTGGAGGTTCTTCTCGGAGAAGTCCAGGTCCTTCATGCGGTCAGCCTCGAGCCAGAGGATGGGCTCCAGGGCCGACGCCGGGGCGCTCTCGATGTAGTTGGTGAAGTCGTAGCGGGTGCTGCCGTTGTTGCGGCCGCCGCCCCCCTGGATGACCCGGTCGAAGGTGCCCTTGGGCGCCACGGGCGTCCCCTCGAACATCATGTGCTCGAAGAGGTGGGCGAACCCGGTCCGGCCCTTGGGCTCCAGGCGCATCCCCACCCGGTAGACGACGCTCACCCCGAGGGTGGGGAGGGCGTGGTCCTCGGAGACGACGACGGTCAGGCCATTGGGGAGCTGCTTCACCGTGACGGGGATGCGCCAGGCGGGACGCGCGGGGCCGCCCGCGGCCAGGGTAAGGCCAGCGAGCAGGAGGACCAGGGAAGGTGATCTCATGCGGGACTCCTGTAAAGAATCGAGGATCTCATGGGAGGGTATCGCTTGGATGATAGCAACCCCCCGCCGGGAGGCCAACCAGCCAACCTACCGCCGCGGCTTCGGATAGTGCCGTTCCAGGCACTCCGGACAGACCCCGTGGGAGAAGGAGGCGGCGGTGCGGCTGGCGATGTAGCTCTCTACCTGCTCCCAGAACCCGCCGTCGTTTCGGATCTTCTTGCAATGGGCGCAGATGGGGATGAGCCCCTGGAGCACGGCCACCTCCTGGCGGGCGCTCCGGGCCCGCACCAGGGCCCGGTGGAGGCGCTTCACGAGGGCGGTGAGGAGCAGGTGGGCGATGAGCCCCGCCGCCGCCGCCGCGAAGAAGACGGCGTAGGCGATGCCCGCCGAGGACCGGGGCATGGGCGCGCCGCGCAGGCCGAAGGCGAGGGCCGCCACCGTGACGGCCAGGTTCACCGCGTACAGGGTCCGGCTGCGCTGGAAGACCCCGGCCATGAGGAGGAGGATCGCGAACACGAAGAGCCGGATCGGGTCCGCGTACCACAGGGACATGGTGCCGAACACCAGGGAGAGGCTGGCGTTGCCCGCGCAGATCACCGCGTCCGCCATGCGGCGGTCCGGCCTCCCGAAGGCCAGGAGGGAGGCCCCCGACAGACAAACCAGGAAGGCCAGGAAGGGCCCGACGAGGAGGACCGGGGGGGTCGTTCCGGCCTGGAATCCCGGCAGGCGCCCGAGGACGATGGCCAGTTCCAGCAGGGCCATGGCCAGGGTGAGGTCCCGCGCCACCCGCCGGAAGAGGGCGTCGATGAGCCGCTGGGGCAGGTCCACCCGCGGGGGCGGGGCCCCCGGCCTCATGGCTTGCCCCCCGCGCGCCCAATCGGCCGTCGCCGGACCTCCGGCAGGCCGGCCCGCGCGCAGAGCCCCGCGTAATCGGCAACGTGGAGGAGGGTGCGGGTGAACTGGAGGAGCACCCCCTCCTCCCGGAGCCGGGCCACGGCCTTGGCCACGGTGACCCGGTGCACCCCCAGGAGGCGGGCCAGGTCGTTCTGGGCCAGGTCGGCCTGGATGCGCACGTCGCCGCCGGGCCCCGGCACGGCGCCCTTCCAGTGGATGAAGTAGACGAGGATGCGGCAGACCCGCTGGAAGTAGTCGAGGGTCAGGCTGTCCTGGAGCCAGACGGAGTACATGCGCACGATCCGGCCCAGGAGGCCCACCATCTCGAGGATCAGGGCCGGATGTTCCCGGGCGATGACCTCCTCCACGATCTCCCGCCGGAAGAAGTAGAGGGTGCAGGGCGTCCGCGCCCAAACGGTCGCCTCGCCGGTGATGCCGGTGGTGAAGGCGCAGGCCTCCCCGAAGAGGCACCCCCGCCCCACCGCGTAGATGACCTTCTCGGGCCCCTCCAGGGTGTAGAGCACGGTGTCCAGCTGGCCTTCCTTGATGTACCAGACCCCGTCGGCGGGCACTTCCATGTCCAGGACGAGGGCGCCCCGCGGATAGTCCACCCGCCGTCCCAGGTGCAGGACGGATTCCCAGGACGCGCAGTGTCCCTCGAAGACGGGAAAGTGGAAGGTCATGGCCGGCTCGGTGCTTCCTATCCTCCCGGGCGGCACCGGGATGTCAAGGCCGGCGGCGGATCACTCGGCCGCCGCACCGGCGACGGCGAGGGGTTCCAGGGCCCGGCCCGCGTTGAAGGCCGCGTAGTTGGCGGCCCAGACGGCGGCCTTGGGGTTCACCTTCTGGAGGGCCTTCCACCACAGCTCGGCGGGGAACCGGTCGAAGGGCGCCAGGGTGCTCAGGATGCCCATGAGGACGACGTTGCTGATCCGGCCGGTGGGGTCCCCCAGGTCCAGGGCCCGGCCGAGGGGGTCCACCTCGATGAGCCGGTAGGCCGCGAGGCGGGCGCGGAGGGCCTCCTGGGAGGGATAGTCCGCGGGGTCCATCCCCTCGGGCACGATGCGCGTCGCGGCCAGCACCAGCGTGCCGCCCGGGCGCAGCAGCTCCAGGAAGCCGGGCCGGAGCACCTCGCTCTGCTCCATGACGATGAGGCAGTCCGCCGTGCCTGGCAGGAGGACGGGGCTGTGCACCTCGCCGCAGCTGAAGGTGCTGATGACCGGGCCGCCCATCTGGGCCATGCCGTGGGTGTCGCCCTTCACGATGTTGCGTTCGCCGTACCCGGCGAGGCTTGCCAGCTGGGCAAGCACCCGGCCAAAGAACAGGTTGCCCTGGCCGCCCACGCCGCGGATGGCCACCGAAAGGCGCGCCGGCAGCTCGCCGAGGGCGGGCACGGAGACCTCGGCCGGCGCGGCCGGGAAGCTGCCGCCCGCGGGCAGGCCCAGGGCCGCCACGTCCACGGGCTTGAGCACGTGGGTGGGGCACATCTGGACGCAGGCCGGGGTGTGGCCGCCGCAGCCGGAGCAGAGGTTGGTGGCCGCGGGGACCCCGCCCTCCCCCAGCGCGAGGCCGGGGCAGACCAGGCACAGGTTGCAGCGCTTGCAGTCCGCCGGGTCCACCTGGACCCGCTGGCGGCTGGGCTTGGACTTCTTGAGGCAGGCCCCGTCCCGGATCACCAGGGTGGTGAAGGCCCCCGCCTCGGCCGCCGCCAGGGCCTTGCGCAGGCCCTCCCGGAGGGCCTTCCGGTCGTAGGCGCCGAGCACCTCCACCCTTGACCCGTGGGCCGCCAGGGAGGCGGGCAAGTCGAAGCCGGGGGCTTCGCCGGCCAGGTTGGCGGGGGACGTGGGGGACGGCTGGCCCCCGGTCATGGCCGTCCATTCGTTGTCCAGGACCACCTTCACCCCCGGCACCTTCCGGTAGACCGTGTTGCGGGTGGCGTCCATGCCCGAATGGCACTCGGTGCTGTCCCCGATCACGCTGATGCACCGCCCGGCCTGCTCCGGGCGGGAGAGGACGTAGCCGATGCGCTTGCTCTCGCTGGCCCCCATGGCCAGGCCCGTGTCCATGGCGTCCATGAAGTACAGGAGGGCGTTGCAGCCGATGTCGCCGAAGACCGCGTCCAGCTTGCCCCGCTTCCGGAGGGCGAGCACCTCCTGGACGAAGGGGCGGTAGGGGCAGCCGGCACAGAGGAGGGGCGGACGGCTGACGGGGGGAAGGCCGGCGTCGACCCGGGGCACCTCAAGGCCAAGGCAGGCGGCGATGCTGGCGGGGTTCCATTCGGTGACGGGGCTGTAGGGCGCCTTCCCCCGCACGGTCAGGCCCGCGCGCTCGCAGGCCTCCTGCAGGAACCGGTAGCCGTCCTCGATGACCACGACCTCCCGCACGGAGGCGCAGAAGCGGCGGATGAGGTCCATGGGCAGCGGATGGCTGAAGCCCAGGGAGAGCACGTCCAGGTCCGCCCCCGTGGCGGCCATCACCTCGCGGACGTACAGGTCGCAGACCCCGTACGTGAGGACGCCGAGGCGCCCCGCCCCGCGGTCCCAGCGGTTGAGGGGGCTCTCCTCGACCATGCGGACCAGGGCCGGCATGCGCTCGGCCAGGACCCGCTGGTACGACTTGACGCACATGTTCGGCAGGACGTTGAAATCCCGGAGACTGGCGGGCATGGCCACGGGCTCGACCTGGCGGCTCGCCGTGAGCCGGACGGAGCCCTCGCTGTGGCAGAGGGCGCCGCTGGGCATGACCACCACCTGGGTCCGGTAGGTCCGGGCCAGGTCGGCGGCCAGGGCCGGGGCCTCCAGCATCTCCTGGTGGTTCCGGGGCTCGAGCACCGGCAGGAAGCAGCTCTCGAAGAGGGGCCGGGGATCGACCACGTGCTGGGTGGAACTGGGCGTGAAATCGCTGGCGATGTAGTAGACCAGGGCCCCCCGCGCCTGGGTGAAGCTGGCGCCGCTGGTGAAGACGTCCCCCGCCTGGAAGAGGCCGGGGATCTTCATGGTCACCACGCAGTCCCGCCCGGCCAGGGTGTGCCCGAAGCCCACCGCCGCGGCCGTGGCCTCGTTCACGGACCAGCCCACGGCCATGCGGTCCTGCACGTGGGCCAGGCCGTCGTCGATGACCTCGGAACTGGGCGTCCCCGGGTAGCCGTCCGCGGCATGGTAGCCCGCGCGGACGCACCCGACCGCGAAGGCGATGTTGCCCTGCAGGACCTCCCGGCGGCCCTCCGGGGCGTCGCACAGCTCAGCGATGACATGGGACATGGAACCACTCCTGGATCTGCCCATTCTTCGGCGTTTCGCCCCCCCCGGACGTAGCAGGGGCTACAGACGGCCCGCCTCGGACCAGGATGTGATGCCGCTCACAGGGGAAGAGGATCTTTTACCTCCTGACGTTCCTCTTGGATGGTTTGTTGCGTCCTGCCAAGGAGGTGCCTTTGGGACGCCCCACGTGCTGGGCCTTCCACAGCAGCATGGGCATGCTCAGGATTCGACCCTGTGTCCCAGCATCCGTCGTCAGGTACTCAGGATGGATTTCACCACGATCCCAAAGGGCATCCAGGAATGCGGTTTCTGACGAGCGCAAAGGCAGAAGTTTTGACAATCCGTGGCGGCAGGTTTCCTGCATCGCCTCCAAGTCCAACTCGGGTCCTCGAACTCGTAGCAGAGGTTCCACCGAATTCCGGAAATCCTGTTTGTCGATGGTGGTGCCGCCGGAATGGACTTTTCTCAGGTCCGTGGTGCGACTCATGGCGCCCATCACCACAAAGGCGAGCCGCAGCTTTTCCAAATCGAGGTCGGGGTGTTCAAAGAGGCCGCAGGCATCGAAGATATCGCGGGATGCCGAACGGTCCAGGAGCGCAGCCAGTTTTCCGCCAGCGAGTTCATGCAGATCCAACGTTGGGACGCTCTTCGCGATGAAGGAGCCCAGCGGTCGTGAGTCAAGACGTTGAATGGGCTCAAGAGGGACACGGTGGATCCAGTTCAGATCCACCTCGAGGTTGCCTCCCTGGCCCTGGGCTCCGACGTATCGGAGCATCCATTTCCTCCCGCGTGTTCCGTCGGTGTTCGCCGGACGGTGAATTCATCGGCTTCGAATACCGCACGGAGTCTGGTTTCCAGCCATGGCCTTTCCTCCTCCATGACCTTGAGATCGCCTGAGCCGATGTAGTTCAGGTCGATGTCCACCGACAGCCGGGGGAGGTCAAAGAGAAATAGATTGAGGGCCGTCCCCCCCTTCAGCACCAGCCTGGAGGCAAGGTCAGGAAGACGGAAAATCGCGTTGAGAAGCCCAATGAGGCGAAGCACTTTTTCCAGAGACTCGGGTCGAAAGCCGGTGGCATTGGCCTCCTGCAGAAGCCGGTCAAAGGAGAGCTTCACTGCGGTTCCTCCCAACGCCTCGATGCTACCCGGTCCGGGACGATCAGGTTCCAGCGCTGGGCCAAGTGGCCGCCTTCACGGGGATCCATGTAGTGAACACCGGTCGGGCGCAGCCTTTCAAGCGAAGCCAGTACTGTTTCATCCACGGATAAAAGGTCCCGGTGCTGCTCCAGAAAATAACCGACCCGGCTCGCCGTGGTCGCATTGGCGAGTCGCTTCACATAAGCAACGACTTCACCAAAGGACAGGATGCTCAGGCCTTCCAGGGATCTCCAGATTTCCTCCCATCCTCCTCCCAGGTCTGGCCGGTCAAGCACATCCACGAACGTCCGTTCCGGAGTGGTAACCAGGATGTCCTGGCCACTTCGATCCATCGTCTGGACGCCGAGGGTCAAGGCCTCGTCGCCCAACGCTTGGGCTGCCTTGATCGGACGAAAATCAATGCCGCGGAAGTGCCATGTCCGCAAGATCCGCTTGGTAACCACCTGGATGGTCTCAAAAGTGGAATACGCCAACCCATGAAGTTCAAGGGCTGAATGGTAGGCCAGGACCCCATCCGGGACACCCTTTGAGGCCACCAGGTAGGTGTCAACGGGGCTGCTTGCCGGTGAGAACCCGGGCCGGACGAATGCATACAGGCCGCGCCGGACCGCGAGCAAGTGCCCCCGGACTTGGTGATAACGCAGCAGTTCTCGCGCGGTATTGGCTGATAGCCCTCGGCCTTTCTGTGCTTCCAGATGGCGGACCAATTCCTCCCGGCGAAAAACCGGGTGCTGAAAGAAAAAGTCCTGGATAGCCGCCACTTGACTCCAGCAATCAATAAGCGTGATTGATTTAGGCCTTTTGATTAATGGAGCCAAGTCTTGTAGAGAGGCCGATGAGCGCCACCCACCCCTTCACCAAGGAAGCAGCTATAAACGATTATTCAATTCCCAATCCCCACGCTTCACGGGTCTGGAGTCGCCCTCTCATCCCATCGCGGACCCGCGCACCCCCTCGCCCCATCCCGGGGTACCCCAACTGAGGAAATCTGCTGAGGAGGCGCGAAAAAAGAAGAAGCCGGAGGGTTTCTCCGGCTTCTAACTTCAATCATTTCTTTGGTAGCCCCACGGGGAATCGAACCCCGGTTTACGCCGTGAGAGGGCGCTGTCCTAACCGCTAGACGATGGAGCCACGGTCGTGACGAATCTTGATCTTACCTGATCCCGGGGAAAAGGCAAGCGGTTTTCAGCCGCGCCTCAGGGTGAGGATCGTGATCTCGGGCGGGGCCCCGAGCCGCACGGGAATGCCGACGACACCCAGGCCGCGGTTCACGTAGAGGGCGTCCCCGCCCTTGCGGTAGAGGCCGGCGGTGTAGGGACCCACGAGCAGGGCGCTGCTCACGCCGGGGATCAGGTTCACCTGGCCCCCGTGGGTGTGGCCGGACAGGGTCAGGCGGGCGCCGGTCTTCCGGGCCAGGTTCCAATCGCTGGGCCGGTGGGACAGGCACAGGCGCCAGGTCCCCGGGGGCAGGCCCCGCACTGCGAGTTCCGGCAGGGGGCCGGGGCCGAAGCGGATGTCCCGGAAGTGGCCATGGCGGGCCATGGGGTCCTGGAGGCCCACCAGGGCGAGGTCATCCCCGTTCCGCCGCACGAGCTCCCAGCGGTTCTCCAGGAGCCGGAAGCCGCCGGCCTCCAGGGTGGCCCAGATGGGCCGGGGATCGGTGAAGTAGTCGTGGTTGCCCAGGATGGCGAAGCGGCCCAGGGGCGCCGGGAAGTCCCGGAACGCGTCGGCCACGGTCTGCGCCTCCTCGGGCAGGCTGTCCACGATGTCCCCGGTGACCAGCAGGAGCTCCGGCCGCTCCGCCTGGACGAGGGCGCGCCACCGGGCCACGACCGCCGGCTTGACCAGGGGACCCGTGTGCAGGTCGCTGATCTGGGCGATGCGGATGCCATCCAGGCCGGGGGGCAGGTCCGGGAAGCGCAGATCCAGGTGGACCACCTCCGGATCCGAAAAGGCCTCCCGCCGCCCATACAGGACGCCAGCGGCCGCGAAGGCGGTCCCCAGGGCCGTCGTCTGGCGCAGGAAGCGCCGGCGGGCCGGGTCCTCCGGCCCGCCGGGGTCCCGGCGGCCATGGCGGGTCCGCCAGAGCAGGGCGGACAGGCCCCACAGCAGCAGGTTCATCACGGTCAGGAGCTGGAAGTAGACCCCCCCCCGCGCCAGGAAGCGGAGCCAGGGGAGGAAGCCGGCCAGCCCTGTCAGCCGAGCGGCCACATAGAGGGCCAGGGGCAGGTGGATCAGCAGCAGGGCGGACGTGACCCACCGGTCGGCC
Organism: Mesoterricola sediminis; assembly: GCF_030295425.1. Lineage (NCBI taxonomy): Bacteria > Pseudomonadati > Acidobacteriota > Holophagae > Holophagales > Holophagaceae > Mesoterricola > Mesoterricola sediminis. The sequence continues at coordinate 919,507 of NZ_AP027081.1, read as the reverse complement.
CCCTCCGGCAGGAGCCGGTGGAGGAGCCGCCGGTGGAACACCTGCAGGAGGAGGACGAAGAGGATGAAGATGATGAAGAGCAAGACGGGGGCCTCACATGCCGGGGAACAGGATACCGCGCCCCCGCCCCGGCCTCACTTGGTACCGGCCTGGATGCGGGCGTGGAGGGCCTCCATGCGGCCCACCATGTCGTCGAAGGCCTTGAGGGCGGCCTCGACGGGGGCCGGCGTCGCCAGATCCACCCCGGCGGACTTCAAGGTCTCCAGCGGGAAGCGGCTCCCGCCCGACTTCAGGAAGGCCAGGTAGCGGTCCCGGGCCGCGGGATCCTTGAGGGCGGCCTCCGAGAGGGCCATGGAGCTCACGATGCCGGTGGCGTACTGGTAGACGTAGAAGTTGTAGTAGAAGTGCGGGATCGAGGACCACTCCGTCTTGATGTAGTCGTCGACGCGCATCACGCCCGCGTCGTGACCGTAGTAGAGGCGGGTCAGCTCGAGGTACTTCGCGTCGAGCCAGTCGGCGGTCAGGGACTGCCCCTTCTCCACGTGCTCGTGCATGGCCAGCTCGAAATCGGCGAAGAGGGTCTGGCGGAAGAGGGTCCCGCGCAGGGTCTCCAGGTAGCTGTCCAGGAGGTAGAGCTTGAGGGTGTCGTCCTTGATGGTGTCCATCATGTGGTGCATCAGCAGGTTCTCGTTGAACGTGCTGGCGATCTCCGCGAGGAAGATCGGGTATTCGCCCATGGGCCAGGGCTGGGCGGCGTCGGAGAGCCAGGAGTGCATGGCGTGGCCGAGCTCGTGGGCCAGCGTGGACACTTCGTGGAAGGAACCGTCGTAGTTCATCTTCACGAAGGGATGCACGCCGTGGACGCCGGAGGAGTAGGCCCCGGACTGCTTGCCCTTGTTGGGATAGATGTCGACCCAGCCCTTGGTGAAGGCCTGGCCGATGCCACCGGCGTACTCGGGGCCCAGCGGCGCGGTGGCCTTGAGGACGAGGTCCCGGGCCTCCTCGTAGGTGAACTTGCGGTCCACGGACTTCACCGCGGAGGCGTACACGTCGCCGTACCGCATCTCGGGCAGCCCCAGCATGCGGGCGCGGAGCTTCATGAGGCGCTGGAGGGGGCCCAGGTGGGCCTTCACGGTGGAGACGAGGTTCCGGTAGACGGCGGGGTCGATGGCCTCGGGGTAGAGGGCCGCGTCCAGGCAGGACCCGTACTTCCGGATGCGGGCGTTGAACACGTGCGACTTGACGCTGGCGTCCAGGAGGCTGGCGAAGGTGTTGCGGTACTGGGCCTGTTCCTTGAAGTGCTCCTCCATGACCAGGCGGCGGTCCGCGGGCACCGCCGAGGCGCGATGCTTGTTGTAGGCGGCCGTGTTCAGGACGATCTCCTCCCCGGTGGAGAGCTTCACCTTGCGGTGGGGCATGTCCACGTTGTTGAGCATGCCGGCGGCGTCGGCGGGGGCGTCCATGAAGAGCCCGGCGGTGGCCGCCACCCGCTCCTCGCCCTCGGCCATGATGTGGTCCTTCATGCGGAGGGTGCGCAGGAAGCCCACCTTGCGAGCGGCCAGACGAGGCTCGGCGGCCACGTAGGCCTCCAGCTTCTCCCGCCCGAGGGCCAGGATATCGGGCCCCATGAAGGCCAGGCGGGCCCCCGTCTCCACGAGCACGGCCTGGATCTCGCCCTTCATCTTCTGGTACCGGGGGTCCCCCAGGTCCATGTCGCCCTGGAGGCTGGCGTACTGCATGAGCCGCGTGCCCCGCACCTCGATCTCGTCGAGGCGGGCCACGAAGTCCCCCATGGCCTTGGGCGAGGCGGTCCATCCCTTGGCCAGGGTGTCCAGGGTGGGCACGAGGGCCTTGACCGCCGCGAACTCCCGCCTCCAGGCCGCCTCGTCGGCGAAGAGGTCGGAGGCCTTCCACTTGAAGGCCTCCGGAACCTGGGCGCGCTCGGTGAGGGCGTAGTCGGGAATGGCGGGCGGATTCGCGGTCATCGGGGCTCCGGAAACGATCAGGGCTGTCAGGATCAGCGCGTTGGAACGGGGAAGCATGGACCCTCCTTGGATTGGATCCAGTCTACGGGACCCGGAGGGCCGGCGCGGCACGAAGCTCCTGGCTTGCGAGATTCCATTAATAAATTATATTCGTTTCGGCCCTTCCCGCCACGGAGCTCCCATGCCCCCCCGCCCCCGCCTCCTCGCCCTGGGGCTGATGGCCGCCGCCTCGGCCTTCGCCAACCCCACCTACCCCCTTTCCCGTATCACCAACGCCTCGGGCCAGGCGTGGGTCCTCAGCATCGACGACCTCCTGGTTCCCGTCGGCCTCGTCCGGATCTGGAACAGCAGCCAGGACGTCGCGTTCGCGACCCTCGTCTCCACCAAGGACAAGTTCACGCTGAAGCCCCGGTACAGCTATTACATCGAAGTCTGCCCCTCGCCCAAGGTGCTGAACAAGGGCGTGGCCCTCACCCTGGGCTTCCACGCCCAGCAGACCCGCATGTCCGACTTCACGGTCAATGTGAAGCAGGGCTTCTCCACGAGCAACGGGAGGCTGACGGCGACTGCGCCCCGCCTCGTGGTCGGGGCCACCAAGGGCGCGACCATCAACGTCGCAGGCTTCCAGAACGAAGGCCAGACGTTCATCGAGCTCCACTGAGGGGGGTCCGTCCGGTGAGGGCGCCTGGGTTGGATCCTGCCACCGGGGCGACAGACCAGCGGGACCGTGGCGAGCGCGCCAGGCCTTCCTGGCCCTGCCCGCCCGCAGGTGAGGGGCCCGTTCAGTAGGTCCAGCTGAGGGCGCAGCCGGCCTCCTTGGCCACCTTCTCGGAAAGATCGGGATCGAAGCGGACCCGCAGGTCGGACCCGGCCCGGACCCGGGCGACGGTGCCCTGGGGGCCCCGGTACTCCAGGTGCAGGGGCAGGCTGCCGGGATACATGCGCAGCAGGGGAACCAGGCGATCGGGGTAGTCGCCGGCCGGGACCCGCACGAGGGCGCCGTTGAAGCCCTTGCCCTGGTAGTCGTCCAGGGGTTCCAGGGCGGTGACGAAAAGCTTGATGGTGGTCTGCTCCTCCTCGTCCTCCTCGCCCCCGCCGTTGCCGCCGTTGGCCGTCTCCACCCGCAGTTCGCCGGTCACGCGGAGCAGGGCGTCGGGGAGGGCCAGGTCGCGGTAGAGCTCGAAGGGGCGCATCTTCTTCCGGGTGACGGGGTTGAAGAAGCTCGCCATGAGGAGGCCCTCGATCTTGTCCGTGAGGTCCTCCAGGTTGAGGATGGCCCAGGCCTCCCCCTTCTGGTTCGTCTTGAACTGGACGTTGGTGACCATGACGCCGAGGGTCACCTCCTCCCGGTCCCGGATCCGCCCGGCGGCCACGCCCTCGCGGACCGCGGTGATGGACCCTGCGGTGTGGACCTGCATGGCGTCCTTGAACTCCTCCAGGGGATGGCCCGACACGTAGAGGCCCAGGGACTCCCGCTCGTAGCGCAGCCGCTCCTTCCGGCTCCAGGGCTCCACGTCCTCGGGCACGGCCCAGTTGTCGGCGAGGCTCGCCATCTCGGCCTCGTCGAAGAGGCTGACCATGCCCAGGTCGATGCCGCCCTTCCCTGCGTTCTCCATGGCGGACGGCAGGCCCTCGACGAGGGCGGCGCGGTTGGGCTCCATGGAGTCGAAGGCCCCGGCCTTGATCAGGGCCTCCCACACGCGGCGGTTGGCCTTCTGGAGGTCGGTGGACTTCAGGGCGTGGAAGAAGTCCTTGAAGCCGCCCTCCTGCTCCCGGGCCGCGAGGATGGCCTCGAGGGCCGCCTCGCCGAGGCCCTTGATGGCGGCGAACCCGAAGCGGATCTCGCTGGGCCCGGTGATGGTGAAGTCCAGCTGGCTCGCGTTGATGTCGGGACCCAGGACGGCGATGCCGATCTCGCGGCAGTTCTGGATGTACTTCACGACGTCGTCGGTGCGCTGGGCCTTGGTGGACAGGAGGCCCGCCATGAACTCGGTGCGGAAGTGCGCCTTCAGGTAGGCCGTCTCGTAGGCCACGAGGGCGTAGGCGGCCGAGTGGCTCTTGTTGAAGCCGTAGCCGGCGAAGTACTCGATCAGGTCGAAGAGCTCGGAGACCTTGGCGCGGTCGTAGCCCCGGAGCACGCCCTGCTCGATGAACTTCGTCTTCTCCTTGGCCATCTTCTCCTTGTCCTTCTTGCCCATGGCCCGGCGGAGCATGTCGGCCTCGCCCAGGCTGTAGCCCGCCACGAGGCTGGCGATCTGCATCACCTGCTCCTGGTAGAGGATGACGCCGTAGGTGGGCGCGAGGATGGGCTCGAGGGTCGGGAACATGTACGTCACCGCCTCGCGGCCGTGCCGGCGGTTCACGTAGGTGTCGCCCATGCCGGCCCCGAGGGGGCCCGGGCGGAAGAGGGCGTTGAGGGCGATGAGGTCGTCGAACCGGTCGGGGCGCAGGGCCCGGAGGAGGTTCTTCATGCCGTTCGATTCGAACTGGAAGATGCCGTCCGTGTCGCCCTGGGAGAAGAGCTCGAAGGTCCGCTTGTCGTCGAAGGCGCGGATCTGGTTCATGTCCAGGGGGTGGCCCTGGGTCTGGGCGATGTAGCCCTGGGTCTTGGCGATCTGGGTGAGGGTCTCCAGGCCCAGGAAGTCCATCTTGAGCAGGCCCGCGCGCTCGGCCTCGGTCATGGAGTACTGCACCATCACCTTGCCGTCCTTGTCCTTGGAGAGGGGGGCGAAACGGGTGAGGTCGTCCGGGGCGATGATGACGCCGGCGGCGTGGACGCCGGTGTTCCGGGCCAGGCCCTCCAGCCTCGCGGAGATGTCGAGGATGTTGCGCACCTCGGCGTCCGAGTCGTACAGCTCCTTGAGCTTCTCGCTCTGCTCCAGGGCCTGGCCCACGGTGATGGGCTTGCCGGGCTCCTGGGGCACGAGCTTCGTCAGGTTGTTGGCGAAGGCGAAGTCCTTCTCGAAGACCCGCGCCACGTCCTTGATGACGGCCTTGGTCTTGAGCTGGTTGATGGTCACGATGTTGCTGACCCGGTCCTTGCCGTAGGCCTCGGTCACGTAGTCGATGACCCGCTGGCGCCCGTCCCGGCAGAAGTCGATGTCCACGTCGGGCATGGAGATGCGCTCGGGGTTCAGGAACCGCTCGAAGAGGAGGTCGTACTGCATGGGGTCGATGTCGGTGATCTTCATCGACCAGGCCACGATGCTCCCGGCCGCGCTGCCGCGCCCGGGGCCCACGGGGACGCCCATGTCCCGGGCCTTGGCGATGAAGTCCCAGACCAGGAGGAAGTAGCCGGGGAAGCCCATCTTGAGGATGGTGTCCAGCTCGAACTCCAGGCGGGCCCGGTACTTCTCCTCGGCGTGCTTGAGGGCCCCCTTCTGCCAGAGGGGCCTGCACTCGTCGATGCGCCGCTCGAAGCAGGTCCGGGCGACCTCCACGAAGTAGCTCTCGAGGGTGTGGCCCTGGGGCACGGGGAACTGGGGCGTGATGGGCTTCCGGGTGATGGGGAAGAGGGTGATCTTGGAGGCGATCTCGAGGGTCCGCTCGAGGAACTCCGGGTGGTCCGGGAAGACCGCGGCCATCTCCTCGGGGGACTTCACGTAGAACTGGTCGGTGGAGAACCGCATGCGGCGCTGGTCGCTCTTGAGCCGCTTGGTGCCGATGCACAGCAGGGTGTCGTGGAGGTCCGCGTCGTCGTGGTTGAGGTAGTGGGCGTCGTTGGTGGCGACCAGGGGGATCCCCGTCCGCCGGGAGAGCTCGAGCTGGCTGGGGATGATCAGCCGCTCCGCCTCGAAGCCCTGGTCCTGGATCTCCAGGTAGAAGTCGTCGCCGAAGATGTCCCGGAACTCGCGGGAGACGCGTTCCGCGGCGTCCAGGTTGCCCGAGAGGAGCCGCGCCTGGACCTCGCCCCCGAGGCAGGCCGAGAGGGCCACGAGGCCCTCGCTGTTCTCCCGCAGGAGCTCCTTGTCCACGCGGGGCTTGTAGTAGAACCCTTCCGTGAAGCCCTTCGAGACGAGCTTGGACAGGTTCGCGAAGCCCACGGGGTTCTTGGCCAGGAGCACGAGGTGGTACCCCGCGTCCTTCTGGCCGGAGGGATCGAGGCAGTCCTCCAGGCCCTCCGCGTTGAGGGCGGCGTTGTCCAGCTTGCGGTCGTGGCGCGAGCGCGGGGCCACGTAGACCTCGCACCCGAGGATGGGCTTGACGCCCCAGTTCCCGTCCTTGTCCGCCGTCTTCTCGCAGGCGTCGAACAGCTTCATCATGCCGAACATGTTCCCGTGGTCGGTCACCGCCACGGAGGACATGCCGGTGGCCTTGCACTTCTTGATGAGGTCCGGAATCCGGGTGAGGCCGTCCAGGAGGGAGTATTCGGTGTGGAGGTGGAGGTGCGCGAAGGACATCCGTCCATCATCGCAAGGCCCCGCCCCCCGGGGAACCGCAGCGGCGAACCCATTTCCAACTTCATCGGCGCCATGGGTTGCATACGTCCGCCCGCCCTTCCGGATCGCGCCGTTGCGCGCGGACGTGCCCATCCGAGGGTTGACGGAAGCTATTATTAATTCATATTTGGGCCCCACCTCCCCGAAGGGACCCGCCCATGCGCCTGCGCCTCGCCCGGGGCCTGCTCCTGCTCTGCCTCGCCGCCCCATGCTCTGCCGCCCGGGACCCCTGGACCCGGCAGGACACCCTCTGGGAGCTCTCGTACGTCGCCGTCGTGGCCATGGACTGCAGCCAGAGCCGCCAGATCGAGGACGGGGGCCGCTACGAGCGCAACCCCCTCCTGCCCCGCCACCCCAGCGCCCGGCAGATCACCCAGCTCTGCCTCCTGAACGCGGCCGCCCACGCGGGCATCAGCTACGCCCTGCCCCGCCCCTGGCGCCGGCGTTTCCAGACGGTCACGATCGCGCTGGAGGCGGCGGTGGTCACGGACAACTACGTGCGCGCGGGGCTCCGGGTGAAGTTCTGACCGGGGCGGGTGTCCTATACTGGGTCGGTCAGGAGCCCGCCCATGCCATCGACCGAGGAACGCGAAGCCCAGCCCGTGATGGAGGAACCCTGCCCCCGGTGCGGATCCCCCGTCGTGCTCCGCTACTGGAAGGGCCAGTTCTTCACCAAGTGCAAGAACGCGGGCTGCGCCTTCGGCTACGACGCCGACAACCGGGGCAACCCCCAGGCCCGGTGCGCCGCCTGCGGCACGGGCCGCATGCAGACGACGGGCCGCGGCCGGGTCTGCGCCGACTGCGGCGCGGCCGAGGGGGCCCGCCCCGCGCCTGAGCGCCCGAAGGCGGAGGCGGCCCGGCCCGAGGGCCTCGGCCCCTGCCCCAAGTGCGGCAAGGGCCAGCTGGCGGTGCGCGCCGGCGCCTACGGCACCTTCGTCTCCTGCTCGGAGCGCTGCGGCCTGACCTACTCCAGCGACGAGGCCGGCGTGCCCGAAGGCGGCGTCTGCAAGGCCTGCAAGGGCCCCGTCAAGAAGACCCAGCGCGGCTCGCGGGTCTGCGCCGTGTGCGGCACGTGGCAGGACGAGCGTCCCGCGGCCCCCCGGGCCCTGGGCGAGCCCCTGCCCCCCGCCCCGCGGCCCCCGGCGGCGTCCCCCGACGGGGCCCCGCGCCCCCCGGCGCCCAAGCCCGCCAAGTGCCCCCGCTGCGCCCAGCCCCTGAAGGCGGTCTTCACCCGGCGGCAGAAGTGGGCCTACCGCTGCGATCCCTGCCAGGCCTGGTACGACGCCTGAGGGGTCAGGGCATCCGGGAGAGGGCCAGGGGCAGGACCTCGTCCATGCGCTCCACCAGGTGGATCTCCAGCTGCTCCCGGACCTCGGCGGGTAGCTCGCCCAGGTGCCGGGCGTTGCCGGCGGGGATGATGGCCGAGCGGCAGCCCATGCGGTGGGCGGCCAGCAGCTTCTCCTTCAGGCCGCCGATGGGGAGGACCATGCCCCGCAGCGTGAGCTCCCCGGTCATGGCCACGTCGCCCCGGGCGGGGATGCCCGTCAGGGCCGAGATCAGGGCCATGGCCAGGGTGATGCCCGCGCTGGGCCCGTCCTTGGGGATGGCCCCCTCGGGCAGGTGCACGTGGAGGTCCGTGGTCTCCAGGAAGCCCGGCTCCAGGCCGAGGGCCTCGGCCCGCATGCGCACGTAGGAGAGGGCCAGGTTGGCGCTCTCCTGCATCACCTCGCCCAGCTTCCCGGTGAGGCGGAGGGTCCCCTTCCCCGGGAGGCGCGCCGCCTCGATGGTGAGGAGGTCGCCGCCGGTGGGGGTCCAGGCCAGGCCGTTGACGACGCCCGGCGGCGGTTCGGGGCCCAGGGGCTTCTCCAGGAACCGCTCGGGGCCCAGGAGCTCCGGCAGGCGCGCGCGGGTGACGACGGGATCGAAGGGGCCCTCCCCGTCCTGGAGGGTCTGACGGGCCAGCTTCCGCAGCACGGCCGAGAGCTCCCGCTCCAGCTGCCGGACTCCGGCCTCCTTGGTGTAGGCCTGGATGAGGTCCTCCAGGGCCCCCTCCTCGAAGGCGACGCCCAGGCCGCCCATGCCGTGCCGCTCCAGGGCCCGGGGCACCAGGTGGCGGGTGGCGATGGCCTTCTTCTCGCCCAGGGTGTAGCTGCTGAGCTCGATGATCTCGAGCCGGTCGTCCAGGGGCAGGGGGATCTGGTGCCGCACGTTGGCGGTGGCCAGGAAGAGCACCTGGGACAGGTCGAAGCCCACGTCCAGGTAGTGGTCCTGGAAGGCCGCGTTCTGCTCGGGGTCCAGCACCTCCAGGAGGGCGGAGCTGGGGTCGCCCCGCCAGTCGGAGCCCATCTTGTCGATCTCGTCGAGGAGGATGAGGGGGTTGCGCACCCCCCCCTTCTTGAGGAGGGAGATGATGCGCCCGGGCATGGACCCGATGTAGGTGCGGCGGTGGCCCCGGATCTCGGACTCGTCCCGCACGCCGCCGAGGGAGAAGCGCAGGAAGGGCCGGTTCAGGGCGCGGGCGATGGACCTGGCGAGGCTGGTCTTGCCCACCCCCGGAGGGCCCACGAGGCAGAGGATGGGCCCCCGCAGGGCGCCGGATCCCAGGTCCCGCAGCCGGCGCATGACGGCCAGGTGCTCCAGGATCCGCGCCTTGACCTTCTCGAGGCCGGCGTGGTCCTCGTCCAGGATCCGCTCGGCCTCGTCCAGGTCGAGGCGGTCGTCGGCGGTCTTCCGCCAGGGGAGGGCCAGGAGCCAGTCCACGTAGGTGCGGCTGACGGTGGCCTCGGCGCTCTGGGGGGGCATGGCCTCCAGGCGGTCCAGCTCCTCCAGGGCCTTGGCCTCGGCCTCGTCGCCCATCTCGGCCTTGAGGACCCGCTCCCGGAGCTGGGCGATCTCGTCCTTGCGCCCGTCGGGGAGGCCGCGCATCTTCTCCCCCAGCACGAAGGCCTTGTGCTCCTTGACCAGCGCGTCCATCTCGCCGGCCTTGTCGGCCTGGGACCGGGCCGCGAGGGTCTCGAGGATCTTCAGGAAGGTGTGGAGGCGGGGCTCGATCTCGGCCTGGTCGAGGACGGCCTGCTTGTCGCGCACGTCCGGGAGGAGCGCCGCGGCCGCGGCGTCCACGGCCTGGCCCAGGGCCATGTCGGGGTCGAGCACGAAGGAGCCGGCCGCCTCGGGGCTGCGCGCCAGGAAGCGCTCCACGGCGCCGTGGAAGGCCTCCCGCAGCGCCGCCTCCCCCGCCGCGGCGGGCTCGGCCAGGACCTCCACCTCGGCCTTCACCACGTCCCCGTCGTCCAGGTAGCGCCCCAGGCGGACCCGGGCGACGCCCAGGACCCCCAGCCGGTAGTGGCCGTCGGCGACCTCGATGAGGGACTCCACCAGGGCCAGGGCCCCGATGGCGTGCAGGGACTCCTGCTTGGGCTGGTCCTCCTTGGGGTTCCGCTGCCCCAGCAGCACGAGGTGGTCCCCGAGCTTGATGCCCAGCTCCAGGGTCCGCACCGACGCGCTCCGGGCCACCATGAAGGGCACGCGGGCCCCCGGCAGGAGCACCATCTCCCGGACGGGGATGGCGGGGAGGGTGAGGGTCTTGGGGGTCGGTTCGGTCATGGCGCCTGCCGGGCTGTTCCCCCCATCATGCCAGAGGCGCGGCCCGGACCGGCGGGACCCGGTTCAGCCCGCGGCGGGGATGGGGAGGCTCTTGACGCCCAGCTCCTTCTCCACCTGGGCGCGGGTCAGGTGGAGGGTGGCCTTGCCCGTCCGCTCCTCGCTGGGCATCTCGAACATGGGCTCCAGGAGGATCTGCTCGAGCATGGAGCGGAGGCCGCGGGCGCCCAGCTTCCGGGCCAGGGCCTGGTCCGCGATGGTGTCCAGGGCGCCGGGCTCGAAGGTGAGCTCGATGTCGTCCATCTCGAAGAGGCGCGCGAACTGCTTGGTGACGGCGTTCTTGGGCTGGGTGAGGATGGCCACGAGGGCCTCCCGGTCCAGGGGCTGGAGGGTGGCCACCACGGGGAGGCGGCCCACGAGCTCGGGGATGAGGCCGAACTTGATGATGTCCTCGGGCTCCACCAGGGACAGGAGGTTGTCCTTGTCGTTCCGGCCCGTGACCTTGGCGCCGAAGCCCACGGCCTTGGCCCGGACACGCTGCTTGATCGTCTCCTCGATACCCACGAAGGCGCCGCCGCAGATGAAGAGGACGTTGGAGGTGTCGAGCTGGATGAACTCCTGGTGGGGGTGCTTGCGGCCGCCCTGGGGGGGCACGTTGGCGACGGTGCCCTCCACCAGCTTGAGGAGGGCCTGCTGGACGCCCTCGCCGCTGACGTCCCGGGTGATGCTGGGGTTCTCGCTCTTGCGGCCGATCTTGTCGATCTCGTCGATGAAGACGATGCCCCGCTGGGCCCGCTCCACGTCGTAGTTGGCCACCTGGAGGAGCTTGGTGAGGATGTTCTCCACGTCCTCGCCCACGTAGCCGGCCTCGGTGAGGGTGGTGGCGTCGGCCATGGCCAGGGGCACGTCCAGCATCCGGGCCAGGGTCTGGGCCAGGAGGGTCTTGCCGGTGCCCGTGGGGCCGATGAGCAGGATGTTGGACTTGGCCAGCTCCACCTCCGTCCCGCCCAGGCTCTTCTGGGGGGTGAGGATCCGCTTGTAGTGGTTGTAGACGGCGACGGCGAGGCGCTTCTTGGCGCCGTCCTGGCCGATGACGTAGTCGTCGAGGAAGGCCTTGATCTCCTTGGGGCGGGCCAGGCGGGGCTCATGCTTGCCCGTCGGCTTGCCCTGGCGGCTCATGCGCAGCTGGAGCTGGCCCGCCTCAACGCATTCATTGCAGATGTAAGCGTTGGGCCCGGCGAGAAGCTGCTCGACCTCGTGGGGCGCCTTGCCGCAGAAGGAGCAGTGCTGGTCGCGCTTGGTCTTGTTCATCGAGTCTCCTTCCACCGGACCGTCCTCTCCTTCCATTGTGGAGCATGCGGGCGCGCAGCGCCCGGACCTCCGTCACTGCTGATGGACGGTGGTCAGCCCGAGGACCTCGAAGCGCTTGACTCCCGCGGGAATCTTGATCTTCACCTCGGCCCCTTCCTCCAGACCCACCAGGGCCATCCCGATGGGCGAACTGATGCTCAAGTGTTCGGGGGAATCCCCCAACTCCTCGGGCAGGACCAGTTTGTAGGTGACTTCCTTCTCGGAGTCAAGGTCCAGGAGGGTCACCCGGGTGCCGTAGGCGACCTTGTTGCGGGGCAGGCGGTCCAGGTCGAGGCTCGCCACCTCGGCGATGCGCTTCTCGAGGAGGACGACCTTGTTCTGGTACATGTCGCGCTTGGCGAGGGCCTGCTCGTACTCGGCGTTCTCCGAGAGGTCCCCCTGGGAGGCCGCGGAGGCGATCTCGCGGGGGATGTCCACCAGGAGGGCCTGCTTGAGGGCCTTCAGTTCGGTTTCGAGCTTGGCCAGGACGTGCTTGGGCATGTGCTTTCCGTTGCGGAGGGCCGGGAGCGGGGTCCCGGCCGGGACGGTGGTGGGGAACAGCCTTATAAAAAAAAGGGGCGCCTCGGGGGCGAGGCGCGGACCCCAAATCCTAGCAGAATCCCTCCCCGCCAGGGCAAGCATTCCCTAAACGGCATCCTTGTAGATTTTAGAGATGACGGCCAGCTGTTCAGGCGTCAGATCGAGGCCGAACTCGGCCCGGGCCAGGGCCGGCAGGTCGGCCAGGGCAACCGGCCGCGGCGGCGCCCCCGGGGCCTGCCAGGTGAGGCCCCGGAGGGCCCGGCGCCCCCCGGGCGCGGTCCTCTGCATCGTCAGGGTCAGCCGGAACCGGCTTTCCGGGTAGGTGGCGGTGAAGTGGCTGGCCATCTTCCAGTCCACGAGGAGGACGCGCCCGGGCTGGAGGTCGTAGATCCCGGCCCAGCCCCCGCCCAGATCGGCGCGGAGGCGGCGGGGCCCTTCCCCCGGCTCCAGCTGCCAGGTTTCATCGAACCTGCGGACGGGCGCGCCCGCCATGGGCACCGGGCCCAGCAGGCCATCGGACCCGAAGCCCACGTCCACGAGCCACGCCTGTCCGTCTGCTTCCACCTCCAGCACCCCGTGGGTCCGGGGGAGGGTCACCCCCTCGGGGGCCCCCCGGACCACCCGGGCCTCCCGGAGGGCCACCGGAAAGCCCAGGCGCTCCAGGATGGCGCCGAACAGGAGGTTCTGCTCGAAGCAGTAGCCCCCGCGCCGCCGGTCCACGAGCTTGGCGGCCAGGGCCGCGGGGTCGAGCTCGACGGGCACCCCGGCGAGGGGATCCAGGTTCTCGAAAGGGATGATTGCCACATGGGCCAGGCAGAGGGCCTCCAGGCAGGCCAGGTTGGCCTCGAGCGGCCCCCGGTAGCCGATGCGGCGCACATAGGATGGAAGGTCCACCTGTTCCCCGGGATCGAGCACCATCGGCATTCGTGTTCCTCCGTCTGGCCACGGTCTCATGATCAACAAGTTTTCGGAGAAGTGATTTCCGCAACAGCCAAAAGGCCATACACTGGCGTTTCAGATTTTCGGATGGAAAGGTCCTTTGATGAACCTGGGAATCGTACGTTCCGCCTTACTGGTCATGGTGTCCAGCCTGGCCTTCGCCGCCCAACCCGCTGGCCCGGATGACGCCTGCTTCGCCTGCCACGGCCGGAAGCCCGCCGCCCATGCCAAGGGCCCCCAGGCGCCCTTCGTGGACAAGGGCAAATTCGAAGCCTCCATCCACGGCGGCAACGGCTGCACCAGCTGCCACGCGGACGTCGACCTGGGCACCCACCCGGGCAAGAAGTCCTCGCCGGTCGCCTGCGCCTCCTGCCACGAAAAGCCCGCCAAGACCTACGAGGCCAGCGCCCACGGCAAGGCCCGCAAGGCCGGCAACACCGGCGCGGCCAGCTGCGCCGAGTGCCACGGCACCCACGACATCATGAAGGCCACCGCGGTCGGATCCCCGGTTCGGCGCGAGAACCTCCACACCACCTGCGGCATGTGCCACCCCGAGGTGGTGAAGGACATCGAGGCCTCGGTGCACGGCAAGGCCACGGCCGCCGGCGTCCTGGAGGCCCCGGTCTGCACGGACTGCCACTCGGACCACGCCCTGGAGAGCCTCAAGAGCGCCAGCCCCATCAAGGTCTCCCAGCAGGTGTGCAGCCGGTGCCACGGCTCCTCCCGCATGAACGCCAAGTTCGACCTGCCTGACGACCGCGTCACCACCTTCTTCGAGAGCTACCACGGCATGGCCGCCAAGATGGGCTCCCCCAACGCGGCCAACTGCGCCAGCTGCCACGGCTACCACCTGGTGCTGCCCGCCTCCGACGAGCGCTCCACCATCAACAAGGCCAACCTCGTCGCCACCTGCGGCAAGTGCCACCCCAACGCCAACGAGAAGTTCAGCTTCGGCAAGATCCACCAGGACAAGAAGGCCGTCGCCGACCTCAGCTCCAAGGTGGACCACTGGGTCCGGGCCATCTACATGTCGATCATCTTCGGGACGATCGGCTTCATGGCCGTCCACAACTTCCTGCTCCTCCGCCGGAAGGCCATGGCCTCCCTGCGCGATCCCAACCGCACTGTCGTCCGCATGAACGTCGCGGCCCGCATCCAGCACCTGATGCTGGCCTCCAGCTTCATCTTCCTCGTGGTCAGCGGCTTCGCCCTGAAGTACCCCAACAGCTGGCTGGGCTGGTGCATGGGCTCCAGCGAGGTGGTCCGCCGCATCGGCCACCGCGTCGCGGCCGTGGTGATGATCACCGGCGGCTTCATCCACCTGTTCTACATCTTCACCCGCGACGGCCGGAAGTTCGTGAAGGACATGCTCCCCGAACTGAAGGACGCCACGGACATCCTGGCCCAGTTCAAGTACCTCCTCGTGCCCGGCTCCCCCAAGCCCCAGTTCAAGCGCTTCGGCTACCCCGAGAAGATGGAGTACTGGGCCGTGGTGTGGGGCACGATCCTGATGGGCGCCACGGGCGGACTCATCTGGTTCAAGATGTACTTCACCCGCTGGATGCCCCGCTGGATCGTCGACGTCTCCATCACCGTCCACTACTACGAGGCGATCCTGGCCACCCTCGCCATCATCGTCTGGCACTTCTACTTCGTGTTCCTGGACCCCGAGGTCTACCCGGTCAACTGGGCCTTCCTCGACGGCAAGATCACCCCCCACCACCAGCACGAGGAGCACCCCCTCGAGCCGATGGAGGGCCTGCCCACCCACGGCGACCCCGACGAGAAGTAGGCCGGACCCGGCACCCGCCGGCCTCCAGGAGAACCGGACAGCTCCCAGCTGTCCGGTTTTTTTTGCCGCGGGCACCCGGGGCTCCAGGATTTATTCAGTGTTTATATACTCTCCCCATTTTTTAATCAGACTTGGCGCGTAACATTGAACACATCAAAATCTGAGGCGATTGTTTACCCGGGCGTCGACATTTTCCGAGTCGACTTCAAAAGTAATTTATATTCGAACGCCTGGATCGGCAGTATAGTTGGACCGTAAACACGTCTTTACACCCTTTGCCCGGCCTGAGGTCCCCACACGGAATGTCCCGGACGCCGAATCAGCCCCCCTGGCTTCGCCCTGAGTTGCCCCGGGAGGGCCGCTACGTGCGGGGCCCCCTGCTCGGCAAGGGGGGGATGGGCGAAGTGCTGGAGGCCTGGGACGTGGTCCTCTGCCGGACGGTGGCCCTGAAGAACCTGCGGGACCTGGACCCCACGGCCATGATCCGCTTCGTCCACGAGGCCCAGATCCAGGCCCGGGTCGTCCACCCCAACATCTGCAGGATCTACGACATCGAGTCGTCGGACGCCAACCTGCGCATCGCCATGCAGCTCATCCGGGGCCCGAACCTGGAACAGGTGGCTCGCCAGCTGAGCGTCCCGGAGGTCGTGGGGATCCTCGCCCAGGTGGCCGAGGCGGTCCACGCGGCCCACCGCGTCCACCTGATCCACCGGGACCTGAAGCCCTCCAACATCCTCCTGGAACGCCATGCGGACGGGCGATGGATCCCCTACATCTGCGACTTCGGCCTGGCCGTGTCCATGGACGAGCCGGCCCTGACCCAGAGCCAGACCGTTCTCGGCACCCCCGCCTACATGGCCCCGGAGCAGCTGGAAGGGGCCCGGGAGCAGGTCGGCCCGCCCACGGATGTGTACGCCCTCGGGGGCACCCTCTACTATTGCCTCGTCGGCGTGCCCCCACCCCCGCCGGGCCTCCGGGACTCCCGCCGGACGAAGACCGGGCTGCCCCGGGACCTGGAGCTCATCCTGCGCACCTGCCTCGCCCGGGACCCCGCCCGGCGCTACCCCACGGCCGCCGCCCTGGCCGAGGACCTGTGGCGTTTCCAGCACCGGGAGCCGGTCCAGGCCTGGGTACCCAACCGGCGGCCCGGTTTGTCCCGCCTGCCCCGCCATGGGCGGATCGTCCTGGCCGCGGCCGCCTCCACCCTCCTGGCCGTCACGACCGTGGCCGCGGCCCTCCACTGGGCGGACCGCCGCGCCCTCCTCGCCGCCCACGATCAGAGCGTGACGACGCTCCGGGAGATGGAGGGGGCCGTCGACGCCTTCCACGCCGAGGAGGCCCTGCCCCCCCATGACATGCGACCCGCCCGGGCCCACGTGAAGGCGCGCCTGGAGGCGCTCCTGCGCCGCATGCCCGGCGCCAGGGACCCCTTCCTGCGGGCGGGGTGGTACGCCGTGGGCCGGTACCGGATGGCGCTGGGGGATTACCGCGGCGCGGCCCAGGCCTTCCAGCAGGCCCGGCGGCCCGGCGATATGGATGAGGCCTTCCAGCGGCAAGTGAACGAGGCCCGCCTGGGCGCCCTCCTTGAGGGGCTGGACGCCGCGGCCCCGGGGCTGGTTCCGGCGGACGAGCCCGTGCCGGTCAGCTCCCTGGATCCCCTGCGGACCCTGATCCGCCACGCGGAGCAGCGGGACCTGGCGGCGGCCGTCCAGACCCTGCCGTTGATCCCCGACGGAGCGATCCGGGCGCCGCAGGGCTGGGCGTCCCACCTGTTCTGCGCCCTGGGGCGCCAACGGTACCGGGCGGGGGATCCGGACGGCGCCGGGGAGGCCTTCGCCCAGGCGGTAGCCCTGGCCCGGCAGAGCGCCGCCAGCTGGCCCAGCGGTGCCAAGTACAGCCATGCCCTCGCCCGGGCCGCCCTGGCCCAAACCGAATTCCTCCTGGAGGAGGGGCGACCCACCGACGAGGGCCTCGCCCTCATCCACGGCTGGGTCCACCAGGGGCTCCGCCTGGACCCCTCCGACCCGGACCTGCAGGAGGATTTCCTGGCGGGCCACGTCCTCCAGGCGCGGCGGCTCCTCCTGCGCGGCGAGGACCCGGGCCCCGAAGTCGAGGCGGCCCTCGCCTATGCGGACACCCGGATGAAGGAGGACGGCCGCCCCCGCACCCGGGCCCAGCGCATGCTGCTCCACCTCACCCAGGCCCAGTTCGCCGTGCGCCGGGGCCGCGATCCCTGGCCGCCCCTCGTGGAGGCCCTGCGCACCGCCGAATCCGGGCCCTTCTTCCTGAGGGACCACCTGACCGGGGCCCTCCTGCTCAAGGCGAGCCTGGAGGCCGGCCAGGGCCGGGATCCCCGCCCGACCCTGGAGGACGGCCTGGAGCGGTTGAAGCAGGCCCGGAACAGCTGGCGGGACCGGGAATCGGAAGCCCGCCTCTGGCTGGCCCGGGCCGACTATGAACGGGCCCAGGGCCTGGACGACCGCCCCAGCCTGGACGCCGCGGAGGCCGCCGCCGGCGAGGCCCTGCGCGCCTTCCCCGCGGCCCCGGGCCCCAGCGCGGTCAAGGCCCTCGCCCTCCTGCGGCGCATGGAGCGCGAACCCGGCCGCCGCCAGAGCCTCCTGCCTGCCGCCCGCGTTTTCGCGCGCGCGGCCCTGCGGGGTCCCCAGGACCCCGCCATCGCCTCCCGCCTGGGCGGTCTCTCTGGAGGGACGCCATGAACCGGCCCACCCGCATCCTGTACCTGGAGGACCAGCCCCTGGACGTGGAGCTGGTGAAGGCCACGCTGGCCTCCGATTATGTCGACTGCGACCTGGCCTGGGTGAATGGGCGGGACGCCTACCTTTCCGCCCTCCAGGACCCCTGGAACTACGACGTCCTCCTGGTGGACTACAGCCTGCCGGACATCGGCGGGGACGAGGCGCTGGAGATCGCGCGCCGCACGGCCCCCGACCTGCCCTTCATCTTCCTGTCGGGCCACATCGGCGACGAGCGGGCCGTGGAGTGCCTCCGCCGGGGCGCCACCGACTACGTGCTCAAGACCAACCTGCCGCGCCTGGCCCCCGTCGTGAGCCGGGCCCTGGAGGAGGCGCGGGAGGCCGCCGCGCGCAAGGCGGCCGAGGCCTCCCACGCGCGGGTCGCGGCCCTCCTGCGGGCGGCCCTGGAGAGCACCTCCGAGGGCATCCTCGTCGTCGACCTCGCGGGCCGGATCTCGGCCTACAACCGCAAGTTCCTGTCCATGTGCGGCATCCCCGAGTTCGTCATGGCCCCCATGCAGCTGGACGGGGTGGTGCAGTACCTGGACGGCCAGTTCGGCGACGCCAGCGCCCTGCTGGAGGAGGTCCGCCTGCTCAAGAACCAGTCGGATCGGGAGGCCGGCGGCGTCCTGGCCCTGCCCGGGAACCGCACCATCCGCGAATCCAGCCGGCCCCACAAGATCGGCCCGGAGACCGTGGGCCGCGTGCTCAGCTTCCAGGAGGCCGCGCCCCGGGAGACCCCCCAGGAGCTGCTGAAGGGCGTCGGCGGAGGCCGCTCCGCCTTCACCGCGGCGGCCCTGGCGGCCCGCATCGTGCCCTGGGTGCTGCAGGGGGAGCGGGTGATCATGCCCGACGCCGGCCCGGGCATCCTCGGCCTGGAGAAGGCGCCCGAGGACCTGGCGGACCTGGTGGCCCTCCTCCACCCCGACGACGTGCGCTTCTTCCAGGAGGCCCTGGAGCGCAGCCTCAACGTGGGGTTCAGCGCCCGCATGCGGCGCCGGGACGGGAGCTGGGTCTGGACCCGGTGGAGCGTGGATCGCGGCATGGAGGGCTACCGGGGCTCCATCCAGGAGATCGTCGAGGAGGCCTGGCGCCGGGACCGGGAGCTGGAGCGCCGCCAGATGGCCGGCGCCCGCCTCGCCACCCAGGCCCTCGCCTGGCGTACCCTCGGCCCCCTCCAGGATGCCCTGGAGGCCCTCCGGGAGCTGCGGAGCGGCAAGGCCGAACCCGCCGCCCTGGACCGGGCCACGAACCTGCTCGAGACCGCGGCCGCCACCCTCGCCCAGGCCCGGGACCTGGCCGCCCAGGACCTGCCCGCCGCCCAGCCTCTGGATCCCGATCTGTTCATGGAGCGGTTCCTGCCCATGGCCCGGATCCTGGCCGGGCCGGAGTGCCCCGTGAGCTTCCAGCCCGCCGGCAACCTGCCGCCCGTCGCCCTGGACCCGGCCCAGATGCGCGCGGCCCTGGGGGCCCTCGTGGAGAACGCCCGGGAGGCCATGGGGGGACGGGGCCCCATCCGCCTCGCCACCCGCCTCCTCTTCCCCCGGGCCCACCGGCCCGGAAGCTTGCCCGGCCCCATGCGCACCCGGGTGATCCTCGAGGTGCAGGACGAGGGCCCCGGCATTCCCCCGGCCCTCCGGGAGCGGGTCCTGGAGCCCTTCTTCACCACCGGCCCCGACGCCCAGCGCGGTGGCCTCGGCCTCACCCGGGCCCGGGAGACCGCCCTGGCCCATGGGGGCTCCCTGCAGTTGGACTGCCCCCCCGAGGGCGGTACGGCGGTGCGCATCCTCCTGCCGGCCCTGGCCTGACGCCGCGTCCGGGATGGGGCGTCCGGTCCTGGCCGCCCCGCCACGACGGAGCGCCCGGAGGTTCACCCCGCCCTCGCCTACGCGAGGGCCGCTTCGACCCGGACGAGGGGCAGGACCTGCGCCAGGTCCGCGGGGGCGACGCCCACGAGGAAACCCCGGCTCCCGCCGTTGATCCAGGCCCGGTCCAGGGCGAGGATCGAGGCTTCCACGTAGACGGGCATGGCCTTCCGGGTGCCCAGGGGGCTGGTGCCTCCCACCAGGTAGCCCGAGTGCTTCTGGGCCACCTCCGGCTTGCAGATCTGCACGGTTTTGCAGCCGATTTGCCGGGCGAGAGCCTTCGTGCTCACCTCCCGGTCGCCGTGCATGAGGACGACCAGGGGCTTGCCCCCCTCGTCCTCCAGGATCAGGGTCTTGATGACAGCGTGCTCGTCGACGCCCAGGGTCCGGGCCGCCACGGCCGTGCCCCCGTGGTCTTCGTAGGGGTACAAGTGCTCCGCATAGGGGATCTTGCGCTCCTTCAAAAGGCGGGTGGCGGCGGTGGAGGGGGCCTTGGACATGCTTCAAGTATGTTGCATGCCGCCCGGAAATGTGCCACCGTGGTCGGACCGATGGAGGAGCGATCCCCATCAGTACGGCGAGGGAGGGGGATGGCCCCGGTGATCTCGCCCGAAAGGGGAGGATCGCCGAAGGGGAAGCGCCCCATTTGCGCCAACCCCTGGACGTACGGGCTAATACCCGGCGGCTGTCGTGGAGGCGACCCCTCCACGGAGTGCCTGAGGACGACGACCCGGCCGGCTGGCCGGGAAGGGGTCAAGGGTCTTCATCCGGATGCATGGAGAGCCCTATGGAAACCCACCCCACCCCAAGGAACGACCAGGCCCTTCCCGGAGGTGCCCGATGATCGTCATGAAGTTCGGCGGCACCTCCGTCCAGGACGCTTCGGCCATGCGGGAGGTGGCCGCCCTGGCCCGCGCGGCGGCGGACCGCGCCCCCCTCATCGTCCTGTCGGCCACGGCCCGGACCACCGACGCCCTCTTCGAGGCCGCCACCCGCGCCGAGCAGGGTGACCTGGCCGGGGCCCTGGAGCTCCACGCCGCCCTGCTGGACCGGCACCGGGGCATCGCCCAGGACCTGCTGCCCGCGGGGGTCCCCGCCAGCCTCCAGGCCGCCCTGGACGACCTCGGCCGCGAACTGGACCTCCTCCTCCGGGGCGTGGCCCTCCTCCGGGAGCTCTCGCCCCGCAGCATGGACGCCATCGCCAGCCTCGGGGAGCGGCTCAGCACCCGGATCTTCGCCGCCTTCGCCGGGGCGGCCTGGGTGGACGCCAGGACCGTCCTGCACACGGACGCCGTCTTCGGCTGCGCCCGCCCCCTGCCGGACCTGGAGGCGCGCTGTGCCGAGCTCCTGGCCCCCCAGCTGGGCCCGGGCCGCATCGTCGTCACCCAGGGCTACATCGGCGCCACGCCCCAGGGCCTCACCACGACCCTCGGCCGGGGCGGCAGCGACTTCAGCGCCGCCCTCTTCGGGGCCGCCCTCGGGGCGGAGGACATCCAGATCTGGACCGACGTGGAGGGGGTGCTCACCGCCGACCCCCGCATCGTCACGGCGGCCCAGCCCATCGCCGAGCTGGGGTTCGCGGAGGCCGCGGAGCTGGCCGCCTTCGGCGCCAAGGTGCTCCACCCCGCCACCATCCAGCCGGCGGTGGAGAAGGGCATCCCGGTGACGGTGCGCCACGCCCGGCGCCCCCAGGGGCGCTTCACCACCATCACCGCCGAGGTGCGCACGGGCCGCCCCGTCACCGCCCTGGCCCACCGGGGGCCCGTCTCGGTCCTGACCGTGGCCTCGGCGCGCATGCTCAACCAGAGCGGCTTCCTCGCCAAGCTCTTCGACGTCTTCGCCCGCCACAAGGTGAGCGTGGACCTCATCTCCACCGCCGAGGTGAGCGTCTCCCTCACGGTGGAGGGGGACGCCCCGCTCGGGCCGCTCGTGGCGGACCTGGAGACCTTCGCCACCGTGGGCATCGCGACGGGCCGCGCCATCGTGGCGGTCGTGGGGGAGCGCCTCAAGCACACCGCGGGCATCACGGGCCTGGCCTTCGGGGCGCTCCGGGACGTGAACGTGGAGATGATCAGCATGGGCGCCAACGAGATCAACCTCAGCATCGTGGTCCGGCAGGAGGACGCGAAGGAGGCCGTGAAGCGCCTCCACGGCGCCCTCATCGAAGGGGGGCTGGCATGAGCGCGGTCCGAACGACGATCGGCATCTTCGGCCAGGGGCGCCTCGGCGCCGCCATCGCCCAGGCGGCGGCCGCCGCGCCGGACCTGGAGGTGGTCTGGACCGTGGACGGCCCCGCCGACCCGCCCCCGGTGGACGTGGCCCTGGACGCCAGCACCGCCGCGGCCGTGCCCGCGCACCTGGAATGGGCCCTGGCCACGGGCAGCGGCCTCGTCATCGGCGCCACGGGCTGGGAGCTCCCGGACCTGGCGGCCCGGGTCGGGGACCGCATCGGCGTGCTCACGGCCCCCAACTTCAGCCTGGCCGTGGCCCTCATGGCCCGCCTCGCCAAGGTCCTGGGGCGCTTCGCGGCCCTGGATCCGGAGCTGGACCCCTACCTCCTCGACCATCACCACCGCCTCAAGGCCGACGCGCCCAGCGGCACCGCGCGCCGCCTCGCGGCCGCCCTCATGGAAGGCTGCCCCCGCAAGACGGAGACCACCTCGGGGACGGCCGCCCCCCACCAGCTCAGCCTCGCCGTCCTCCGCGCCGGCGCCGAGTTCGGCACCCACACCGTGGGCCTGGACGGCCCCGCGGAGACCCTCACCCTCACCCACCAGGCCCGGAGCCGCCTGGTCTTCGCCCAGGGCGCCCTCCGCGCGGCGCGCTGGCTGAAGGGGCGGAAGGGGCTCCACACCTTCGACGCCTGCGCGGCCGAAACCCTCGACCCCCTCTTCGGAGACCTGTCATGACCTTCACCGGCCTCTGGGTGGCCCTCGCCACCCCCTTCACCTCCACCGGGGACGTCGATCTCCCCGCCTTCCGGCGCCTGGTGCGCCACGTGGCCGCCGGCGGCGCCGACGGCGTCGTCGTCCTCGGATCCACCGGCGAGGCCGCCACCATCCTCGACCCCGAGCGGGACGCGCTGGTGGAGGCCTGCCTGGAGTCGGCGGGCCCCATGGGCGTCGTCGTGGGCACCGGCTCCAACGCCACCCGACAGACAGCCGAGTGGACCCGCCGCGCCCAGGCCCAGGGCGCCCGGGGCGCCCTCGTGGTGACGCCCTACTACAACAAGCCCACCCCCGAAGGCCTCCGGGCCCACTACGAGGCCGTGGCCTGGGCCGCCCCCGGCCTGCCCCTCATCGCCTACAACGTGCCGGGCCGGACGGGGCTCAACCTGACCCCGGCCGCCCTCGCGGGCCTCTGGGAGAACCCCCAGGTGGCCGCCGTGAAGGAGTCCAGCGGCAACCTGGCCCAGATCGCCGAGATCGCCCGCACCCTGCCGCCGGGGAAGATCCTCCTCTCCGGCGACGACAACCTGGCCCTCCCCTCCATCGCCGTGGGCGCCTCGGGCCTGGTGAGCGTGCTCGGCAACGCCGTGCCGCGGGAGACCGCCGCCCTCGTCCGGGCCGCCCTCGAGGGGCGCCGCGCCGAGGCCATCGCCCTCCACCAGGCCCTCCTCCCCCTCATGGACGCCCTCTTCGCGGAGAGCAACCCCATCCCCCTCAAGGCGGCCCTCGAGCGCCTGGGCCTCTGCGGCAGCACCCTTCGCCTCCCCCTCACGTCCGCCTCCCAGGCCACCCGGGATCGGCTGGCCAGCCTGCTGCCCGCGGGAGGTGCCGCGTGACCGGCCTGCGCGCCTTCTATGACCGGCCCCTGGAGGCGATCCTGGCCGACCCGGACCTCCCCGGGGTCTTCCCCGCCTTCCTGGATGCCCTGGAGGCCGGAACGGTCCGTGCGGCCGAACGATCCGAGGACGGGACCTGGCGGGCCAACCCCTGGGTCAAGACCGCCATCCTCGCCGGCTTCCGCGTTTCCGCCACCCGGGAGATCCCCGGCTGGCCCGGGCCCAGCTTCGACCGCGAGGCCTTCCCGCCCCGCGCCCTCGCCCTGGAGGACGGCGTCCGGCTCGTGCCCGGCGGATCCGCCGTGCGGCGAGGCGCCCACGTGGCCAAGGGGGTGGTGATCATGCCCCCCGCCTACGTCAACGTGGGGGCCTTCGTGGACGAGGGCAGCATGGTGGACAGCCACGCCCTGGTGGGCAGCTGCGCCCAGGTGGGCAAGCGCGTCCACCTGTCCGCCGGCGTCCAGGTGGGCGGCGTCCTCGAACCGGCGGGGGCCCTCCCCGTGGTGGTGGAGGACGAGGCCTTCGTGGGCGGCCTCTGCGGCCTCTTCGAGGGGGTGGTCGTCTCCCGCCGGGCCGTCCTGGCCCCCGGGGTCCTCCTCACGGCCTCCACCCGGATCTTCGACCTGGTGAACGAGCGGGAGCTGAGCCGCGTGGTGCCCGAGGGCGCCGTCGTGGTCCCCGGCTCCCGGCCCGGGCCCGGGGCCTTCGCCCTCAACCGCCGCCTCTGCGTGAGCGCGCCCTGCATCGTCAAGTACCGCGACGCGCGCACCGACGCCGCCACGGCCCTCGAGGAGGCCCTGCGATGAGCGGGACCGGCGCCGGACCGGCCCCCGCCGACCGGCTCTCCCACCTCCGGCCCAGCCCCATCCGCGCCATCGCGGAGGGCGCCCCCGCCGACGCCGTCCCCATGGGCCTGGGGGAGCCGGGCTGGGACCTGCCGGCCCCGGCCGCCGAGGCCCTGGCCTCGGTGGCGGGACCCTGCGCCTACGGCCCCAACGCGGGCCTTCCCGAACTCCAGGAGGCCGTCGGGGCCTTCCACGGCGAGCCCGCGGCCCGCGTGCTCCTGGCCTGCGGGAGCCAGGGCGCCCTCTTCGCCCTCGTCCAGGCCTGGGCGGGCCCCGGGGACGAGGTGCTCGTCCCCGATCCGGGCTTCCTGGCCTACCCCGCCCTCGCGCGGATGGCCGGGGCCGTCCCCGTCCCCTACGCCCTCGCCCCGGACTTCTCGCTGGACCCCGGCGCCTTCGCGGAGGCCCTGGACCGCGCCCCCCGGGCCCGGCTCGCCCTCGTCAACCACCCCGGCAACCCCACCGGGGCCGGCGCCTCCCGGGAGGCCCTGGCCGCGGTCGCCGCCGCCTGCGAAGCCCGGGGCGTCCTCCTCGTCTCGGACGAGGTCTACCGGGACCTGCACCTGGGGCCGCGCGCCCCGGGCCTGCGGGACGTGACGGCGGGGGGCGTCGTCCTGGGCTCCGTCAGCAAGGCCTGGGGGGCCCCCGGCCTGCGGGTGGGCTGGGCCCTCGGCGCGCCCGAGCTGCTGGCGCCGGCCCGGCTCGTCCACGCCTACATGGTCACCGCGCCGGCCCGCACGTCCCAGCTGGCCGCCCTGGCCCTGCTCCGGGCCTCCGGCGCCGTGCTCGCGGAGGCCCGGGCCCACCTCCAGGTCCGGTGGGAGGCCTTCTCCGGCGCCTGGGCGGAGGCCTTCGGCGCGGCCCCCGCGCCGGGCGCCGGAGGCTTCTACCACTGGCAGCCCCTGCCGCCGGGCGCCGATCCCATGGCCTTCTGCCTCCGCCTCCGGGACGAGGGCCGGGTCATCGTCGTGCCCGGCCACGCCTTCGGGGAACGGGGGCGCGGCCACGTCCGCATCAGCTACGCGGGCGACCCCGGGCGCATCCGGGAAGGCGTGGCGCGCCTCGCGCCCTTCTGGAGGACCGCATGAACCTCTTCAGCCTGGACGACGCCGCCCTGCTCCGCCTCGCGGAGGGGGGCACGCCGCTCTTCGCCTACAGCCTCGGCGCGGCCGAGGCCCAGTACCGGCGGCTCCGGGCCGCCCTGCCGGCCCGGGTCCGCCTCGCCTACGCGGTGAAGGCCAATCCCCACCCCGAACTCCTGGCCCGTTTCGCGGCCCTGGGCGCGGCCTTCGACTGCGCCTCGGCCGGGGAGCTGGCCCGGGTGCGGGACCTGGCCCCGGGCCGCATCTTCTACGCCGGGCCCGGCAAGCGGGATGAGGAGCTGCGCCTGGCCCTGGAGCTGGGCGTCCGCATCCAGGCCGAGGGCTGGGAGGACCTGGAGCGCCTGGAGCGCTTCGCCACGGGCCCCGTGGCCGTGAACCTGCGGGTGCACCCCGCCGCCGGGGTGGAGGAGGCCAGCCGCATCATCGGCGGCACCGGGCCCTCCGCCTTCGGGGTGGACGAGGAGGACCTGCCCGCCCTGCTCGCGCGGGCCCAGGGCCTGCGGCGCGTGGCCATCCGCGGCCTGCACGTGTTCGCGGCCAGCAACGAGCGGGACGCCTCCCGCCTCCTGGCCACCCACGCCCACGTCCTGGCCATGGCCCGGGACCTGCAGGCGCGGCTCGGCGTCCCCCTGGAACAGGTGGACCTGGGCGGAGGCCTGGGGATCCCCTACGCCGAGGGCGAGGCGGAGCTGGACGTGGAGGCCCTGGGCCGGGGCCTGGAGACCCTCCTGGGGGCCCACCCCTGGTTCACGGGCCAGCTCGTGCTGGAGCCGGGCCGCTATCTCGCGGGCCCGGCGGGCGTCTACCTGGCCCGGGTCACCCGGGTGAAGGAGAGCCGCGGGGTGCGCTTCGCGATCCTGGAGGGGGGCGTCAATCACCTGCTCCGGCCCCTCCTCACCGGCCAGCCCTTTCCCGCCCGGGCCGTCGGCAAGTCCGGCCCCCTGCGCCCCGCCACCCTCGCCGGGCCCCTGTGCACCAGCCTGGACCGCCTGGGCGACGTGGCGCTGCCGGAGCTGGTCCCGGGTGACCTCGTGGCCCTGGGCATGGCGGGCGCCTACGGCTTCACCGAGGCCATGGCCCCCTTCCTGTCCCATCCCGTTCCCCGGGAAGTGTGGGAAGCTTGAGGATGGACGTTCGACCTGTCGATCCCCTGGCCCAGCCGGATCTCGTCCTGGAGGCCCTCTGCGCCGTGGACACCACCACGGGCCAGGAGGCCGCCCTGCTCCCGGTGCTCCGGCCCCTCCTCGAGGCCCTGGGCGCCCGGGTGGACGTGGCCCCCTTCGCGCCGGGGCGGTGCAACGTCCTCGCCACCTGGGGGGAGCCCCGCATCCTCTTCAGCACCCACCTGGACACGGTGCCCCCCTTCATCCCCCCCCGGCGCGAAGCGGGGGCCCTCCACGGCCGGGGCGCCTGCGACGCCAAGGGCCAGATCGTGGCCCAGCTCCTGGCCGCCGCCCGCCTCCGCGACCGGGGCGTGGCCTGGCTGGGCGTGGCCGGGGAGGAGACGGACAGCGTCGGCGCCCAGCAGGCCCTCCGGGACTGGCAGGACCGCTTCCCGTCCTGCCGGGCCGTCATCAACGGCGAGCCCACGGAGCTCCAGGTGGCCGCGGGCCAGCGGGGCGTCCGGAACCTGCGCCTGGGCTGCCGGGGCCGGGCCGCCCACGGCGGCAGCCCCGAGCGGGGCCACAGCGCCGTGCTGGACCTGGTGGACTGGATCGGCGGGATCCGCGCCCTGGCCCCGGGCCGGCACCCCGACCTGGGCCCCGAGGTCTGGAACCTGGGCGTCATCCGGGGCGGCGAGGCCGTCAACATCGTGCCCGACCGCGCCGAAGCCCTCCTCAACATCCGCACCGTGCCCGGCTCGGCCTTCGCCGAGGCCGTCGCCGCCCTGGGCCCGGCGGGCTCCGAGGTGGAGGTGCAGGTGGACGAGGCCCCCTGCCTCTTCCCGGCCCTGCCCGGCTTCCCCATGGCGCCGGTGCCCTTCGGGTCCGACGCCCCCGTCCTCCGGGCCCTGGCCCCCACCGGCGCCGTGGCGCTCGCGGGCCCGGGCTCCATCACCGTGGCCCACACGGCCGACGAACATCTGACCTTCACCGACCTAGGGGCCGGCGCGGACCTGAACCTCCGCCTCGCCCTGCATTTCCTCCAGGAGCACCCATGAGCAGGATTCCCGTCGCAGTCCTCGGCGCCACCGGCGTGGTGGGGCAGCGCTTCGTGCGCCGCCTCGCCGATCACCCCATGTTCGAGATCGCCGCCCTCACCGCGAGCGACCGCAGCGCCGGCAAGACCTACCGGGAGGCCTGCGAATGGCGCCTGGACGGCGAGCCCTACGGGGGTCTCGGCGACCGCGTCCTGCTCCCCTCCGAGCCGGAGAAGGCCGCCTGCGCCGTGGCGTTCAGCGCCCTGGACAGCGGTCCCGCCAAGGACATCGAGCCCGCCTTCGCCGCGGCCGGCGTCCACGTCTTCAGCAACGCCGCCACCTACCGCATGGACCTGGACGTGCCCCTCCTGGTGCCCGAGGTGAACCCCGGCCACCTGGCCCTTCTCCCCACCCAGCGCCAGCGGCGCGGCTGGAAGGGCTCCATCCTCACCAACCCCAACTGCACCACCACCGTCCTCGTCATGGCCCTGGCGCCCCTCCACGAGGCCTTCGGCGTGGAGACGGTCCTCATGACCTCCATGCAGGCCGTGAGCGGCGCCGGCTACCCCGGCGTGGCCAGCCTGGACATCATGGGCAACGTCCTCCCCCACATCCGGAACGAGGAGGAGAAGGTGGAGGTCGAGACGGGCCGCCTCCTGGGGCAGGTGGAGAACGGCCTCGCCGTCTCCGATCCCATGACGGTCTCCGCCCTCTGCTGGCGGGTGCCCGTGCTCGAGGGCCACTCCGAGAGCGTCAGCGTGAAGCTCAAGGGCGACCCCACCCCCGACCAGGTGCGGGAGGTGCTGGCGGCCTGGAAGCCCCTGCCCCAGCAGCTGGGCCTGCCCAGCGCCCCCGCCGTCGCCGTGCGCGTCCACACCGCCGAGAACCGCCCCCAGGTCCGCCGGGACGTGGAGATGGACGGCGGCATGTCCGTGCACGTGGGCCGGGTCCGCCCCTGCCCCGTCCTGGGCATCAAGTTCGCCCTCCTCGGCCACAACACCGAGCGCGGCGCCGCCGGCGGCTCCATCCTCAACGCCGAACTGGCCGTGGCCCGGAAGGCCATCTGCTCGTGAACGGAACGAAGGCCCCGGCATCGGGCGGCAGCCGCGCCTGCCCCTCGATGCCGGGCCGGCCTCAGCGGCGGCCGCGGATGACCAGGTCCCGGGCCAGGGCGCGGGCGTTGGTGTAGTCGGGGAGGCCGCCCATGGCCCGCAGGCGGACCCGCAGGTCCCGGACCAGGGGCCGGATCGCCAGGGCCAGGAGGAAGAGGGCGAGGAAGATCGTCACCTTGAACCCCACGTGCTTGAAGCCCACGGCCCCGGCCACCCCGCCCCCGAAGAAGCTCGCCAGGAGCAGGCCGTGGAGCTTGAGGCGGCTGCGGTTGGCCTTGATGGGGTCCACGCCGCGGCGGTGGAAGACGTTGGGATAGACCAGGCGGCTCAGCTCGATGCCGAAATCCGTGAGGTTGCCGGTCATGTGGGAGGTCCGCACCTCGGCGTTGGAGATGGAGGTCACCACGGAGTTGTGCATGCCCATCATGAAGCTCAGCAGCACCGTCGTGGCAGGCAGGAAGAACTCCCGGCGGTGGCTGAGGGTGGCGCCCATGAGCCCGAAGACGAGCATCAGGCCGGCCTCCAGGGTGAGGTTGAGGGCGTAGGGGCTGCGGAACTTCATGCGCCGGCCGAGGTTGATGAGGGTTCCGGCCGTGAAGGCCCCCAGGAGGAAGCAGAGGATGATCTCCGCGGCCCCCCAGGCCAGGCGCATGCGGCCCAGGGCCAGCTCGTCGGCGAGCTTGGAGACGTTGCCCGACATGTGGGAGGTGTAGGTCTTCACGGCCAGGAAGCCGCCCGCGTTCACGGCGCCGGCGATGAAGGCCATGGACCAGGCCAGCTGGCGGTTCAGGGCCTGGCTCCGGTCCGTGCCCTGGCGCGTGAGGAGTTCGGCGTCCAGGGGGAGCAGGTCCAGCGTCTTGCCCAGGGCCTTGCCCAGGTTCTCCGGCAGCTCCCGGGGGTCCAGGTGGCCCTGGAGGAAGTGGAGCGTCCGCTTCCGGGCGACCCGCAGGTAGCGCCGGGGCCGCTGGATGCGGCGCGGGGGACGATGGGGACTCATGGCCGCCTCCGGGACGGAGAACGGCGGACGCGGCGATCGGGCATTCCCCATTCTGGGCGCAACGGGCGCCGCCGCCAACCCGCGGCCTCCGACCTGATAGACTGGGTCCACGACCCCTGGAAGGACCTTCGCGCTCACGCTTGGCCCTGGGGCCGGCTTCGGCGGTTCCATGCTGCTTCCCTGCCTGTACATTTGTGCCCTGCTCCTGGCCACCCTCTCGGGCGTCCCGGGCCTGCTGGGGGCGCGCCAGGGCGGCCGGATCGCCACGGGCATGCTCGCGGCGGCGGCCCTGGCCGGCCTGGCGGTCTCCGGCGGCGTCCTCTACGCCGGCCAGGGCTGGCGCCTGGACCTGGGCTGGGCCCTCCCCGGCGCCCGCCTCGCCCTGGGGGGCGATCCCCTGGGCGCCTTCGTCCTCGCCCCCGTCGCCCTCGTTCCCGCCTGCCTGTCCCGCTACGCCGAGGGCTACTGGGACGGGCCGGCCCACGCGGCCACCGCGCCCCGGCTCCGGTTCTTCTTCGGGCTCGCCGCCGGCTCCCTCATTGCCCTCACCGCCGCCGCCAACGCCATCCTCTTCCTCTTCGCCTGGGAGACCATGGCCCTCACGGGCTTCCTCATGATCACGGCCAGCGACCAGGATGCGGCCGTGCGGGAAGCCGGCTGGGTCTACCTGGTGGCCTCCCACACGGGGGTGCTCCTCCTCTTCGCCGGCTTCTCCCTCCTCGCCCGGGCCACGGGCTCCTTCGCCCTCGGACCGTTGCCGGCGGGCTTCGCCGCGACCCCGGCGGGCACCTGGGCCTTCCTGCTCCTCCTGGCCGGCTTCGCCCTCAAGGCCGGCATCGGCCCCTTGCACGTTTGGCTTCCCGGAGCCCACACCGCGGCCCCCAGCCACGTGTCCGCCATGCTCTCCGGCCTCCTCCTCAAGATGGGCCTCCTGGGCATCATCCGTCTGGTTGCTTGGTTCCCCGATCCCCCCCTGTGGTGGGGCGGCCTGCTCACCTGCGTGGGCGCCGTCTCCGGCGTCATGGCCCTGGCCTTCGCCCTGGCCCAGCGGGACCTCAAGCGGATGCTGGCCTACTCCAGCATCGAGAACGTGAGCATCGTGGCCCTGGGCCTGGGCCTGGCCCTGGCGGGCAAGTCCCTGGGCCTGCCCGCCCTCGTCCTCCTGGGCGGCGCCGGGGCCCTCTTCCACCTGCTGAACCACGCCCTCCTCAAGCCCCTGCTCTTCATGGGCGCGGGCACGGTCCTGCACGCCACGGGGACCCGCGACATGGAGCGCCTGGGCGGTCTGGCCCGGGCCATGCCCCGCACGGCCCTGTGCTTCACGGCCGGCGCCTTCGGCCTGAGCGCCCTGCCCCCCCTCAACGCCTTCGCCGGGGAGTGGCTCCTCTACCTGGGGGCCTTCCACAGCCTCCAGGCCGGCGGCTGGGTCGGCGCCATCGCCATCCTGGCCGGGCTCGCCGTCATGGGGGCCCTGGCCCTGGCCACCTTCACCCGCGCCTGCGGCGTGGTCTTCCTGGGCGAACCCCGCACCGAGGTCGCCCTCCGGGCCCACGAACCACCGTCCTCCATGACCGGCCCCATGACCCTGCTCCTGGGCGTCTGCCTACTCCTGGGTCTCTGCCCCCTGCTCCTGGCGCCCGCCCTCCAGCGGGCCGCGGAGGCCCTGGCCCCCGGCCTGCCGCCCCTGCGCAGCCTCGCGCCCCTGGGGCACCTGTCCTTCGTGGCCGCCGCCGCCCTTCCCGTGGCCTGGGCCGCCTGGCGCATCGCCCTGCGCCTCCCGGGGCGGACGGCCGGGACCTGGGACTGCGGCTACGCGCGGCCCACGGCCCGCATCCAGTACACCGCCACCTCCTTCTCCCAGATGCTCACGGACGCCTTCCGCTGGCTCCTGGCGCCGGTGGAGCGGCTGCCCCGCATCCAGGGGCTCTTCCCCCGCAACGCCCGCTACCAGATGCAGGCCCCGGACACGCTGCTGGAGCGGGGCCTGAAGCCCGGCGCCGCCTTCCTGGCCTGGGCCCTCTCCCGGCTCCGCTTCCTGCAGGCGGGCCACCTCCCCATCTACCTGCTCTACGTGGTGCTCACCCTCGTGGCCCTCCTGGCCTGGACGCTGGCATGACCCGGACCCTCCTGCTCCTCCTCGCCCAGCTCGGCCTCACCCTGGCCCTGGCCCCCCTGCTGCCCGGCCTCATCAACAAGGTGAAGGCCCTCTTCGCGGGGCGGGTTGGCCCGCCGGTCTTCCAGCTCTACTTCGACCTGGCCAAGCTGCTGCGCAAACAGCCGGTGTTCAGCGCCACCACCACCCGGGCCTTCCTGGCCGGACCCGCCGCCTCCCTCGCCGTGCCCGTGGCCGCCGCCCTCCTCCTGCCCATGGGCGGTCCCCGCGCCCCCCTGGGGTTCGCCGGGGACGCCATCGTCTTCGCCTACCTCTTCGGCGCCGCCCGCTTCCTGGTGATCCTGTCCGCCCTGGACACGGGCTCCTCCTTCGAGGGCATGGGGGCCGCCCGGGAGGCCACCTTCGCCGTCCTGGCGGAAACGGCCCTCTTCATGGGCCTGGCCGCCCTCGCCCGGTTTTCGGGCCAGGTCTCCCTGGGGCCCATGCTCACGGCCGCGGGCCAGGGCTGGCGCCTGGCGGGGGGCCCCCTGGCCCTGGTCCTGGCCGCCTGGGCCATCGTGTTCCTCGTCGAGAACTGCCGCATCCCCTTCGACGACCCCAACACCCACCTGGAGCTGACCATGATCCACGAGGTGATGGTCCTGGACCACTCGGGGCCGCCCCTGGCCCTGGTGCTCTACGGCGCCAGCCTCAAGCTGTGGGTCCTGGGCGCCCTCGTGGTCAAGCTGTGCCTGCCCCTGCGCGGGCCCTGGTGGATCGACTGGCCCGCCTTCCTCGGCGGCATGGTCCTCCTCGCCGCCGCCGTGGGCGTGACCGAGTCGGTCATGGCCCGGCTGAAGCTCCGGCGCGTCTCCCAGGCCCTCATCGCCGCCCTGGTCTCGGGCACCTTCGGTTTCCTCCTGCTCCTCCTCCAGGCCTGATCCCATGACCCCGAACCTCCTGCTCGCCGCGATCATGCTCATCAACTTCATGCTGGTGGCCAGCAACCGCGTCGACAAGTGCATCAGCCTCGCGGCCGTCCAGGGGCTCCTGCTGGCCCTCATCCTGCTCCTCATGCACCCCCACTGGACCTTCCTGGCCCTGCTCATGGCGGCGGGCACGGCGGGCATCAAGGGCGTCCTCATCCCCGTCATGCTCCACCGGGCCCAGGACCGCATGCGCCAGGAGCGGGAGCCCGAGCCCTACGTGGGCTACACGGCCACCCTCATCATGGCCGCCGCCGGCACGGGCCTGGCCTTCCTGCTGGCGCGGCGCCTGCCCCTGCAGCCGGGGAACCTGGGCACCCTGTTCGTCCCCGCCTCGATCATGGCCCTCTTCACCGGGTTCCTGCTCCTGACCACCCGCAAGCGCGCCCTGCTGCAGGTGGTGGGCTACCTGGTGCTGGAGAACGGCGTCTACCTCTTCAGCCTCCTGCTGGTGAAGGAGATGCCCCTGCTCGTGGAGAGCGGGGTGCTCCTCGACCTCGTGGTCGGCATCTTCGTCATGGGGATCGTGATCAACCACATCACGACCGCCTTCGACAGCCAGGACACCCACCGCCTGGCGCACCTGAAGGACTGAGCCATGATCGCCGCCCTCATCTGCGTGCCCCTCCTCGCCGCGGCCCTGGTCTGGTCCATGCGGCCCGGCATGCACCGCGCGAAGGTGCTGCCCGTGGCCGCCTTCCTCCACCTGGGCCTCGTCCTCTGGGCCGTGGCCCACGCGCACCGCCTCTCCCCCGGCGCCTGGTTCCGCCTGGATCCCCTGGGAGCCTGGATGCTCCTGGTGGTGAGCGCCGTCTTCACCATCTGCGCCTGCTACGCCCCGGCCTACCTGGCCCTCCGCACCGAGCGGGACTTCGGCGTCTTCGGCGCGGCCATGCTCGGGTTCCTCTCCATGGCCTCCCTGGTGGCCACCGCCCGGCACCCTGGCGTGCTCTGGGTGGGCATGGAATCCATGGCCCTGGCCACCACGCCCCTCCTCTACTACAACAAGAACCGGCGCAGCCTGGAGGCCACCTGGAAGTACCTCCTCATCTGCAGCGTGGGCATGGCCCTGGCGCTGCTGGGGACCTTCTTCCTGGCCTACGCGGCCCAGCTGGGCGGCATGGGCGAGCCCATCTGGATGGACCGCCTCGTGGCGAACGCCCCGTCCATGTCCGCGCCCTGGCTCAAGGCGGGCTTCGTGCTCGTGCTGGCGGGCTACGGCACCAAGATGGGCCTCGCCCCCCTCCACACCTGGAAGCCCGACGCCTACGGCGAGACTCCGGGCATCGTGGGCACCCTCCTGGCCGGGGGCGGCACCACCATGGCCTTCCTCGCCCTCCTGCGCATGTACGCCATCGTCTCCGCCGCCGGCCTGGGGGACTTCGCCCGGGAGCTGCTCGTCGCCGCGGGCCTCCTCTCCATGGCCTGGGCCTGCGCCTTCATGATCCGCCAGGGGGACCTGCGCCGGCTCCTCGCCTATTCGAGCGTGGAGCACATGGGCATCCTCGCCTTCGGGATGGGCATCGGGGGCAAGGCCGTCTTCTTCGCCCTCTTCCACGTGGCGGCCAACGCCCTGGTCAAGAGCGCCCTCTTCCTCGGCTCCGGCAACATCGTCCGCTCCTTCTCCTCCAAGAGCCTGGGGGAGATGACGGGGGCCATCCGCCGGCTGCCGGTCTCGGGCTGGTTCTTCCTCCTGGGCTTCCTGGCGGTGACCGGCACCCCGCCCTTCGCCCCCTTCACCTCCATCTTCGGCATCGGCTCGGCGGCCCTCGGCGGCGGCCACGTCCTGGCGGGGGCCCTCTTCCTGGCCCTCCTCGCCGGCGTCTTCGTGGCCATGGGCTCGGTCATCCTGCCCGTGCTCCAGGGGGACCCGGACCCGGCGGCGGTGCGGACCCGCTACCAGGACACCGTCGGCCTCACGGCCCCCATCGCCGGCGCCCTCCTCCTCGCCCTCGTGCTGGGGCTCTGGGTGCCCGGCCCCCTCATGAACCTGCTGACCCGGGCCGCGGCCCTGGCGGAGGGCCGGCCATGACCCCCGCGACCCTTCCCAACGGCGGGGCCCTCCCCCTGGCCGCCGTGCCCCGGCTGCCCTTCCCCGCCTTCCAGGAGGCCGTGACCGGCGCCTGCGCCGACGGCGCGAAACTCGTCTGCCTCGCCGCGGCCCGGGACATGACCGGCTTCGCCCTCCTCACCGTCCCCGGCAGCCCGGCCTTCCAGGCCCTGCGCACCACCTTCCCCGCCCGGACCTTCCCCTCCCTCACGCCGACCGTGCCCGAGGCCCACCTGTTCGAGCGGGAGATCTGCGAGCAGCGCGGCCTGAAGGCCCTCGGGCACCCGTGGTTCCGGCCCGTGCGGCACCACCGCCCGTGGTCCCCCGCCGAGGACCCCTGGGGCCGCCCGGATCCGGTCGAGCCCGCCGTGGTGGATTTCCACCGCATCGAGGGCCGCCAGGTCCACGAGGTGGGGGTGGGCCCCGTCCACGCCGGCGTCATCGAGCCGGGCCACTTCCGGTTCCAGTGCGTGGGCGAGACGGTGGTCAGCCTCGACATCAGCCTGGGCTACCAGCACCGGGGCCTGGAGCGCACCCTGCCCGGGGGCCCCCATCCCCTCACCCTCAAGCACATCGAAACCGCCGCCGGCGACACCACCGCCGGCCACGCCTGGGCCTACTGCCTGGCCATGGAGGGCCTCGCGGGCCTCCAGGTGCCCGTCCGGGCCAACCTCATCCGGGGCCTGGCCCTGGAATTGGAGCGCCTGGCCAACCACACCGGCGACCTTGGCGCCATCGCCGGGGACGTGGGCTTCCTGCCCACGGCCAGCTACTGCGGCCGCCTCCGGGGCGACTGGCTGAACATGACGGCCGTCCTCTGCGGCAGCCGCCTGGGCCGGGACCTCTTCCGCCCCGGCGGGGTGCGCTTCGACGTGGAGCCGGCCCGGATCCGGGACCTGCGCGCCCGGCTCATCGCGACCGAGGCCGGCACCCGGGACGCGGTGGAGCTGATGTGGGCCACCCCGTCCGTGCTGGCCCGGCTCGAGGGCACGGGCCGCGTCCTGCGGGCCCACGCCGAGAATCTGGGCCTCGTCGGCCCACCGGCCCGCGCCTGCGGCATCCCCCTGGACGTGCGGCGCGACCACCCCTTCGGGCCCTACGGGGATGCGGAGATCGAGCCCGCCTGCGACGACCTGGGCGATGTGGCCGCCCGTGCACGCGTGCGCTGGCGGGAGATCCAGGCCAGCTGCGCCTTCCTCGCCTGGGCCCTGGACGCCCTGGAAGAGCTGCCCGCCGGCCCCTGCGCCGTCCCGGCCCCCCCGAGCCTCCCGCCCGAGCACCTGGCGGTGGGGGTCACCGAGGGCTGGCGGGGCGCCGTCACCCACCTCCTGGCCACGGACTGGTCCGGCCACGTGGCCTTCCACAAGCTGGTGGACCCCTCCTTCCGCAACTGGCCGGGCCTCGCCCTCGCCCTGCGCGGCGAGGGCATCTCCGACTTCCCCCTGTGCAACAAGAGCTTCAACCTCTCCTACTGCGGATTCGACCTCTGATGCTCAAGATCCTGGCCTCCCGGCTCCGGCAGGGGCACCGCACCAACCGCTTCCCCGTGGAGGCCCCGGCCCTGCCGGACCGCTTCCGGGGCCGTCCCGTCCTCCGGCCCGAGGAATGCCCCACCGGCTGCGACGCCTGCGCCCGGGCCTGCCCCACCCGGGCCATCACCCTGGAGGAGGGCCTGGCCGTGGACCTGGGCCGCTGCCTCTTCTGCACCGAGTGCACGGACGTCTGCCCCCGGGACACGGCCCTCGTCTTCAGCGGGGAGTACCGCCTGGCCACGCGCACGTCCGCAGACTTGGTCGTCCGCTCAGGCTCCTCGTACGCGCTCGCCGAGGCCCTGGAGGCCCGGGCCCTGGCCCTCTTCGGCCGCAGCCTCAAGCTCCGCGTGGTCAGCGCCGGCGGCTGCAACGGCTGCGAGGTGGACGTGAACGTGCTGGGCACCGTCGGCTGGGACCTGGGCCGCTTCGGCATCCAGGTGGTGGCCAGTCCCCGCCACGCGGACGCCGTCGTGATCTGCGGCCCCATCACCCGCAACATGGAGGCGGGCCTGCGCAAGACCCTGGACGCCACCCCCGACCCCAAGCTCGTCATCGCCGTGGGGGCCTGCGCCCTCTCCGGCGGCCCCTACCTGGACCAGGAGGAGCAGCTCTGCGGCGCGCCCGGCATGGGGCTCCCCGTGGACCTCTTCATCCCGGGGTGCCCGCCCCACCCCCTCACCATCCTGGACGGCCTGCTCCGCCTGCTGGACAAGGTGGGGGACGGGGGCCGGGGGTAGCCGACCTGCTATCCTCGGAGTGCTTCGCGAGGTTTGCCTTGGCCCCCACGTCCTACAAAGTCGGTCTCATCCAGATGTCCTGCGGTCCCGAGCCGGAGGAGAACCTGCGGAAGGCCCTCGCCTTCGTCGAGGAGGCCGCCGCCCGGGGCGCGCAGGTGATCTGCCTACCGGAACTCTTCCAGACCCAGTACTTCTGCCAGCGGGAAGACGCCGCCCTCTTCGACCTGGCCGAGCCCATCCCCGGCCCCGCGACGGCGGCCCTGGGGGAGGTCGCCCGCCGGCGCGGCGTGGTCGTCCTCTCCTCCCTCTTCGAGCGCCGGGCCCCGGGCCTCTACCACAACACGATGGTGGTGCAGGAGGCGGACGGCGAGATCGCCGGGATCTACCGCAAGATGCACATCCCCGACGATCCCCTCTACTACGAGAAGTTCTACTTCACCCCCGGCGACCTGGGCTTCCGGGCCCACGACACCCGGTTCGGCAAGGTGGGCACCCTCGTGTGCTGGGACCAGTGGTACCCCGAGGGCGCCCGCCTCACGGCCCTCCAGGGCGCCAGCATCCTCTTCTACCCCACCGCCATCGGCTGGCATCCCGATGAGAAGGCCGCCTTCGGCGAGGCCCAGCACGACGCCTGGCGCACGGTCCAGCGGGGCCACGCGGTGGCCAACGGCATCTACGTGGCCGGCGTGAACCGCTGCGGCTTCGAGACCGGCGACATCCGGGGCCAGGCGGCGCCGGGCAAGGGCCTGGAATTCTGGGGCGGCACCTTCCTCGCCGACCCCTTCGGCCGCATCCTCCTCGAGGCCAGCCACGACAAGGAAGAGATCCTCGTCGGCGAGGTGGACCTCCGCCATCTGGAGGACGTGCGCCGCAACTGGCCCTTCTTCCGCGACCGGCGCATCGACGCCTACGGGGACCTTCCCCGCCGCTTCATCGACTGAGGCCGCCATGACCGACCTTCGCTTCCCC
Organism: Mesoterricola sediminis; assembly: GCF_030295425.1. Lineage (NCBI taxonomy): Bacteria > Pseudomonadati > Acidobacteriota > Holophagae > Holophagales > Holophagaceae > Mesoterricola > Mesoterricola sediminis. The sequence goes on along the minus strand of NZ_AP027081.1, from coordinate 881,897 downwards.
GGGGAGTGGGAGCCCCATGCGGCCACGTGGCTCGCCTGGCCCCACAACCGCATGGACTGGCCCGGGCGCTTCCACGCCATCCCCTTCGTGTACGCGGAGATCCTCCGCCACCTGGCCCGCCGCGAGCGGGTGGACCTGCTCGTCCAGGACGAGGCCGCCCAGCGCCGGGCCCAGGCCTTCCTCGCCCGCGCCCACGCGCCCCTGGAGAACATCCGCTTCCACATCCGCCCCACCGACCGCATCTGGATGCGGGATTCCGGCTGCACCTTCGTGAAGGACGGCGACCGGCTGAAGGCCGTGGCCTGGACGTTCAACGCCTGGGCCAAGTACGACAACTGGCAGCGGGACCGGGAGGTGGCCCCCTTCATGGCCCAGGTGGCCGGGGCCCCCGTGATCCGCGGACGCCGCGGCGACCAGCCCCTCGTCCTGGAGGGTGGGAGCATCGACGCCGACGGCCGGGGCACCCTCCTCACCACCGAGGAGTGCCTCCTCAGCGACGTGCAGGTCCGCAACCCGGGCATGACCCGGGACGCGTACGAGCGGGCCTTCGCCGAGCACCTGGGCATCCGGAAGGTCATCTGGCTGGGGGACGGCGTGAAGGGCGACGACACCCACGGCCACGTGGACGACCTGAGCCGCTTCGTGGCCCCCCGCACCGTCGTCACGGTGGTGGAACCCCGCAAGGACGACCCCAACCATGCGCCCCTGGCGGAGAACCTGCGCCGCCTGAAGGCCGCCACCGACGCGGACGGGCACCCCCTGGAGGTCATCGAGCTCCCCATGCCCGGTCCCCTGTACTACCGGGGCGTGCGGCTTCCCGCCAGCTACGGCAACTTCTACATCGCCAACGGCCTGGTCCTCTGCCCCGTCTTCAACGACCCCCACGACCGCCACGCCCTGGACACCCTCGCCAAGGTCTTCCCCGACCGGGAGGTCGTGGGCATCTACAGCGGGGACTTCATCTGGGGCTTCGGCGCCATGCATTGCATGAGCCAGCAGCAGCCGGCCTGACCCGGACGGGGCGGGCCCCGGGGTGCCGCCCTTCCTTTCGCCAAGTCGGCCGGACAGGAGTAACATCGGGGGGCGATCCCGGGTATCCCATGCACTTGACAAGCATCACCCACCGGAAGGAACTCTTCGAGCTGGCCACCCGCTGGTTCGCCGATTGCCCCCACCGGAACGACGGCCGCTTCCTGACCCAGGTGGTGACCTTCGAGAACCTGATCACGGCCCCGGTGGTCCGGGACCTCCTCACCGGCATCAAGCAGGCCATCCATCCCGGCCCGGTGGCGCTCCGCCGCCTCACCAGCAAGGACGAGCTGCGGGAGGCCATCGTGCGGTGCACGCCGGAGCCCACGGCCCGGGAGGAGGAGCTCTTCGACCTGTACCGGCACTTCCCCGAGGACTTCTTCCCCGGCACGCCCTCGGACGTCATCCTCGGCCTGCGGGAGGACGGCTCCATCCTCGGCATGGCCCGCATCAAGCGCCTGCGCCGCATCGCGGAGAAGTGCAGCCGGCGCGTCGCGGACCGCCTGGCAGGGGCCATCAACGAGCGGGCCCGGGCCCTGGCCCAGGAGCGGGCGCGCGCCTTCGGCATCCCCCTTTCCCAGCTCCTCTCCTCCCGGGAGGAGATGACCCAGGACTACCACCAGGCCGAGCGCCTCGTGAGCCGCACCTTCCGGGACGGCGTGCTCGTGTTCAAGCCCGAGGACCTGCGCATCGACGACGGCATCGGCATCAAGTTCGTGGGCACCCCCGAGGAGCTCGCCGCCATGGAGCGCGCCATCCTCGTCCATCCCTCCGTGGTGGCCGTGGAGCGGGAGGAGCACCGCGGGCGCTACAACGACATCAACCTCCTGGTGGACCTGCGCCTCCCCCCCGTGGGGGAGCTGGTGGACCTCGCCCGGGACTGGGACTGGACGCGCCACGCGGGCAAGGGCTTCAGCGCCGACGAGCTCCGGGACCAGTTCCCGGACTTCGTGGAGAGCGGCGAGCGCACCTTCCGCGCCGAAGTGATCCTCACCACCCACGGCGACCTGGTGGAGAGCGAGTTCGGCTCCTGCATCCACGAGGCCCGGATCCTCGAGCAGCGCGCGGGGCTGGGCTACTCCGGCCGCATCGCCTCCAACGCCAGCTTCCTCATCGAATACATGCTCATGCTGGCCATGTCCCCCACCCTGGAGGTGGGCGAGCTGCCCGTGAAGATGTGGGGGCACTACCTGCCCGACGTCTACTCCCTGGCCGTGTGGCGCCTCTTCGGCATCACCCTGGGCCGGGACCAGATCGATCACCTGGTCCCCTGGGGCACCGGCGCCCTGGCGACGGCCCTGCACCTCTGAGCCCGAACTGTGGTAGAGTAGTCGGTTCAACCACCTTTCGGGGGGTTCCCATGGGGATCTTTGAGGGCCAGCTACGTGTGGAAAAGGGCGACCGGTTCGCCCTGGTCGCCGCACGATTCAACGAGTTCATCGTCGACCGCCTCATCGGAGGGGCGACCGACTGCATCATCCGCCACGGCGGCAGCGAGGCCCAGATCGACCTCATCCGGGTGCCCGGAGCCTTCGAGCTGCCCCTGGTCGCCAAGCGGGCCGCCAAGAGCGGCGCCTACGCCGGCGTCATCGTCCTGGGCGCTGTGATCCGGGGCGGCACGCCCCACTTCGACATGATCGCCGCCGAGGTCACCAAGGGCACCGCCCAGGTGGCCCTGGACGCCGGCATCCCCGTGATCTTCGGGGTCCTGACCACCGACACGGTGGAGCAGGCCATCGACCGCGCCGGCACCAAGATGGGCAACAAGGGCTGGGAAGCCGCCCAGAGCCTGCTCGAGACCGTGGACCTCCTGCACGTCATGGGCGGCAAGGTCCAGGGGGGCCACTGATGGGCGTCCGCCGCCGGGGGCGCGAGTACGCCCTCCAGATGCTCTACGCCATGGACGTCACGGAGTACCTCCCCGACGAGGTCTTCGCGGGGTTCAACGCCATCCAGGACCTGAACCGGGACGCCTTCTACTACGCCCGGCGCCTGGTGGACGGCGTCCACGGCCATCTGGACGAGATCGACGCGGCGCTGACCCGCTTCGCCGAGCACTGGAAGATCCACCGCATGGCCGTGGTGGACCGCAACCTCCTGCGCCTCGGCGTCTACGAGTTGATGTTCCTGAAGGAGATCCCCTTCCCCATCGTCATCAACGAGGCGCTGGAGATCATCAAGGAATTCAGCGACCAGGAAGGGACGCAGTTCGTCAACGGCATCCTGGACGCCGCCAGCAAGGAATTCAGACCCAACGAGACGGGGGCCAAGGGCCGGGGCCGCAAGGCCGCCGTGGCCGAGCCCGCCGAGGAGCAGTGAAGCCGGGCATCCCGGCCGAACCTGGAGTCGACATGACCGCAGCCAAGAAGCCCGCACCTGCCCGTACTGCCTCCAAGCCCGCGCAGGCGACACCCTCCGCCCAGCCCCTGGCCTTGGGCATGGAGGACATCAAGGCCCTCATCGGCCTCGTCGCCCGCGAGCACATCGACGAGTTCGAGATGGAGTCGGGTTCCGTCAAGTTCCGCATCCGCAAGGGCGGCGTGCCCGCCGCGGCGGCCCCGGCCCAGGCCGCGGCCCCGGCCATGCCGGTGCCCGCGATGCCCACCCACACCCTGGTGGCGCCGGCCCAGCCCGCCGCCGAGGCCCCCGCCGGCGCCAAGGCGGAGGATCCGGGCATCCACCACATCACCAGCCCCATCGTCGGCACCTTCTACCGGAGCCCGACCCCCAACGGTCCCAGCTACGTCCAGCCCGGCGACTTCGTCAAGCCCGGCCAGACCCTCTGCATCGTGGAGGCCATGAAGCTCATGAACGAGATCGAGTGCGACGTGGCCGGCGAGGTCGTGGCCGTGCTGGTGGAGAACGGCCAGCCCGTGGAGTACGGCGAGCGCCTCTTCGCCGTGCGGGTGCGCTGACGTCATGAGCCCCGTCCGCCGCACCGCCCAGCGGAAGCCCGCCGCCCGTTCCGGCGAGCCGCCCTTCCGCAAGATCCTCATCGCCAACCGGGGCGAGATCGCCCTCCGGGTCATCCAGGCCTGCAAGGAACTCGGCATCCAGACGGTCGCCGTCTACTCCGAGGCCGACCGCAACGCCCTCCACGTGCGGTTCGCGGACGAGGACATCTGCATCGGACCGCCGGCGTCCGCCCGCTCCTACCTGAACATCCCCCAGGTGATCGCCGCCGCCGAGGTGACCGGGGCCGAGGCCATCCACCCCGGCTACGGCTTCCTCAGCGAGAACCCCCACTTCGTGGACGTGTGCCACGCCTGCGGCATCACCTTCATCGGCCCCAACGCCGAGATCATCCGCATGATGGGCAACAAGGCCCAGGCCAAGGCCACCATGCAGGCCGCGGGCGTGCCCCTCATGCCGGGCAGCGACGGCGTCGTCGAGACCGTCGAGGACGCCCTCGCCTGGGCCGAGCGGATCGGGTACCCGGTCATCGTCAAGGCCTCCGCCGGCGGCGGCGGGCGCGGCATGCGCATCGTGAACTCCCCGGAGGAGATGGCGGACCAGTACAACACCGCCCGCACCGAGGCCAAGGCCGCCTTCACCGACGACTCCGTCTACATGGAGAAGTACCTCCTGGAGCCCCGGCACATCGAGGTCCAGATCCTCGGCGACCTCTTCGGCAACATCATCCACCTGGGCGAGCGCGAGTGCTCCATCCAGCGCCGGCACCAGAAGCTGATCGAGGAGAGCCCCAGCCCCGCGCTGACCCCCGAGCTCCGCCGCCGCATCCACGAGACGGCCGTGCGCGCCGCCAAGGCCGTCGGCTACTTCAACGCGGGCACCATCGAGTTCCTGCTGGACGCCCGGGGCGACTTCTTCTTCATGGAGATGAACACCCGGGTCCAGGTCGAGCACCCCGTGACGGAGATGGTCTCGGGCGTCGACATCGTCAAGGAGCAGATCCGCATCGCCGCGGGCCGCAAGCTCTCGTACAGCCAGGACGACATCGTCCTGCGCGGCCACGCCGTGGAGTGCCGCATCAACGCCGAGGACCCGTGGAAGTTCACGCCCTGCCCCGGCCGCATCACCGCCCTCCACTTCCCCGGCGGCCCCGGCATCCGCATGGACACCGCCATGCACCAGGAGGCCACGATCCCGCCCTACTACGACTCCATGGTGGCCAAGCTCATCGCCTACGGGAGCGACCGCACCGAGGCCCTGGCCCGCATGCGCCGCGCCCTGGACACCCTCGTCGTGGAGGGCATCCGCACCACCGCCCCCCTGCACCACCGCATCATCGAGCACCCGGACTTCGTCAAAGGCGCCTTCAGCACCAAGTGGCTGGAGGGCTTCCTGGCGGACCTGGAGAAGGAGCGCGCCGAGGCCGCCGAAGCCTGAGCGCCGCCCAGCCCCTGGGCCCCACGCCGGACGCGCCGGCGTGGGGCCCAGGCCGCGTACCCGGTCCCGGGGAACCGCCCCGGCCTGCGGCCACATCCTGGGTCGGAGCCGGAGGCCCGCCCCCTGCCCCCCGGCCGCTCCCCTTTCCCCGCCCGAGGTCCCCGGTGATGCCGCTCCGCCGTTCCCTGTCCCCCCTCGTCCTGGCCCTGGCCCTCGCCGCGCCGGGCCCCGCCCTCCGCGCCGACCTCGTGTTCGTGGCCGCGGGCTTCACCTTCCAGGGCGCCTCCGGGCCCGTCCACTGGATCAACACCCTCCACCACACCGCCGAGGAACTCGCCGCCCTGACCGCCCAGCTCAAGGCCGCCGGCGACGCCTCCCTCCTCGGCTACGTCCAGGCCCTGGACCGGGCGGCGGCCGCCGGGGCCACCCGGAAAGCGCCCCTCCGCCCGTCATCGGCCGACGAGAAAGCCGCCACCGAGGCGAACCCCCTCGTGGGCCTGCGCCTGGACGGGCGCGGCTTCTTCCTCCAGGATCTGGTGAAGGACCAGGATTTCGCCCAGGCCCTCTTCTTCCCGGGCCAGACCCTGGCCGGCCGGGACCTCAGCGGCTGCACCTTCGCCAACGCGGACCTGGCCGGCGTGGATCTGAGCGCCTGCACCCTCACCGGCTGCTGCTTCGACGGGGCCCACCTGGTCGGCACCCAGCTCCCCCCCGGCGCCCTGGAGGATCCCGCCAACCTTTTCCAGGGGGCCGTCCACTCGGGGGGCAAGCTGGACCTGCGCCTGCGGCCGGACAAGCCCACGAAGACCCCCCCGGGGCGCACCCTCGTCCTCGCCGGCCCCCTCGAACTGGGCCTGGAGGTGGGGCGCGAGGGCTGGTATGCCCAGCTCCCCAAGGGCACGGTGCCCGTGCCCGTCACGGAGGTCCCCCTGGACGGCCTGGACCGGGGCCGCCCCCTGGGGATCGTCCCCGGCGCCAGCCTGCTCAGCCTCCTCATGGAGGACCGGAAGACCCTCGTCAAGATGGCCCCCGAGAGCTACTGGATCTTCACCTTCCCGGAGCCCGTGGGCGCCCTGGGGCCCCACGACGACGGCCTCTGGTGCACCCTGCCCGCCTCGGGCCGCATCCTCTTCTCCTGCGGACGGGACGCCCTGGCCAACCGCGCCGCCAACCCCGTGGCGACCCTCAAGGGCGGGGTCGCCGGGCCGGGCCTGCCGGCGTCGCGGCTGGAGACCCTCACCGTCGGCGAAGGGGGCGGCGGCATCGACCTGACCCTGCCCCGGGAGAACGGGACCTTCGCCACGGCGCGAATCTTCGCCGCCCAGGACGGCGAGCGGGTCCTCGCCCTGGGCCCCGTCGCCCCGGGCAGCTCCCGGTTCGGCCTGGCCGCCACCACCCGGGGGCTCGTGGTCCTGGGGACGGAAGGCCCCCGGCGCCTCCCCCTCGAGGCCTGCCCCTTCAAGGCGGAGGGCCCGGTGCCGGCCCTGGCCCAGGACAAGGGCGGCCGCCTCGTCGTCCTCCAGGGGGGCGTCCTGCACCACCTGCATCCGGGCCGCCCCCACGGGAAGCGCAAGAGGGGAGGCGAGCTGGTGCCCCTCCCCGCCCGGGCCCTGGCGGACAAGGTGGTGTCAGGCCTGGCCTGCTGCCAGGATGGCACCCTCGCCTTCTGCACCTCCCGCCCCTCGGGCCTCGGGCGCCTGGACGGCAACGACGCCCAGTGGTGGGCCCTGGACGAGGGCAGCCAGCCCGTGGAGATCGTCGAAGCGGGACCGGACGTGTTCGTCCTCCGGCTCGCGGGCCGGAACAGCCTCCTGTCGGTCCACCTCCGCCTGCTGGCCGAGGAAGCCGCCGCCCGGAAGGCGGAGAAGCCCGCCCGCGCCCAGGCCACCCCGGCCATCAACCCACCGAAGCCTCCGCCCACCCCGGCCCAGCCCGCCGCGGAGGAGAAGACCTCCCGTCCGGCCCCCTACGGCACCATCGGCCTGGACCACATCCTCCAGGGCCACGCCCACGGCGCCGACCCCACCCGGGGCTGGTTCCCCAAGGGCGCCACCCGGGCCTGGATCGCGGAGCGAGCCGCCGAGGCCATGACCCAGGCCAGCCACGTCCTGGACAGTTTCCAGGGCCGGAAGCTCTTCGGCCGGACCTTCGACGCGCCGATCGGACATGTGGTGGACGCATGCACGGGCCAGCGGGTCGAGACCCGCAGCGCCCTCTGCGTGTACGACCCCGCCGACCGGCACGTGGTGACCTTCTACCCCGTCTGGAGCCTGCCCCGCTACCCGGCCGCCCCAACCGAGGCCAAGGACCGATGAGGGCCGTCCGGGCACCCAGGGGGTTGAATCCAAGACCTCACAATGCGAGGCTGAAGGTCTCCCCTTCCAGGAGGCATCCATGCCATCGACCCTCACCAACCTCCTCCTGGGTGTGTCCCTCGTGACCACCCTGCATGCCCAGGACGACAAATACCAATGGCTCGAGGACGTCATGGGCGAGAAGTCCCTGGCCTGGGTCAAGGAGGCGAACGCCCAGACTTCCGCCAAGCTGGAGGGCACCGCCGAGTACAAGGCCCTCGAGGCGGACCTCCTGAAGATCCTGGATTCCAAGGCCCGGATCCCCATGGTCACCAAGGCCGGCAACTACTTCTACAACCTCTGGCAGGACGCCGACCATCCCCGCGGCCTCTGGCGCCGCACGACCCTCGCCGAGTACCGCAAGGCGGAGCCCCGCTGGGAGACCGTCCTGGACATCGACGCCCTCGGCAAAGCCGAGAAGAAGGGCTGGGTGTTCAAGGGCGCCCAGTTCCTCCGGCCCCAGGCCCGCCTGTGCCTCGTCAGCCTCTCCCCCGGCGGTTCCGACGCCGTGGAGGTGCGGGAGTTCGACGTGGAGGCCAAGGCCTTCGTGAAGGGCGGCTTCCAGACGCCCCTCGCCAAGACCAACGTGGACTGGGTGGACGCGAACACCCTCTTCGTCGGCACCGATTTCGGCAAGGGCACCCTCACCACCTCCGGCTACGCCCGCCAGGCCCGGCGCTGGAAGCGGGGCACCCCCCTCGCCTCCGCCGAGGTCGTGTTCGAGGGCCTCGAGACGGACATGTCGGCCTCGGCCAACCACGATGACACCCCCGGCTTCGAGCGGGACCTCCTCATCCGCACCCCCACCTTCTTCACCAACGAATACTTCCTCCTGAACAAGGACGGCAGCCGCACGAAGCTGGACGTCCCCGCCGACGCCCACGCCGGCTTCCACCGGGAGTGGTTCGTGGTCCAGCCCCGCACCGCCTGGACGGTCGGGGGCCACACCTACGCGGGCGGCAGCCTCCTGGTCATCAAGGCCGACGCCTTCCTGAAGGGCGAACGGACCTTCGACGTCCTCTTCGAGCCCACCCCCGCCTCCAGCCTCGCCGGCGTCGCCTGGACCCGCCACCGCGCCATCCTCCACCTGAACGAGGACGTCAAGAACCGCCTCGTCGAGGTGCGCCACGGCAAGGACGGCTGGACCCGCAAGCCCCTGACCTGGGCGCCGGCCATCGGCACCCTCGCCCTCCGCCCCGTGGACGCGGACACCAGCGACGACTGCTGGCTCGTGACCTCCGATTTCCAGACGCCCACCACCCTCAGCCTCGTGGCGGCCGGCAAGGCCCCCGAGCGCCTGAAGGCCCTGCCCGCCCTCTTCGACGCCTCGAAGCTGGAGACCACCCAGCACTTCGCGGTCTCCAAGGACGGCACCCGGGTCCCCTACTTCATGGTGGCCCCCAAGGGCATGAAGCTCGACGGCTCCCACCCCACCCACCTCTACGCCTACGGCGGTTTCGAGGTCTCCCAGATCCCCGGCTACAACGCGCCCCTCGGCCGCGCCTGGCTCTCCAAGGGCTACGTCTACGTGCTGGCCAACATCCGCGGCGGCGGCGAGTACGGCCCCCGCTGGCACCAGGCCGCCCTCAAGGCCAACCGCCACAAGGCCTATGAGGACCTGGCCGCGGTGGCCGAGGACCTCGTCAAGCGCGGCGTCACCGCGCCGAAGCACCTGGGCGTCCGCGGCGGCAGCAACGGCGGGCTCCTGGTCGGCAACATGCTGACCCAGTACCCGGGGCTCTTCGGCGCCGTGGTCTGCCAGGTCCCCCTGCTGGACATGAAGCGCTACAGCCACCTCCTGGCCGGCGCCTCCTGGATGGCCGAGTACGGCGACCCGGACAAGCCCGAGGAGTGGGCCTTCGTCCAGACCTTCTCCCCCTACCACCTGGTGAAGGCCGACGGCCACTATCCCCCCACCCTCTTCATGACCACGACCCGCGACGACCGGGTGCACCCGGCCCACGCCCGGAAGATGTTCGCCAAGATGAAGGACATGGGCCATGACGTCCTTTACTTCGAGAACGTCGAGGGCGGGCACGGCTCAGGCGCCGACAACCGCCAGACGGCCCACTTCCTGGCCCTGCAGTTCGACTTCATGGAGCAGAAGCTCAAATAGCCCCCCGATTCCCGGGACCGGTTCCTGAACTTCCCAAGCGGCGCGCGCACTAGGGTGTGGCGCGCCGCTTTCGTTCAGAAAATCATTCCGAGGAGTTCCATCATGCATCGCTTCAACTGGGCCCCCGTGGCCCTGGCCGCGGGCCTGTCCCTGTCGGCCGACCCCCTCGCCCACGCCCTGCCCTACGGCGTCTTCACCCCGCAGGAGAGCGGCGAGAAGAAGGACATCATCCATCCCCTCCCGCCCCTCCAGCGCCTCGCGGGGCTCGCCTCCGGCAAGCTCCGCGTGGAGGGCCCCGGCGCCGCGGCCGCCCGCGACCTGCCGGTCTTCACCGGCCCCGACGCCGCCGCTTCCGCCGACCTCCCGGACCTCCGCGAGGACGGCGGCACCTTCGTGGCCGCCGTGGACCTCACCGGGTCGGGCCTCAGCGACCTGATCTACGCCGCCGAGGGCACCAAGGCCTGGGGCCTGCTCACCAACGGCGCCCGCCTCAGCCGGCCCGTCCAGGGCTTCGTGGCCGAGCGCCACGCGGAAGGGACGGCGCCCGCCCACGAGGACAGCATCCCGGCCGACAACACGGAGCTCAAGGTGGACGGGGACCTCCTGGCCGCGGTGGGCGACTTCCTCGGCAACGGCACGGAGCAGCTGGCCTGGACCCGCCCCGGCTTCAGGCACGTGGTGATCGTCGGCGCCCACGGCGTCACCACCATGGCGGCGGACCTCCAGGACCTCAAGTCCGCCGGCTCCGGCGCGCGCAGCCACTGGCTCTTCGCGTTCAAGTCCAACCGCAAGGGCCAGCGCACCCGCCTCGCCTACTACCGGGCCGGCGCGGACCACCTGGTCCGCCTCGTGCCCAAGGGCATGGCCTTCACCACGGAGCGCGTGCCCCTCAAGGCCAACTGGGAGCGGCTGAACCAGGCCGTCCTCGACTGGCCCGTGCAGGCCCGGGCCGACTCCGACGAAAAGGCCGTCCAGGGCAAGTGAGCGGCGGGGCGATCCCGCCCCAGGCATCGGCCGCGGGTTCGCCCGCGGCCTTTGGCGTACGCGGGTCTCCGCACCTTTCCGCTTCAGTCCCGGAGGGGCGGGACCGAAGAGTTGGGAGCGCCCGGCGCACCCGCCTTGGACCCAGCCCCGTCCCCTGTGCCGGCCCCAGCATCCCCTTCCTGCCCGTCCTTCCGGCCTCCCAGAGGCCGGCGCGGCGCAGTTCGCCCGGAGACCTCCATGATCACCCAGCTTCTCGGCGCGGCGGCCCTCTTCGCCGCCGGCTCCACCCTCCCCGTCAACCCCGATCTGGGCGCCCGGGACATCACGCCCGCGGCCAAGGCCCCGGACACCCTGGCGGCCCACTGCGGCCGCACCTGCGCCGTGCGGCCCCGCTGCGGACGCCGCTGCGCCACCTTCCCCCGCTGCGGGCGCCGGTGCGCCACCGCCCCGCGCTGCGGGCACCGGTGCGGGCGGTCCTGCGCCCGGAACGGCGCATGAACGGCGAGGCGCCGACCGGCGTCGGCCTCGGGCTGCGCCTCCCCTTCCTGGGGGAGGCCGCCGCCCGGGACCTGGACGTGCCCTTCTGGGAGATCGCCCCGGAGAACGTGATCGGCGGCGGCGGCGCCGAGGCGGACCTGATCCGGCGGGCCCTGGCCCGCCGCCCCGTGATCTCCCACGGCCTCTCCCTGGGCGTGGGCGGCTTCGATCCCCTGGACGGGACCTACCTGGACCAGCTGGGCGCCTTCCTGGAGGCCACGGGCAGCCCCTGGCACTCGGAGCACCTCTGCTTCACCGCCGTGGACGGCGCCACCACCCTGGACCTCCTGCCCATGCCCTTCACCCGCGACTCGGCCCGCCACGCCGCCGCCCGGTCCCGGGCCCTGCGGGCGGCCCTCCCCGTGCCCCTCCTCCTGGAGAACATCACCTATTACGGCGAGCTGGGCCACGCCGACCTGACGGAGGCCCAGTTCCTGGCCGAGGTGCTGGAGGGGGCCGACGTGGGCTGGCTCCTGGACGTGAACAACGTCTACGTCAACGCCCTCAACTTCGGGTTCGACCCCTTCCGCTGGCTGGAGGCCATGCCCCTGGACCGGGTCGCCCAGATGCACGTGGCCGGCCACCACACCTGGGAGGGCCTCGTGGTGGACACCCACGGCGCCCCGGTCCCCCTGCCGGTGGTGGACCTCATGGCCTTTGCCTTGGCCCGCATCGGGCGCCCCGTCCCCGTCCTGCTGGAGCGGGACAACCACATCCCCCCGCTGCCCGAGCTCCTGGCGGAGCGGGCCCGCCTGCAGGAGGCCTATGACCAGGCCCTCGCCGCCACCGCCTGACCCCGTCCTCGCCCTGCAGCGGGCCCTGGCGGACCTGGCCCTGGACCCGGACACGGCCGCCTTCGAGGCCGATCCCCGGGCCTTCGCCGCGGCCCGGGGCCTGCCCCGGGCGGACCGGGAGGCCTTCCACCGCTTCAAGGCCCGCCTCCTCTTCTACCGGGACGGGGTGCGGGCGGCCCTCTGGGAGCCCCTGGAGGACGCCTACCCCCTCACCCTGGCCCTGCTGGCCCGGGACGGGGCCCTGGAGGCATGCCGGTCCGCCTTCCTCGCCTCCCGCAGCTGCGTCCGGCCCTTCCACCGGGACCTGGCGGCCACCTTCCTGGGCTGGCTCGCCGCCTCCGGCTGGGGCCAGGACCGGTGGCCCGCCCTGCTGGAGCTCGCCCATTCGGAACTGGTGAAGCTCCTGGTGGAGCACGGCCCCGACGGGCCCCTGCCCGGGCACCTCCGCCCGGCGCCCGGTCCCGGCGACGTGGCCGTCCTCGCCCCCGCCACCCAGGTGCTCGCCTACGCCCACCGGGTGCTGGAGGCCACCCTGGACCGGCCCGAGCCCCCGCCGGGGGCCTGCCGCCTCGTGGCGGCCCGCGGCCCCGACGGCGCGGTCCGCTGGCGGGAGCTCACGGAGGGGGCCACCGCCCTCCTCGTGCGGGCCCAGAACGAGCCCATCGGCGAGGTGGTGGCCGCCCTGGGCCTCCGGGACGGCCCCGCGGCCCTCGCCTTCCTCGCCGAGCTCCGGGCCTGGGGCGCCCTGGCCGGCTTCACCGACGCCACCCGCCTCCCCCGCGGCCCCGACGCGGACCCGGGCCTCCCCTGAGACGGATCAGGCGGCGCGCCCGTCGTGGGCGCGCCGCCTGATCCCGCTCCAGGGTTGGCCCCGCCTCAGGCCTCCTCGGGCGCCGCGCCCTTGGCCATGGGCCGCATGAGGGGGAAGAGGAGCACGTCGCGGATCGTGGAGCTGTTGGTCATCAGCATCACCATGCGGTCCATGCCCACGCCCAGGCCGCCGCAGGGCGGGAAACCGTGCTCCAGGGCCTCGACGAAGTCCTCGTCCAGCAGCATGGCCTCGTCGTTGCCGGCCTCGCGCTCCGCCAGCTGGGCCATGAAGCGCTCCATCTGGACGACGGGGTCGTTGAGCTCCGAATAGGCGTTGGCCAGTTCCATGCCGCCGATGAACAGCTCGAACCGGTCCACGAACTTCTCGTCCCCGGGCAGGTTCTTGGTGAGGGGGCTCAGCTCCACCGGGTACTCGGTGATGAAGGTGGGCTGGATCAGGTGTTCCTCGGCGTGGTGCTCGAAGAGGGCCCCCAGGAGGGCGCCGGTGGTCTGCTTTTCCGCGTCCTCGATGTGGGCCTCCTGGGCCAGCTTCAGCACCTCCGCGGGATCCTCCAGGCGGGCCCGGTCGATGCGGCCGTACTGGGCCGTGGCGTCCTTCAGGGTCATGCGGCGGAAGGGGGTCGCGTAGCTGATGACCCGCGGCGTGCCGTCGGGGTTCTCGCCCCAGGGCCGCTCCACGCCGCCCATGAGGGTGGCGATCTCCTGGAAGAGGTTCTCGGTGAGCACCATGACGTCCCGGAGATCGTCGCCGGCGGCGTAGCTCTCCAGCATGGTGAACTCCGGGTTGTGGCGCATGGAGACGCCTTCGTTCCGGAAGTTGCGGTTCACCTCGAAGACCCGCTCGAAGCCGCCCACGATGAGGCGCTTGAGGTAGAGCTCCGGGGCGATGCGGAGGTAGAGGGGGATGTCCAGGGCGTTGTGGTGCGTGATGAAGGGCCGGGCCGTGGCGCCGCCGGGGATGGGCTGCATCATGGGCGTCTCGACCTCGAGGAAGCCCCGGGACTCCATGTAGCGGCGCACCCCCGCGATGATGCGGCTGCGGGCCTGGAAGGTCTTGAGCACCTCGGGATTGCTGATGAGGTCCAGGTAGCGCTGCCGGTAGCGGCTCTCCTTGTCCTGGAGGCCGTGCCACTTCTCCGGCAGGGGGAGGTGGGCCTTGGTGAGGAACTGGACGCGGGTGGCGCGGACGGACAGCTCGCCCATCTTGGTGCGCATGACGGGGCCCGTGACGCTGATGAAGTCGCCCAGGTCCAGGAGCTTGACCACGTCCCAGCCCGGCGCCTCCAGGTCGTTCATGCGGAAGTAGACCTGGAGCTTGTCGCCCATCTCGGTGATGTGCACGAAGACGCTCTTCCCCATCTCGCGGATGGCGATGACCCGGCCCATGACGCTCACCACCTCGTTGAGCCCCTCCAGCTCCTCCTGGGTCCGGCGGACCTCGCCCCGGTCGTGGGCGTCCAGGATCTGCCCGATGCCGTGGGTCCGTTCCGCTTTGCGCGGCCACACGTCCAGGCCGAGGGCCTTGAGCTTCTCCAGCTTCTCGATGCGGGCTTGGCGGTATTGGCTCAGTTGCATGCGGTCTCCAACGGTACGGCGAAAGACCAGTCTACCGTGGAATGCCGTTGATCCGGGTCAAGCCGGGGTGAGGTGGACCAGACCCAGGCTGGGCCCGCCCAGGCAGGTGGCCGAGAAACGCCGGCCCGCCAGGTCCAGGGTCCGGGCCTCCGCGGGCGCGCCATCCTCCGCCGGCGGCGGAATGCGGCGCCAGGCGTCCTCCTGGCCGGGGTCCTCCCCGAACACCCGCGTCCCGGCGGCGGGCAGGCCCTGGGCCGCCCACCCGGGCGTGGCCTCCACCACGAGGCCCGTGATCCGGTCCACGAAGGCGGCCGGAGCCTCCGAACGGCGGAAGGCCACCTGATAGCGGTCCAGCCGCCGGGTCAGGTCCGCCTCCCGGGCCGCGGCCGCGTCCTCCAGGCGGATGACGGCCCGCCAGTAGCGGTGGGCCAGGACGGAGGCCAGGAAGAGGGCCGCCACCAGCAGGAGCACGCCCCCGTCGACGCGGGGGGGCCAAACGAGAAGGAGGGCAGGCAGGATCATGGTCGCTCCCAGCCTGCATCATCGGGCAGAAACCGGCCGGCGGTCCAGGCCCCTGGCTTCAGCCCACCCGCAGGGCCAGCACCGCGCGCACCCCCACCCAGGCGCCACCGGCCGCCAGCAGGCCGCCCATGACCCGGATGAAGCCATGGATGGCCGCGTGGCTCAGGCGGCTCTTGAAGCGGCGGACCAGGGCCAGCAGGGTGATGAACCAGGTGATGATGCCGCCCAGGACGCCCACGGCGAAGGGGATGGCCCGGCGCGGGTCCAGGATGAAGAGCCCCGTGGCGTGCAGGGCCGTCAGGGCCGCCGTCCAGCTCACGATGAGGGTGGGGTTCACGGCCGTGATGAGGAAGCCCCCCGCCAGGCTCCGCTTCAGGCCCCGGGTGCGGGCCTCCTGGGGCCGTTCCTGGGGCGGCTTGGGCTTGTGGCCCAGCAGGATGACCCCCAGGATGAGGCAGAGGGCGGCCCCGGCGATGCGGGTGGCCGGCAGCACCATGGGGTGCCGCTCCAGGACCGTGCTCAGGCCGTAGTAGGCCAGGAGGGCGTAGCCCGCCTCCGCGACGGCGCCGCCCAGGGCCACGTTCCGCGCGTGGCGCATGTCGTGGTTGAGCCCCAGCCGGAGCACCAGCATGGCGATGGGGCCCGCCACCGGCATGGAGCCGATGAAGCCGAAGAGGAATCCGACCAGGACCGCGGCGAGCATCAGCCACTATAACCCGGCGGGCCGTTCCCTGCGGAGGCCTGCACCCTCAGATCTCCTGGAGAAGTTCGGCCTTCCGGCGGGCAGCTTCCTCCTCGGACAGGAGCCCCTTGGCCCGGAGATCCTCCAGGATCCGCAGGCGCTCCTCCAGGGAAGGCGACCGGCCGGCCTTCTCCGACGGCGCGCCGGACCGGGCCTCCACCCGGCGGCAGGCCTCCAGCAGGCCCTGGGCCTTGCGGCATTCGGCGAGGGCCTCCAGGAAGATCCCATTGCCGGGCTCCAGGCCCTGGGCCGCCTCGAGCAGGGGCAGGGCCGCCGCGTAGTCCCCCTGGATGAAATGGCAGATGCCGGCGTTGTACTGGGCGCGCGCCCGCTGGCGGGGCTTGGCCGCCGGGTCCGCCTGGGCGAGGTCGCGGGCCTCCAGGGACAGGCGCAGAGCCCCGGCGGCGTCCCCCGCCCGCACCCGGCCGTAGGCGGCCTTCATGCCGAAATCCCGGTCATCGTAGAACACCAGGCGCCGGCGCTCCGTCCAGGGCAGCAGGAGGCGCCGCAGGTCCCGCAGGACCTCCTGAACCGCCCGGTCCTTGGCCTCGACGGAGGATGGATAGGGGGGCCGCCCGGTCATGGATTCCGACGCGAGGTAAGGGCTGGCCGACAGGCGAAGCCCCCGGTAGAGGCGGCCGGTGGCGCAGTCCACCACCTGGAGGGTCGCGCTCAGTTCGGCCTCGGTCCGGGAGATGTACGTGGTGACCTGCCGCTCGGCCCCCTGGAGGTCCCGGACCGTGTGCTGGGCCGTGAGGGGGACCTCCCGGGTGCGGAAGGCGTGGGTCTTGACGATGAGGAGCACGGGCGCGCCGATCAACCGTCCCAGGGCCACCGCGGTGGCCTCGTCCGCCAGGCCCGAGGCCCCCAGTTTCTGTTCGGCCAGGACCTTGTCCAGATTGGCCCGGTCCATCACTTCCAGGGTGCCCTGGGCCGCCAGGTCCACCGCGAGGGCGTCCGCCAGCTCCGCGCTGGCCCGGTCGGTAACCGGCGCGAAGGCCACCCGCCGGACCTGGAGCCCCAGGCCGGGAGGATGGGTGAGGGTCACTTCCACCTCGGGGTTGAACAGCCGCTGGAAGAGCTGGGCCTGGGCCCCCGTCGAGACGGCGGCCGCCAGCAGGACCGCGGGCATGCGCATGAAAATCTCCATCAACCAGGCTCATTGCCGGTTCCTACCTGAGTGAGCCCAGCCGCCTCTGGGTTTCGGAGGGCCCCCCTAGCGACCCCAGGGCGGCTGAAGGCGACCTGGACGTCGCCAAAGCCCCCTATTTCGGCAAATTAATGCGCTCACCCCCCTCGACGGGGGACCGGGTTCCTTGGAATCCTGGAGGGGGCGTGTCGGCAGGCGTCCACAAGGCCCCCGTCCGCCCTGGAGCATTCCCCCATGAACCTTCTCAAGGCCCTTACGATCCGCGCGCGCGTGCTCGTGATCATTTTCGGCTGCAGCCTCGCCCTGGTCACCATGGGGGCCGCCAGCCTTTTCTATGAACTCAAGCTCAGGTCCGCCAACATCCAGGTGTCCATGGAGGTCTACCGGGAGGCCCTGACCGTGACCCTCGGCCTCCTCGCCTTTTTCATCATCTGCGGCGCGGGCCTCGGCATCATCCTCGGCTGGAGCATCAACAGCTCCCTGCGGGAGATCACCGACCGGGTCCGCGACCTCGCGGAGGGCGAAGGCGACCTCACCCGCCGCATCAGCGTCGAGGGCCGGGACGAGCTCAGCACGATGGCGGCCCTCATCAACACCTTCATCCGCAAGGCCCACGACACCGTGGCCCACAGCGTGAGCGTGGCCAACGAGACCGCGGCGTCCAGCAACGAGCTCTCCACCATCTCCCGGGACCTGGCCGAGAACGTGTCCAGCCAGTGCGTCCTCGCCGAGAACTCGAGCACCCTCATGACGGACGTGGCCCGGAACCTGGACGTCACCGAGGAGATGTCCATCACGACCACCGAGACCCTCGAGGCCACCCAGCGCGTCCTCGACGATTTCGTCGCGACCCTCAACCAGGTCGGCGAGGTGGTGATCCGGGAGGGCGGGAAGCAGTCCGAGCTCGCGGGCCGCATGGAGCGCCTGAGCCAGGACGCCCAGGGCATCAACGAGGTTCTGGGCATCCTCGCGGAGATCGCCAACCAGACCAACCTCCTGGCCCTGAACGCCTCCATCGAGGCCGCCCACGCCCGCGAGTCCGGCAAGGGCTTCGCCGTCGTCGCCGAGGAGATCCGCAAGCTCGCCGTCAAGACCCAGAACTCGCTCACGGAGATCAACGTCAACGTGAACAAGGTCGTCGACGGCATCGAGGCCATGGTCGCCGAGACGGCCGCGGCCTCCGAGACCATGGTCGACGTCTCCGGGAAGGCGCAGAAGCTGCTCGACGAGGCCGGCGTCACAGGCGAGAAGCTCCGCGGCAGCGTCGAGACCAGCGGCGACCTCGTCCGGAAGACCACGTACATCGCCACCCGCACCAAGGACCTCATCGAGACGATGAACAACCTCGTGGACCTGTCCAACCGGAACAAGGACGCCGCCCGGGGCGTGGATTCGGTCTCCGCCGCCCTGGCCGAGAAGAGCGAGGACCTCCGCTCCTCCCTCAACCACTTCCGCGTCCAATGAGCCCCGCGGCCGTCGTCCGGGACAGCGTCCCGGCCTTCTCCCGGCAGCTGACGGCGCTGCTCGTGGAGGACGACGGCCCCACGCGGCTCTTCCTCTCCACCCTCCTCGCCGGCACCTTCAAGGAGCTCCACACGGCCCGGGACGGCCAGGAGGGCCTGGAGGCCTTCCGCCGGACCGCCCCGGACATCGTCCTCGCCGACCAGGCCATGCCCCGTCTGTCGGGCCTCCTGATGATCGCCGGGATCCGCGAGGCCGATCCCAAGGTGCCCGTCATCTTCATCACCTCCACCATGGACACGGAGATCCTGGTGGAGGCCATCAACCTCGGCATCTCGGCCTTCGTCCCCAAGCCGGTCACGACGCCCCTCCTCGCCAAGGCCATCTCCCTCGTGGTGGGCCTCCTGGAGAACGACCACCTCCAGCGCAAGACCGTCGAGCAGGAGCTCACCCTCCTGCAGATGAAGGAGAAGTACCACGACCTCCAGCAGGAGACGGCCTTCCGCAAGGAGCTCTCGATCCTGGAGAACGAGTACCTGGCCCGGCCCTTCCGGTGCGGCGCGGGCTGCGGCGAATGGGTCGCCCAGGTGCAGTACCACCCCCACGACATCATGTGCGGCGACAGCTGGTCCCTGCGGCGGCTGCCGGACGGGGGCATGCTCATCTACCTGGCCGACGCCATGGGCAAGGGCCTCTCCGCCGCCCTCACGACGTCCGTGGGGGCCCACACCTTCAACCTCCAGGTGGATGGCCTGCCGCCGGAGCCCTTCGATTTCCAGCTCTTCATCGGCCGTTTCACGGCCCGGATGGCCAAGCGCCTCCTGGAGGACGAGATCCTCTCCTTCCTCCTGGCCTGGCTGCCCGGGGAAGCCCCGGTCCTCGAGACGGCCTCCTTCGGCATGCCGCCCATCCAGGTGGACACCGGGGAGGGCGGGGTCATCCGCTTCCTCAGTGACAACCCGCCCCTCTCCCCCTTCGCGGACGACTTCCGGACCACCCGCCGGCCCCTGGCGGGGGCCCAGGCCCTCCTCTTCCACACGGACGGCCTGAACGAGGCCGAAACCACGGCGGGCCGCCTCTACCGGGACCACCTCCAGGACGACCTCCGGGCCGCGGGATCCCGGGACGCCCTATGGCGCGCCTTCCGGGCGCGGGTCCCCGAACCCGCCGACGATGTGACCTTCCTCCTCCTCTCCCGCATGGACCTGCCGGTCCTGTGGGAGGCGACCTTCGTCATCCCGCCCCGCCTCGCGGCCGTGGACGCGCTCGCCCTGGACCTGGAGGACCTCCTGGCCGGCCCCCTCGGCCTGGCCGAACCCCTCCGGGACGCCCTCGGGACCTCCCTGCGGGAGGCGCTCATGAACGCCTACGAGCACGGGCGCCTGGGCATCGACGGCCGCGAGAAGCGCCGGCTCCTGGAGGAGGGCGTCTGGCTGGATCACCTCCTGGAGGCCGAGGCCCAGGCCGAAGGCGACATCCGCACCCACCTCAGCCTGTGCGACCGCGGCCCCAACCTGGTCTTCAAGGCCACGGTGGCGGACGGCGGGCGGGGCTTCCAGGTGCCCAACGCCTGGCCCAGCGAACGGGATCTCCTCGCCCTCAGTGGACGGGGCCTGAAAATGATTCGAAAATACTCGGACGGCATGACTTTCAACGATTCCGGCAACGAAATCACCTTCTTCAGGGCATTCCCCAGGTCCCTCCATGCAGATCGCGCGCACGGGCTCCCGTGAAATTTCCATCACCGGCAACATCAAGACCACGGACGACTACCTGGCCATCCGCCGCATGGCCCAGGACCTGGTCGAGGAAGGGGTCACCGCGATCACGTTCCTCATCGACGCCTCCCTGTCGATGCCCTCCTCGGTGATCGGCTACTTCGTCAAGCTCGTGAAGCGGGACAAGATCGCGCTCCGCATGGTGATCGAGGATCCCAGGCTGCTCGAGCTCCTGGAAGAGCTGGGCCTGAAGGACGCCTTCGGCGCCGTGGGGAAGACGGCCTGAGCGGACGTCGCCCCCTGGAGCCGTTGCCGCCCCTTCGCCCATCCCGAATCAGGCTTCCGGCGGCCGGCACGAGGCCGGTCGAAGGCAGCCTGGACGACTTGATCGGCCCTCCGCGAGGTCAGTCGCTGGCGGCGCCGTCGGCCTGAGCGGCGGCATCGGCCGGCGCAGGGTCGGCGGGCGCGGGGTCGGCCGCAGGCGCCGCCGCGCCGGCCTTGAGGGCCTTCAGGACACCGATGGTCAGGAACGCGGGCGCCTTGGAGCCCTCCTTGTAGCTGTCCAGCTTGGAGGGGACCAGGGCGGAGGACGTGAAGTCCACCTCCCGGCCCTTCTTGTCCTTGGTGACGCCGAACACGGCGGTGGTGCCCGCCGACGGGTCGTAACCCACCTGCAGGGTCGGCAGGTTGCTGGCGGCCTTGCCGTTGGCGGTGGCGTTGGAGATCACGAACTTGAACGCATTGCCGCTGTAGGTGAAGAGGTAGGACTGGCCCGCCTCCAGGAGGTAGGGGCCCATGAGGGCCTTGACCCCCTTCTCAGGTTCGCCCACCTTCCGGACCTTCAGCGTGCCGGAGGCAAAGGTGTCCTTCTTGATCACGAAGTTGCTCTTGCTCTGGATGTCGATGCGGCTCCAGGTGGCGGCCGTGGCGGGGACGGCCGCGGCCAGGGCCGCGGCGCAGAGGATGCGGGCCAGGGGGGCGGTGGGCATGGGCGGGGAACTCCTCGGATGGGACCGGATGGGACGGAACCGCCCGGGGCGGGGCCCCGGGCGGTGGAGGATGGTTCCCGATATGTATAATTAGTTTATAACGTGCGTCAAGGCTCCCCGGCTCAGCGGGCGGCGAGCACGCCCTTGGCCACCTTCACCACGTTCTCCACGGTGAAGCCGAACCGCTCGAAGAGGATCTCGGCGGGGGCGGAGGCCCCGAAGTGGTCCAGGCCCACGGAGGCGCCGTCCAGGCCCACGAAGCGCTCCCAGCCATGGGTGAGGCCGGCCTCGACGCTGACCCGGGCCTTCACGGCGGCGGGCAGCACCTGCTCCCGGTAGGCGGCGTCCTGGCGCGCGAAGAGCTCCCAGCTGGGCATGGACACCACGCGGGTGGGGATGCCCTCGGCCTCCAGGACCGCGCGGGCCTTGAGGGCCAGGTGGACCTCGCTGCCGGTGGCCAGGAGCAGGAGCTTCGGCGCGGCCGAGGCCTCCTCCAGGATGTAGGCGCCGCGGGCGGCGCCCCGGGCCTTGGCGGCGTCCAGCACGGGCAGCTTCTGGCGGGTGAGGGCCAGACCGACGGGGCCCTTCGCCTGGCCGATCGCGGCGCGCCAGGCCTCCACCGTCTCGTTGGCGTCGGCGGGCCGGATCATCGTCATGCCCGGGATCATGCGGAGGGTCATGACCTGCTCAACCGGCTGGTGGGTGGGGCCGTCCTCGCCCACGCCGATGGAATCATGCGTCCACACATAGGTGACCGGCTGGCCCATGAGGGCGGCGAGCCGGACGGGAGGCCGCATGTAGTCGCTGAAGATGAGGAAGGTGGCCCCGAAGACACGGAGGCCGCCGTGGAGGCTCATGCCGTTGAGGACGGCGCCCATGGCGTGCTCGCGGATGCCCCAGTGGAAGTTCCGGCCCGAGGCCCCCGGGCCGAAGTCGCCGCCGTCCTTGAGGTTCGTGTTGTTGGACGGGGCCAGGTCGGCGGAACCGCCCACCAGGTTGGGGATGGCGGTGGCGAGGGCGTTGAGGGCCTTGCCGCTGGCTTCCCGGGTGGCCTGATCCTGGCCGGCCTGGAACACCGGCAGGGCCTCCTGCCAGCCGGCAGGCAGCTCCCCCTTCATGAAGGCCTCGAACTCGGCGGCCTCCGCCGGGAAGGCGGCGCGGTAGGCCTCGAAGCGCTTCTCCCAGGCGGCCTGCGCCCCGGCGCCCCGCTCCAGGCAGCCCCGCCAGTGGGCCAGGGCCTCGGCGGGCACGACGAAGTGGCCGTCCGGATCCCAGCCCAGGATCTCCTTGGTGGCCCGGATCTCGCCCTCGCCCAGGGGGGCGCCGTGGGCGTGGTGGGTGTTCTTCTTGGTGGGGGCGGGCCACCCGATGATGGTGCGGCAGTCGATGAGGGTGGGCTTGCCGCAGGGCTTCGACGCCTCCGCGAAGGCCTTCCCGAGGGCCTCCAGGTCCTCGCCGTCGGCGACCTTCAGGACGCGCCAGCCCTGGGCCTCGAAGCGGCGGCCCACGTTCTCGGTGAAGGCCAGGCCGGCCTCGCCCTCGATGGTGATGTTGTTGTTGTCGTAGAGGACGACGAGCTTCTCCAGGCCGAGGTGGCCGGCGAGGCTCGCGGCCTCCATGGCCACGCCTTCCATGAGGTCGCCGTCGCCGGCGAAGCACCAGGTGCGGTGGTCCACGACCGCGTGGCCGGGGCGGTTGAAGCGGTCCGCGAGCCAGCGCTCCGCGATGGCCATGCCGACGGCGTTGCTGACGCCCTGGCCCAGGGGCCCCGTCGTCGTCTCGACGCCGGCGGTGTGCCCGAACTCGGGGTGGCCCGGGGTCCGGGAGCCCCACTGGCGGAAGTTCTTCAGGTCCTCCAGCTCCAGGCCGTAGCCGGCGAGGTGGAGCAGGGAGTAGATGAGCATCGAGACGTGCCCGCAGGAGAGGACGAAGCGGTCCCGGTCGGCCCACTTGGGATCGGCGGGGTTGTGCTTCAGGAACTTCGTCCAGAGGGTGTAGGCCGCGGGGGCCTGGGCCATGGCGGTGCCGGGATGGCCGCTGTTGGCCTTCTGGACGGCGTCCATGGCGAGGCACCTCACGGTGTCGATGCAGAGCTTGTCGATGTTGGTGGCGGCGAATGTCACGTGGAAACCTCCATGCGAGGAACAAAGGCGGACGCGGTGGCCAGGGCATGCCGGGGCATCGCGCGGTCAAATACGGAGGGGGACGGGCGCCCCGCCCCCCGTGGGTGCTGTCAGGCCCGGTTGCCGACGCTCGCCTTCACGAAGGCCGTGAAGAGCGGGTGGGGCGACAGGGGCTTGCTCTTGAACTCGGGATGGAACTGGCACCCGAGGAAGTACGGATGGTCGGCGATCTCCACGATCTCCACGAAGGTGCCGTCGGGGGAGAGCCCCGTGAAGGACAGGCCGTTCTGCTCCAGGGGGGCCCGGAACTCGGCCTGGTTGAACTCGTAGCGGTGGCGGTGGCGCTCGGAGATCAGGGTGCTGCCGTAGGCCTTCGCGGCCTGGCTGCCCTCCTTGAGCACGCAGGGGTAGGCGCCCAGGCGCATGGTGCCGCCCAGCTCCTCCACGTCCACGAGCTCCCTCAGCTTGAAGATCACCCGGTGGCGGGGATTCTCCTCGAACTCCGTGGAGTCGGCCCCGTCCAGGCCGGCCTTGTGCCGGGCGTACTCGACGCTCGCCATCTGCATGCCGAGGCAGATCCCGAAGAACGGCACCCGGTTCTCGCGGGCGTAGCGGATGGCCTTGATCATGCCGGAGGTCCCGCGCACGCCGAACCCGCCGGGCACCAGGATGCCGTGGCAGTCGGCGAGGAAGTCCTCCACCTGCCCGTGGTCCAGCTCCTCGCCCTCGATCCACTTGAGCTCGACCTGGGTCTCCAGGCCGTAGCCGGCGTGGTTCAGGGCCTCGATCAGGGACTTGTAGCTCTCCTTGAACTCCACGTACTTGCCGACGATGCCGATGCGGACGCTGCCCTTCGGGTTGCGGATCCGGTGGAGCAGGTCGTGCCAGGGGGTGAGGTCGGGCTCCCGGTCCGGCAGGTTGAGGAGGGAGGCCACCTTGGCGTCCAGGCCCTCCAGGTGCAGGTTGAGGGGCACCTCGTAGATCGTGGTGGCGTCCTTGCAGCTGAAGACCGCGTCGGGGGCCACGGAGCAGAACATGGCGATCTTGTCCTTGAGGGACCGGGGGATCTCCACGTCGGCGCGGCACACCAGCACCTCGGGCTGGATGCCCAGGGCCCGCAGCTCCTTGACGCTGTGCTGGGTGGGCTTGGACTTCAGCTCGCCGGCGGCCTTGATGTAGGGCACGTAGGTCAGGTGCATGTTGATGGCGTTGCCGTAGCCCGCCTCGAGCTTGAACTGGCGGATGGCCTCGAGGAAGGGCTGGCTCTCGATGTCGCCCACCGTGCCGCCGATCTCGACCAGGACGACGTCCACGTCCTTGGCGACCTTGCGCATGGTGGCCTTGATCTCGTCCGTGATGTGCGGGATCACCTGGACGGTCTTGCCCAGGTAGTCGCCCCGGCGCTCCTTCTGGATCACCGTGTTGTAGATCCGGCCGGTGGTGATGGTGTGGTTCCGGCTGGTGGGCACCGAGGTGAAGCGCTCGTAGTGGCCCAGGTCCAGGTCTGTCTCGGCGCCGTCGTCGGTGACGAACACCTCCCCGTGCTGGAAGGGGCTCATGGTGCCCGGATCCACGTTGAGGTAGGGGTCCATCTTCATCAGGGTGACCTTCAGCCCCCTGGCCTCCAGCAGGGCTCCCAGGGACGCCGCGGCGATCCCCTTGCCCAGGCTGGAGAGAACCCCCCCGGTCACGAACACGAACTTGGTCATGGCTTCACCCCCCCCGCTGGACAAAGTCGATCAAGGAAACTCACATCTCCTCCGGGGCCTGGATCCCGAGGAGGAACAGGCCCTGGCGCAGGGCCCTCGCCGTCGCCACGCACAGGGCGAGCCGCGCGTCCCGGACCTCGGGGGCGTTCTCGGCCCAGAGGATGGGACAGTTGGTGTAGAAGCCGGAGAAGGCCTTGGCCACCGCCAGCAGCTGCCGGGCCAGGGCCGTGGCGCTGTGCTCGCGGGCCATGACCCGCATGGCGTCGGGCAGCCCCGCCAGCTCGAAGAGCAGGGCCTGGGCGGGCGCCTCGGCCAGCCCAGCCAGGTCGGACGGGACCGCCGCCGGGGCGTAGGCCACGGCCGCGGAGGCGTCGCTGGGCGCGCGCTCGGGCCGGGCCATGTCCGCCCACCCGCCGCCGGCCTTCCGGAGGACGGAGAGGATGCGGGCGTGGGCGTACTGGACGTAAGGGCCCGTGTCCCCGTCCAGGGCGATCACCCGGTCCCAGGTGAAGGTGATGGGCTTGACCCGGTCGTTGAGGGCGTTGAAGAAGATCACCGCGCCCAGGCCCAGCATCTCGGCCACGTCCGCCTTGCCGGCCAGGTCGGGGTTCTTCTCGTCGATGATGGCGGTGACGCGGCTGACGGCCTCGTCCAGCACGTCCTCGAGGAAGATGACGTTGCCCTTGCGGGTGCTCATCTTGCCCTCGGGCAGGTTCACCATGCCGAAGGGGGTGTGGACCATGCGGCCCTTGAACCAGGGGTCCACCTTCTCGGCGACCGCGAAGATCTGCTGGAAGTGGAGGATCTGGTCCGAGCCCACCACGTAGAGGCAGCGGTCGAAGCGCCACGTGTCCTGGCGGTACAGGGCCGCCGCCACGTCCCGGGTGGCGTAGATGCTGGAGCCGTCCGCCTTCTGGACGAGGCAGGGCGTGGCGATGCCCACGTCCTCCAGGTCCACGATGCGGGCCCCGTTCTCCCCGTCCTGGAGGATGCCGGCCGCCTCGAGCCGGTCCAGGGTGGGGGTGAGCTTGTCCTGGTAGAAGGCCTCGCCCATCTCCAGGTGGTCGAAGCCCACGCCCAGGCGCCGGTAGATGCGGTCGAAGGCCTGCAGGCTGATCTCCCGGAACCAGCTCCAGAGGCGGCGGGCCTCGGGGTCCCCCTCCTCCAGGCGCCGGAACCAGGCCCGGGCCTCGTCGCGGAGGGCCGGGTCCTCCTCCTCGGCGGCGTGGAAGCGCACGTAGAGCTGGAAGAGCCGGTAGAGCGGGCTGCGCATCTTCTCGGGGATGGCCTCCGCCCAGGGGAAATCCTCCTCGAGGCGGGGGTTCTCCTGCTCCGCCCACTTCTTGTAGGCGGCGAGGAGGGTGCCGAACTGGGTGCCCCAGTCCCCCAGGTGGTTGATGCGGACGACGTTGGCCCCCAGGTAGCGGTTCACCTGGGCCAGCGCGTGGCCGATCATGGTGCTGCGCAGGTGTCCGATGGTGAAGAGCTTGGCGATGTTCGGGGAGCTGTACTCCACGATCACCGTCTCCGCGTGGGGATCCCCGCTGCCGTAGGGGCGGGGCCCCAGGAGCGCGTCCAGGAGGAAGGCCGCGCGCCGCGCGGGCTCCAGCTTCAGGTTCAGGTAGGGACCGGCCGCCACGATCCGCGCGCCGTCGATGCGCAGGGCGCCCGCCAGCTCCTGGGCCACCTGGGCCGGGTTGCGCCCCAGGGCCTTGGCCGCCTTGAAGCAGGGGAAGGCCAGGTCCCCCATCTCCCCGGAACGTGGCCGCTCCAGGACGATCTCCATCCCGGGCAGGGCCGCCGCCAGGGCTTCCGTGAATGCCGCCTTCAAACGCTCCATGCCTGCTCCATGACAATCCTTGATCCGGAAGCCAGGGGCCTCCAACCATCTTGGAAGAAGCGGGGGCCGGCGGGAAGCCCCAACTTTGGGCAATATCGCGGTCTTTCCCCTTGAATTCCGGGCTGGCGGAGGTATGATGGTTTTTCGCCTTCATGGGCGAATCGCTGCCCGCACGTACGAGAACCAGGAGTCAGGATTCATGGCCAATCACAAGTCCGCCGCCAAGAAAGCCGCCCACGACGCCGAAGCGCGCCTGCGCAATCGCGCCAACCGCTCCGCGATGAAGTCCGCCGTCAAGAAGTTCCTGGCCGTGGTCGCCAGCGGCAACAAGGCTGAGGCCACCACCCTCCTGCCCGGCACCCTGGGCGTGGTCGACAAGGCCTGCCGCAAGGGCGTGCTCCACAAGAACGCCGCCAACCGCGCCAAGAGCCGCCTGACCCTCAAGGTCAACGCGCTGGCCTAGGCCCTCCGGCAAGGCGCTGACAGCCCGGCCTCGGCCGGGCTGTCGTGCGTACGCTGCCCGCCAGCTCGATTCCTTCACACCCAGTCGGCCGGCACGGCCACCGGCCCCCGGGGCACCCGGTCCCACCGGAACCGCCCGGCCAGGTCCGCCGCCGTGGCGGGTTCGGGCCGGTCCAGGCAGCCCAGGCTCCAGCCCAGCCAGCCGAGGATCGCCGCCACCGGCAGGCCCCGGTGCTGCAGGCGGGCCAGGCCCAGGGCCCCGTCCCGTTTGCCCAGCCGGGACCCGTCCGGGGCCGTCACGAGGCCCAGGTGGGCATAGCGGGGGCGGGGCAGGCCCAGGGCCTCCTGCAGCCGAAGGTGGGTGGCCGTGACGCTCCGGAGATCCTGGCCCCGCACGACTTCCGTCACGCCCTGGGCCCCGTCGTCCACGACCACGGCCAGGTGGTAGGCATAGCAGCCATCCCGGCGGTGCAGCAGGGGATCCCCCGTCAGGGCGGCCGGGTCATCCACCTGGGGGCCCAGGCCCAGATCCTCCCAGGCCACGGGCCCCTCCGGCAGCCGGCACCGGAGCGCATCGGGGCGCAGGAACGGCAGGGGCCGGGCGCGGCAGGTGCCGGGGTAGGGCCGCAGGCCATCCTCCGCGTGGGGGGCCGAGGCCAGGGTGGCCAGGTCCTTCCGGGTGCACACGCAGGGGTAGAGGCGCCCCGCCCGGTGCAGGGCCTCCAGGGCGACCCGGTAGGCCCCGCCCCGCCGGGACTGCCACAGGACCGGCGCGTCGCTCTCCAGGCCCAGGGCGGCCAGGTCCCGCAGCTGGGCGTCGCCGAGGGCGGCCCGGCAGCGAGCGGTGTCCACGTCCTCCATGCGGATGATCCAGCGGCCCCCCGCCGCCCGGGCCGAAAGCCAGGAGGCGAGGGCCGTGCGGAGGTTGCCCAGGTGGAGTTCGCCGGTGGGGGAGGGCGCGAAGCGGCCGGTGACGGTCATGGATTCCAGCTTAACCCTTCCCGGGGCGCCGGCATCCCATGGGGAACCCTCCCCGGGGCCCCGCCCGAAAGCCATCCCTTCCCAGGAGCCGCCATGCCCCCTTCCGCCCGCCTCCCCCTGGCCCACCGCCTCGCCCTGCCCAGGCTGGACGACGCCCACCTCGCCCGTGTCACCGGTTCCGGCTGGGGCCGGGAGGTCCTCGCCCGGACCTGGCCCGTGATCCGGCGGGTCCTGGGCGGATCCGGCCTGGGCCTCACCCTGTCCGGCTCCATCCGGTACACGGACGCCACGCACCAGGTCTCCGCCAGCGCGGCCGCGGACCTGGGCCGGGACGGCGCCCCGGGCCTGCAGGTGGCCGGCAGCCTCGCCATCGCCTTTCCCGCCTTCCACCTGACCCTCGCGGGCCGGACCGGACTCGCCGCCAGGTAGGGCATAATCCATGGCATGCACCGCCTTCCCCCCGTCCTGCGGGCCTGCGCCGCCCTGGTCCTGGCCTACCTCCTCCTGCTCGCGGTGGCCCGGGCCGGCCTGCTCCCCGCCGCCCTCCAGGGGGCGAAGGCGGTCGGGATCATGGGCATCCTGGCCGCCGGGGCCGGCCTCGGCTTCGGCCTGGCCCCGGGCTGGGTGGCGCCACTGCTCCTCCTGCCCTGGGCCATGGACGCCCTGCTCCGCAGCGCCCTGCCGGCCTGGACCTGGCCCCTGGGCCTCCTCCTGCTCCTCCTCGTTTTCGGAGGCGGCCTCTTCACCCGGGTGCCCCTCTACCACTCCAACCGCGCCGCCTGGGCGGCCCTCCTCGGCCTGTGCCCGGCCTCCCTCCTGCGCTTCGCCGACCTGGGCGCGGGCTTCGGAGGGCCCCTGGCCCACCTGGCCCGGAACCGGCCGGATGGCTTCTTCCTCGGGGTGGAGGCCTCCCCCTTCCCCTTCCTCGTCGCCTGGCTCCGCACCCTGCCCCTGCGGGGGAACTGCGCGGTCCGTCTGGGCAGCCTCTGGGCCCTGGACCTGGCGGGCTACGACGTCGTCTACGCCTTCCTCAGCCCGGCCCCCATGCCCCGGCTGTGGGAGAAGGCCCGGCGGGAGATGCGCCCGGGCACCCTCCTCGTCTCCAACACCTTCGAGATTCCGGGCGTGACCCCGGAGGCCCGGATTCCCCTCCCGGGCCGCCGAGACGCCTGCCTCTACCTCTACCGCATGTAGGACGATCCCCGCCCCTGGCCCCGACCTACGCCCCGGTCCGCCGGCGCGAACGGCCCCGACCCGGGCAGGGACCAGGCTAGGCTAGGCTTCCCGCAGGCGCGACAGGCCGTAGTCCTGGGTGATCTCCCCCACCAGGTCCCGCACGTGGACCAGTTCGCGGAGCTTCCAGCCGCTGCTGCCGGTGAAGAAGAGCCCCTGCTCCACGTCCCCGCCCCAGGCGTCGCCCAGGCTGTCCGCGATGCAGTAGCCCACCTCGGCCGCGCCCTTGCCGTGCCCGCAGGGGGCCACGCAGTTGGAGATGCAGCGGATGCGGGGGGCGGTGCCCATGGCGATGCGGGCGTGGAGGGGGGTTTTCACGCCCCGGGCCGGCATGCCCACGGGAGACCCATGGAGGGCGATGGTGCTCTTGTCCGCGCGGAGGATGACCTCCTTGAAGCGGGGGTGGGCGTCGCACTCGAAGGTGCCGATGAAGCGGGTCGCCATCTGGACGCCGTCGGCCCCCAGGGCCAGGAGGCGGTCGATGTCGGCCCGGTCCCAGACGCCCCCGGCGGCGATGACGGGGAAGCTGCCCCAGGCGTTGCGCTCGGCCACCACCTCGGGCACCAGGGCCTCCAGGCTGTAGGCGGGATCGGTGCACTGCTCCAGCGAGAAGCCCTGGTGGCCGCCGGATTCGGGGCCCTCCAGGACGACGGCGTCGGGGAGCCGGTCGTACTTGCGCTGCCAGGTCTTGCAGATCAGCTTGAGGGCCCGCGCCGAGGAGACGATGGGCACCAGGGCCACGTCCGCGTCCCCCACCAGCCCGGGGAGCCCGAGGGGCAGGCCCGCGCCGGAGATGATCAGCTGGGCGCCGGCGGCGACCGAATCCCGGACCACCCGATCGTAGTCATTGATGGCGCACAGGATGTTCACCCCGATGACCCCCTTGGGGCCCGCGATCTCCCGGGCGCTGTGGAGGATGCGGGTGAGGGCCTCGGAGCTGTTCAGGTTCTCGGGCTGGCTGGGGCGACCCGCCACGTGGGCGGCGAGCTCCGGGTAGCGGTAGCCGGTGCCGATGGCGGACACGATGCCCACGCAGCCGCACCGGGCGACGTTCCCGGCCAGGTTCTCCCAGGAGACGCCGATGCCCATGCCGCCCTGGATGACGGGATAGGGGATGTCCAGGTTGCGGATGCGCAGCCGGGGCAGTTCGGCCTGGGGGGCGCCCACCAGGGCCTCCAGGGCCGGGCGCTCCAGGGCCTGGGCCATCCGGCGCCGGAAGCCCTCGAGGAAGTCCGCGGCGCCTTCCCGCAGGAGGGAGGGGCCCCGCAGCTGGAGCCCGGAGGCGCCCCCGGCCAGGAGGGCCTCGCCCTCGGCGGCGCCCGCGGCGGGCGCGAAACAGGGCAGCCCGGTCTCCCGGGCCATGCGGCGGAGCCGTTCGGCCAGGGCCTCGCCCTCGGCCACGAGCAGGGCGGACGCCCCCTGGGCCGCGGCGAGCTTGGCCTCCAGGGCGTCCCTCACTTCCACGACGCGGGGCACGCCCCAGGCCTTGAGCGCCTCGAGGCGGGCGGGAACGATCTCCGACCCGTGGACGACGAAGGCCGACAATTGCTTGGCCGCATGTTCCATGCGTCCGGACAGGTCGCCCAGGACCCCGCGCATGTCCATGCCCACCTGGCCGGCCCGGCGCAGTTCGGCCAGGCGCTCCACGAGGGCCTCCCCATCCGGGAAGGCCGGCATGCGGATGACGCCCAGGCCCCCAGCCCCGGCGAAGGCCGCCGTCAGCGCGTCGGCGGAAAAGGGGTGCCACCCTTGAAAGAACAATGGGTTGTCCGCCCGGAAGGGCTGGGAGCAGGTCATGGGATCTCCTCCGTGGGGCCTGGGGGACTCCGCAGGGCCATTTCAGAATTCAGCATGACAGAGGGGGGGTCCAACTAGGCTAGATTTAAGGGGTCCGGTCCAGATTCCGAAAAGCCTCGGGGAGCTTTGTACATGTTTTTCATTATTGGCCTTGTCGTCGTCATTGGCGCCGTGCTGGCTGGCTACACCATGGAGGGTGGCAAGATCCACGTCCTCATGGAGCCCCTGCCGGCCGAGGGCACCATCCTCCTGGGGGCCGCCATCGGCGCCTTCCTGGCGGGCAACACCATGAATACCATCAAATCCGTGGTGTCCAACCTCGCCAAGCCCCTGAAGGGCAGCCGGTACACCAAGGCGGTGTACATGGAATCGCTCATGATGCAGTACGAGGTCTACGTCAACATCAAGAAGGGGGGCCTCCTCGCCCTGGAGCAGGACGTCAACGACCCCCACAGCTCGAGTATTTTCAAGAAATACCCCGCCGTCGCCAACGATCACCACGCCATGGACTTCTTCTGCGACTCCATGAAGCTCCTGATCAACGGTTCGGCCAAGATCGACGAGATCGACCAGGTGATGGACATGGACCTGGACGTGCACCACGCCGAGAGCGCCGCCCCCGGGGCCGCCGTGAACGTGATGGCCGACGGGTTCCCCGCCTTCGGCATCTGCGCCTGCGTCATGGGCGTGGTGATCACCATGGGCTTCCTGGACCAGCCCCCCAACGTCATCGGCGGCAAGGTCGGCTCCGCCCTGGTGGGCACCTTCCTCGGCATCTTCCTGGCCTACGGCGTGTTCGCCCCCCTGGCCAAGCACATCGACCAGGTGAACGCCGCCGAGAGCCATTTCTTCAACGCCCTCCGGGCCGGCCTGGTGGCCTTCGGCAACGGCGCCGCCCCCGTGACCGCGGTCGAATTCGCCCGCCGCAACATCCCCGGCCCCGAACGCCCCGGCGCTTCCGAGCTGGAAGAGGTGGTGCGCCAGATCAAGCCGCGGTAACCCATGGCCGAGCAGCAACCGGAAGTCAAAATCAAGTTCGTCAAGAAGAAGGGCGGCCACGCCGCCGCCCACGGCGGCGCCTGGAAGGTGGCCTACGCCGACCTCGTGACGGCCATGATGGCGTTCTTCCTGCTCATGTGGCTGCTCAACTCCAGCTCCCAGAACACCAAGGCGGGCATCGCCGGTTCCTTCCAGGACCCCAACTTCTTCAACACGGAAAAGGGCAAGGCCATCATGGAGGCCTACAAGCTGGAAAAGGGAGGCATCCTGCCGGGCGGACGAGGCATGAAGGAGGGCACCGGCGACGGGGGCAGCGGCCCCGAGAACGTGGACTTCGAAGGGGCGGCGATCGAGGCCGAGCAGAAGGCCATGGAGGAGACCGCCAAGACCATCGACAAGGCCTTCCACGAGGACAAGGTCCTCCAGACCTTCCAGGACCAGATCAGCTTCGAGTTCACCGACGAGGGCCTCCGGATCCAGCTCCAGGACCGGGCGGCCCAGGTCCTCTTCGATTCGGGCAGCGCCACCCTCAAGCCCTACACCCTGACCATCCTCAAGGAAATCGCCAAGGAACTGGGCAAGCTGCCGAACCACATCCTCATCGGGGGGCACACGGACGCCGTCCAGTACCCCAAGCAGGCCTACACCAACTGGGAGCTGAGCGCCGACCGGGCCAACTCCGCCCGCCGGGTCCTGGAATCCGCCGGCCTCCGCGCGGGCCAGGTCCGCCGGGTCACCGGCTACGCGGACACCCAGCCCCTGGAGGGCAAGGATCCCAAGGACCCCATGAACCGCCGCATTTCCATCGTGGTCCTCAGCAGCGCCACCGAAAAGGCCGAGCAGGACCGGCAGAAGGCCAAGCCCAAGGGCAAGTAGGCCCATGCTCCCCGCCCTCCTCCTCGCCGCCGCCCTGGCCCACCCCCTGGACGGGGTGCTGCGGGTGGACCCCGTGCCCACCCCCGGGCCCCTGACCGCCGAGGTGGCCTTCCGGGCCGCCGCCCCCGGCGGCGAGGTGACGACCTTCTCCGGAACCTGCCCCTGGCCCGATCCCGCTCGGCCCCTCGTCCACCGCTGGAAGGGCATCCTGCCCGGCGATGGCCCCCGCATCCTGCGCCACCTGCGCATCACCTTCCGGGACGGCGCCGGGAAGGTGGTGGCCACGGTGTTCAAGGACCCTGGCGGCCGGGTGGACCCCAGGGGCCTGCGGGGGCTCGTCCTCCACGTGGTGCCCGGCGTGGCCGCGGGGGTCTTCGATTCCGGCGAGGTGCGCCTGGAGCTGGAGATCGGCGGCCGATGAACCGAGGCCCCCGGACCGGGGTCCGGGGGCCTCGCGACAACCCGTCGGATCAGGGCAGGAAGGGCGCGGCCGCGGCGACCGCGGCGCCGGGGGTGACCTTGACGCCCAGGGAAGCGAGCGTCTCCTCCAGGGCCTTCAGCACGGCGGTGATCTCGCCGGCCGCGATGTTGCCCATGTGGCCCAGGCGGAAGGTCTTGCCCGCGATGGGACCCAGCCCGCCGGCCACGACGATGCCGCGCTCGGCCATGCCCTTGCGGAAGGCCAGGTCCTCCACGCCCTCGGGGAGCCGGATGACGGAAAGGGTGTCGCCCCGGTTGCCCGCATCGGTGAAGAGCTCCAGGCCCAGGGCCGCCACGCCCGCCCGCACAGCCTGGGCGATGCGGGCATGCCGGGCGAAGCGGGCGTCGAGGCCCTCCCGGTGGATCATGCGCAGGGCCTCCGCCAGGGCGGTGACCTCGTTGACCGCGGGGGTGGAGAAGTACTTGCCCGGATCCTGCATGATGGGCAGCCAGCGCAGGATGTCGGCGTAGTAGCCGGGGACCGAGGCCCGGGCCTGCCGGCGCGCCAGCGCCCGCTCGGAGAAGGTCACCAGGGCCACCCCCGGCGGGGCCGCGATGGCCTTCTGGGGGGCGGTGAGGATCACGTCCACGCCCCAGTCGTCCATGCGCTCGTCCACGCCGCCCGTGGCGCAGACGCCGTCCAGGATGAACATCTCGGGACGGCCCTTGAGGAATTTGGCGTACTCGGCCACGGGACTGAGGGTGCCCGTGGAGGTGTCCACGTGGGTGATGGTGACGGCCGCGTACGAGCCCGCCTTCAGTTTCGCCTCCAGTTCCGCGGGGGGCACGACCTTGCCCCACTCCGCCTTGAGCGCGTCCACCTGGATCCCGAAGGACTGGGCCAGGTCGATGAAGCGGTCGCCGAAGTAGCCGTGGCTGACCACCAGCAGCTTCTCGCCCGGGGCCACCAGGTTCACCACCGCCATCTCCATGGACAGCGTGCCGCCGCCGGCGACGACGAAGGCCTGCCCCTTCTCGGAGCGGCAGAGCCTGCGGAAGCCGTCGATGGCCTCCTTCGATTCGGCCACGAAGCCGGGGGCCACGTGGCTCACCGTCGGCCTGGCCAGGGCGCCGAGAATGGCGGGATGCACCGGCGTCGGGCCGGGAATCATGGTCAGGGTCTCTTCGCGCATGGGCGCCTCCTACTGGATCCAGTTGATGTCAGTTCCCGGGGGAAGGTGCGGCGTGAAGATGGACAGGTAGCGGAGGTTCTCCTCCGGCGCCCGCGTGTCGTGGACGATCCCCCGGGGGCAGACGTGCACGTCACCCATTTTCACCGTTTTCCACGTGCCGTTGACCAGGATTTCGCCCCGTCCCCCCACGACGATCACATATTCGTCGCTGACGGTGTGGAAGTGGGCGCCGATGCTGGAGCCCTTCACGAGGGTGCGCACCATCAGCTGGGTCCGGGGGCAGTCGTACTTCACCTCGCTGTCCACGCCCTTCTCGGGGAGGGTGCGGCCGGCATAGTAGTCGGCCAAGCGAATGAGCAAGCTTTCGGCCGGCGTCGAATCGACGAGGCCCTTCAGGGTGGTCGGATCAGGGGCGGGCATGGCGGTCTCCTGGGGAAGGGGGTCAGCTTGCGGCGGGCGCGACGGGGAGGATCCAGGGCAGGACGAAGGCCTGGACCAGCACCACGGCGATGACGATGCAGAGGAGGATCAGCGAGTACTTGAGGGTGCGCCGGAAAATGTCCGTCTCCTGGCCGACAAGACCGACCGCCGCGCAGGCCACGGCGATGCTCTGGGGCGAGATGAGCTTGCCCATGACCCCGCCGAAGAGGTTGGCCGAGGTGGTGAGCACCGGGTTCAGGCCGAGGTGCATCGCCGTCACCTGCTGCAGCTTCCCGAACAGCGCCGCCGACGAGGTCACGCTGCCCGTGAGGAAGACGCCCACCAGCCCGATCACCGGCGAGAACACCGGGAAGGCCATCCCCGTCAGGACGGCGAAGGCCAGGCCGAGGGTGAAGGACATGCCGGAGTAGTTGGCCAGGAAGCCCAGGCCGATGACGGAGGCCAGGGTCACCAGCGCGAAGCGCAGCTGCCGGAACGTGCGCCTCAGGACCCGGAGGCTCGTCGCGGGGGAGAGCCGGAGCACGAAGGTCGAGAGCACCGCCGCCAGGAACATGGCCGTGCCCGGCGCGGCGAAGTAGTCCCACTTGTAGTTGGCGCCGTAGACGGCCGGCTTGGCCACGATGGGGGCGCCCTTCAGCACGAGCCCGTGGAGGCCGGGCCATTCCTTCACCATCACGAACAGGTTGTGGCCCGCCACCCACTTCTTGAAGAAGGGCGTGCCCCAGAGGCCCATGATCACCATGAGGATGATGAAGGGGGACCAGGCCCGGAGCACCTCGGCGGCGGAGTGCCTGCGGACCTCCGCGGCGCGCCCCTCCTCCGGGAAGGTCCACACGGAGGCGGGCTGCCAGAACTTCAGGAAGACCACCAGCGCGAGCAGGCTCACGATGGAGGCGGTGATGGCCGGCAGCTCGGGGCCGAACCAGGTGGAGACGGCGAAGGAGGCGGCGGCGTAGCTCGCCCCGGCCACCAGCGCCGCGGGCAGCACCTCCAGGGCCCGGCGGAAGCCCACCATCACCCACACCATGAAGAAGGGGATGCCCAGCGCGAAGAGCGCCATGTCGTAGCCCACCGCCCGCGCCATCACGGTGCCGGGGATGCCGGTGACGGTGGACATCATGAGGGTGGGCACGCCCACGGGCCCGAAGGGCACGGGCGGCGTGTTGGCCACCAGGCAGATGACGGCCGCCGGCAGGGCCGGGAACCCCAGCCCGATGAGCATCGCGGCCGCCACCGCCACCGGCGCGCCCTGCCCCGCCACGCCCTCCATGAAGGCCGAGAACGAGAAGGCGATGAGGAGGGCCTGCACGCGCCGGTCCGGGCTCAGGGAGGAGATGGAGGCCTTGATCACCTCGAACTGGCCCGACTCCACCGTCAGGTTGAAGAGGAACACCGCCGTGAGGATGATCCAGCCGATGGGGAAGAGCCCCGTCACCATGCCCAGGAGGCTGGCCGAGAGCGCCGCCTTCACGGGCATGTGGTACACCGCCACGCTGATGACGATGGTCAGCAGCAGCGTGAGGGGGCCCGCGAGATGGCCCTTCATGCGCTTGACCGCGAGGGCCCAGAACAGGAAGACGATGGGCAGCGCGACGACGAGGGCGGTGAGGAGGAGGCTCCCCCTCAGGGCGGAATAGTTCTGGGTCCAGGGCATGGGCAGTCCTTTCACGCGCGGTGGGTTGTGGATGGATCGGGATGGCCCAGACTAGCCCAAAAACCGACCATCAGGTCGTTATTTATTGCAACGAAGCCCGCGACCCGGACCTGCCGGGCCCGCCGCGGGGTGCCGGAGCAGGACCAGGGACGCCTGGAGCCTGGCGACGTACGGGGCGGTTCCTAGGCCCCGTCGTCCTCGCAGGCGTCGTCCCGCCGGAGGCAGGCCAGCACGGCCCGGCGCACCGCCTCCAGGTTGGTGCCGTCGTACCGGACCACCTGGGGATGGGAGAACCCTTCGTTGTGGGGATGGGCGGGCATGACCGCCATGCCCCGGGGCCGGTAGGCCAGCCAGCGTTCGATGTAGTCGGGGTAATCGTCCACGAGGACCTTGCCGTAGACCAGCCCCTTGTCGTGGGTGATGGTGATGCCCTCCACCACCCCCTTGAGGTGGCGGTCGCACCACTGCACCTTCTCCGTCCAGGCGCCCGGCTTGCTCGAGGGTCCCTTGGTGAGCACCACGATCCGGAAGCCCAGGTCCTGGACCAGGTGCAGGATGTCCCAGCCCAGGGGGAACGGCGCCAAGCCGAGCCACCAACCAGCCTGGGAGGTGATGACATGCCGGCGGGCCTCCATGTAGGCGGGCACCCCCTCGCCGAACAGGTCCCCGACGCCCTCCCCGGGGGCCGCGATCCGCGCCAGGTCCGCCCGCAGCCGGCCATGGTAGTCGGCCAAGGTGCCGTCCATGTCGAACAGGGCGATGGGGGGACTGGCCATGCGTCCTCCAGGGCGCTCCCCGGGCGAAATCCGGCCGGAAAGGAAACGGGTCTTCCCGGATTATACGGAGGTCTCCCCCCGGTCCGGCGCGCCGATCCCCATGAAGAATTCCAGATTTCATCTCCCGGCCGCCCGTGACGATGAACCAGGAACCCCCGGAGGAGGTTTCCATGCGCCGGCTCACCCCCCTGATGGTTTGTTTCATCGCCCTGGCCTCCGCCATGGCCCAGTCCCCCCAGAAATCCGCCGCCCAGACCCGCCTCAGGGCCCTGGAACTGGAGGCAGCCGGCCTGAGGCGGACCCTCCTGGGCGCCGCCCAGTCCCCGGATGGCCCCGAGGCCGCCAGCCCGGCAGGTGCGCTCCTCGCCCTCCAGGAAGGTAATGAGCGCTTCGTGCGCGGCCTGCGCATCCGGTCCCAGATGGGCGCCCTGGATCCCGGCGCCCGCGAAGCCCTGGCCAAGGGCCAGGCCCCCTTCGCCGTCATCATCACCTGCAGCGACAGCCGCCTGGCCGACAACTTCATCTTCGACCAGGAACTGGGCCGCCTCTTCACCATCCGGGAAGCGGGCAACGCGCCCGACCTCCAGGGCCTGGCCAGCGCCGAATACGCCGTCGAGCACCTGGGCTCGCGGATCATCGTGGTCCTGGGCCACGAATCCTGCGGGGCCGTGAAGGCCGTCCAGGAGGCCGGCCCCACCCCCCTGCCCGGCAACCTGTGGAGCCTCCAGGCCGCCATGGCCGGCCTCCTGGACAGCGTCCCCCGGGGCGGTGAATCCGCCGGGGCCCACCTCTCCCATCTGGTGGAGGCCAACGCGCGGCGCCAGGCGGAGAGCGTCCTCGCCCGCAGTCCCCTCCTCCTGGAACGCTGCGCCAAGGGCAGCCTGAGCGTCGTCCCGGCCGTGTACGACCTGGCCACCGGCAAGGTGCGCTTCCTGCCCGCCGTCGTGCCCGGCCACGGCGAAAAAACCGGGGGCCACAGCTAGCGTGTGCCGCTCCCGGCTCCGGATGTGCGATCCAGCCGGACCTTTGTCACAATCCCGCGACGAGGGGCACCCACGACCGGGCGCCCGGGTGATCATAGGTTGAGAAAAATCCGATCACCCTGAGACCCGTCCGCTCACCGGCTTTCCTGCCTCAACGGCGCCGGATCTCCGTGTCTGGCGCCCGGAGGCCGCATGTCCACGACGTCCCTGCTTGTCCGAAGGTCCTCCCTGGGACTGGCCCTGGCCGCCGGCGCGGCCCTCCTCGCGGATCCCGTCACCGCGTACCAGGCCCGGATGGCAGCGGACGCCTGGCTCCAGAGCGCCCCCGCCCCCCTGGGCCTGAAGGTGGGCGCCCATGTCGCCGAGGTCATCTCCCACGGGGACGCCCTGGGGCGCGTCCTCTTCCATGAAGCCCGCCTGGCCGGTGGCGGTTTCCTCGTCCTCGCCGCCGACGACCGCCTCGAACCCATCGTCGCCCTCAGCGAGGCCCCCGCCCTGGAGACCGGCGAGGAGAGCCACCTCTACCTCATGCTCCGCCGGGACCTCGGCGCGCGCCTGAACCGGCTGGACCGCCTGGGCAAGGGCCCAGGGGCCTGGCCCGAGGCCGTGGCCCGGTCCGCGAGCCGCTGGCAGGCCTTGGTGGCGGGGCCGTCCATCGAGACATCCCTGGTTTCCGTGACCGATGTGCGCGTCCAGCCCCTCCTCCAGAGCACCTGGAGCCAGGGGAACGCCGGGGGCCAGTACACCTACAACATGTTCACCCCGAACAACTACGTGTGCGGCTGCGTGGCCACCTCCATGTCCCAGCTCATGCGCTTCCACACCTGGCCCACCGCGGGCATCGGCGTGAAGACCTTCACCGTGAAGGTGGACGGCGTCTCCAGGTCGCTGACCACCCGCGGAGGGGACGGCTCCGGCGGCGCCTACCTGTGGTCCTCCATGCCCCTGAGCCCCGGCTACACCACGCTCGAGGGGGAGCGGGCCATGATCGGCGCCCTGACCTACGACGCCGGCGTGTCCGTGAACATGAGCTACGCCGCGGACGGCTCCGGGGCCAGCGACCACACCGCGGCCACCCAGCTCAAGGGCACCTTCAAGTACGCCAACGCCGTGTTCGGCTCCAACGGCGGCGAGCTCACGGGCCAGGGCCTGGAGGCCATGGTCATCCCCGGCCTCGAGGCGGGCTACCCGGTCATCCTCGGCATCAGCGGCGACAAGGGCGGCCACTCCATCGTCTGCGACGGCTACGGGTACTCGGGCGCCACGCGCTACTACCACCTGAACCTGGGCTGGGGGGGCTCGTACAACGCCTGGTACGCCCTGCCGACCATCGACTCCTCCCCGTCCTTCGACCTGGTGGACGACTGCATCTACAACGTGTTCCCCAGCGGGACCGGCGAGATCCTCAGCGGCCGCGTGACGGACGCCGCGGGCGCGCCCGTCGCCGGCGTCAGCGTCACCGACGGCACCGTCACCGCGGTCACCAGCGCCACCGGCGTCTACGGCCTCAAGGGTCTCACCCCCGGCGTGCACACCGTCACCGCCTCCGGAGGCGGCGCCGCCTGGCCCACCGCGGTCCGCATCCTCTCCGCCTCGGCGGACTACGGGACCGCGGGGAACCTCTGGGGCGTCGACCTGGTCCAGGGGAGCGGCGCCACGCCCACCATCGCCCCCGCCCCCGCCTCCACCGAGGTGAAGGTCGGCGGCACCGTGACCTTCACCGCGGGCGCCACGGGCCTCGGCCCCCTCCACTTCGCCTGGACCCGGAACGGCGCCCCCGTCGGGACCGACGCCCCCCAGTACACCCTCACGGGCGCGGCCCTGGCCGACGACCAGGCCTCGATCGGCCTGCGGGTCACCGGCACCCAGGGCGCCGCCGACGCCCCGCCCGCGACCCTCAGTGTCGTGCGCCTCTACAACGGAACCTTCGAACACGGCGCCGACGGCTGGAACCTGTGGGCCAACGGCGTGGTCCTGGGCACCGGCTGGTACACGGAAATCGACCCCCACGCCGGCAAGCAGTGGCTGTGCCTGGGCGACTGGACCTCCACGTGCACCGACTTCGCCATGCAGGACGTGCCCCTGCCCGACGCCGGCTCCATCGGTCTCTCCTTCTGGATGGGCATCCTCAACAAGAGCGCCACCCCCGCCGCGGCCTCCAACCTCTTCAAGGTCAAGGTGCTCGATGCGACCGGCGCGACCCTGGCCACCCTGGCCTCGGCCGACAACACCGGGGCCCAGACCTCCGGAGGCAAGGTCACCTGGAAGGCCTACGGGCCCTATGACCTCACCCCCTGGCGGGGCCAGACCGTCCGGCTTCGCTTCGAGTCCTACCAGCCCGGCGGCGACAACACCGGCACCGTGTTCGCCCTCGACGACATCGCCCTCACGCTCCTCGCGGGGCCCCGGGCCTCCCTGCCCGCGACCCCCCTCACCCTCGCGACCGGCGCCAGGACCCCCTTCACCGCCACCGTCACCGGCTTCACCTCCGACAACCGGGTGGACTGGAGCGTCACCCCCGGCGGCGGCACCTTCGACCCCGTCCGCACCGCGGGCGATGGCGCCGCCACCACCCAGTTCACCGCCGGTTCCGCCGCAGGCGTCTTCACCGTCAGCGCGACCCCCGTCGAGCCGGGCGGCGCCGCGGCGACCCGCTCCGTGATCCTCATGGACCCCGCCACCATCCCCGTGTCGGTCACCCCCGC
Organism: Mesoterricola sediminis; assembly: GCF_030295425.1. Taxonomy (NCBI): domain Bacteria; kingdom Pseudomonadati; phylum Acidobacteriota; class Holophagae; order Holophagales; family Holophagaceae; genus Mesoterricola; species Mesoterricola sediminis. Next base: position 840,553 of record NZ_AP027081.1, on the reverse strand, counting down.
CACGGCCCTGGCCGCCCTCGCCCAGCCCGTCTCCCTCACCGCGACCGTCGGCACCCTCACCGACGGCACCGTCACCTGGACCTGCAGCGGCGGCGCCTTCACCTCCACCGGCGCCAACGCGGCCGCCTGGAGCAGCGCCACCCCCGGGACCTTCACGGTGACGGCCACCAGCAACGGCGCCCCCACGCGCTCCGCGGCGGCCCAGATCACCGTGGTGGACCTCGCCGCCGTCAACCTGGCCATCAGCCCCGCCAGCGTGATCCTGCGGCCGGGCCTATCCCAGGCCTTCACGTGCACCGGCGACCTGGGCTACGGCGTCGACTGGAGCCTCACCTCCCCGGCCCTGCACGTCGACACGGGCCTCAGCACCACCGTGACCGTCCCAAGCACTGTGCCCCTGACCACCGCCACTTACACCCTCACGGCCGTCCACAAGGCCTCCGCCTCCCGCTCCGCCACCGCCACCCTCACCGTGAAGGGCATCGACCTCAACGGGGACGGGGCCGCCGACCCCCGCGACCTCCTCCTCCTCGCCGCCGAGTGGGGCAAGCCCGCCTCCAGCCCCGCCAACTTCAAGGGCAGCGGCACGGTGGACGACACCGATCTGGCCACCCTCCTGAACGAGATCAAGTGAACGCGGAGCACCCCATGAAGCCCAGCCACGCCCTCCTGCCCGTCCTGCTCTGCCTCCTCGCCGCTTGCGGCGGCGGGGGCGGCGGTTCCCAGGACAAGACCCCCAAGACCGCCACCACCCTCGCCTATGCGGACCCTACCTCCGGCACCTACCAGCTGCGCCGGAACGCGACCCTCAGCAGCGGCGGCCACCTCGTCCTCGAGCTCTGGGGCCCCGCCGCCACCACCGCCTGCGGCGCCACCCTCACCCTCACCCTGGCCGGCAGCGGCGCCTCCTGGTCCAACGTCCAGGCCTCGGACGCCGCGCACACCTATGTGGCCAACGGCACCGCCTTCGACCTCGGCTCCGGCACCCCCATCCTCAAGGCCCGCCTCAGCGGCACCACCCTCCAGGCCACCGCCGCCCAGAAGGGCCTCACCGCCCCCAAGGCCCTGGACAAGCCCCTGATGCGCGTCGCCCTGGACCTCAACCCCATGGTCACCCCGGGCACCACCCTCACCCTGACCCCCGACCCCGCCAAATGTCAGATCCTCAACCCCGACGGCAGCCTCTCCGCCATCGCGGTCACCGCCTCCCCCATCACCGCGAACTGACGGCGCGCGGCAACCTTTGTCCTCCGGCCGGCATCCCTCCAGGAGGGCCCGCCAGGCCCCGTTCCTCCCCCTTTCCCACAGGTGAACCCATGGACCGTCGCCAGCGCCACACCTCCCGCCTCGGGGGCTCCCAGCCCGAACGCCGGAAGACCCTCTTCGACCGCCGGCAGAGCGGACCGGTCGTGCGATTCCTCTACGGCCTCACCCTGCTGCCCCTGGGCCATGTCCTGAACCGCGTTTCCGGTGGGCGCATTCCCGTCCGGGCCGGCCAGGACTGACGCTGGATCCAGCCGCTCCGGCCGGCGCAGGTCCCCGAGCCCGTCCCCTCCCCAAGGAGTCCCCCCATGAGGCCCCCAACCTGGCTCCTCCCCGTCCCCCTCGCCGCCGCCCTGGCCATCCTGGGCTGCGGCCGCACGCGGGATGACCGGGTCACCCTCCCCGAGCCCCTCCTCCAGGACCTGGGCGCGACCGTGCGCACCGTCCACCTGACCCGGGACCAGGCCAAGCAGATCGGCCAGATCCGGATCACCGGCGCCTGGCCCGGTGCCCCCGCCGGCGGCCTCTTCCAGCGCGCCGTGGCCCCCGACGCCCAGACCCTCTACGTGGCCGCCCTGCCCCTGGCGGGCACCCAGATGAAGGTCGTGGTGGCCAGCCGCACCGAGGGCGGCAACGACTGGGTCAGCGCCTCCGGCACCTTCCCCCTCCCCCCCGGCGCAGGCGAGCCCACCTTCACGACCACGGGCGGCCCCCTGGAGGTCCGACCCGACCAGCCCCAGCCCCTCCTGGCCGGCTCCCGCCCCGCAGGCACCCCAGCCGACGGCACCCTCAACCTCTCCGTCACCCTGGTCTCGCGAACCCCCGGCCACTAGGCCCACCGCCCCCTGGGGAAATGGGCATCCCAGTCCACCGCCCAGGCCCGGTCAAGGTCCGGGAGGAACGGCTCGATGGGATGGGTTGAGGACATGACTCTCCTCCAGCGCGTCCCGGAAGTCTGCCACCTGGATGGGCGTCAGGATCCGCCATCGGTTTGAGATCCTTGACGCGCCCGCCCGGACCTCCTCCCTGGATTCAGGAGACAGGAGGCCGGGACCCAAGGTGTCCTTAGGCCCGTTGGGCTCCTCCAACCCCAAATGGGGCAGGCCCTCCCGGAAGAGGTCCAGGGCTGCCAAGGCACGGGCAAGGAGCACCTTTTCCTTGCGGGGGAGGCGCTCGTCCCGGAATTCCCGGAGGGCCTCCACCTCATTGTCGATCAACCAGAGGAACCGCCGTTGCAGCCCATAGTCCCGGAACTGCGCGAAAAGTTTGGGAAGGTTCACCCGGTCGATGTTGAGCACCAGCACGGGCGCCAGGGCGGTGATCCAACGGGCACTGCCCCCGTCCAGGAGGGCCTCCCGGATGACCGCGTCCACCTGCTCCAGCCGCTCGCTGGGCAGCAGATCCCGGTTCTCCACCAGGTGCCCGGCTCCATGCCGGGCCAGGGCCTTCTGGATGGCGTCCTCCTGGGCGCCGGTCGCCCGAGTCCCGTCAAGTGGTGTAGCAAGAGCGGCCAGCGAAGCGCCGCCGTACCCGTATGATCCGATTTCAATGAAATGCTGCTGCTGATGGACCTTTGGCCGGGGCAGTGTGGGAAACGCGCCAGCGTTTTCCAGGCGAAGCCCGCGGGTGTGGGAAGGTTGTGGACCCGAAGGGCGCCCCGAAGGGGCGTTGCCTGTGGACCCGGAGGGCGAGCCGAAGGCCCGTTTCGCGGAGTGAAATCCAGCGGGCAATCCATCAGCCTTTCCATGCCCGCGCACCGCCCCGGCCAGGTGGGTCGCGACCTCGCCCCAGGGCCGTCACGCCTTCACCTTCAGGTAAGGGAACCGGGCAGAAACCCACTCGGCATGCTGATCCGCAAGCAGCGATCCCAGAAGGCGCAGGACCGCGGCCCGGTTTGGAAAGATGCCCACCACGTCGGATCGGCGGCGAAGCTCCCGGTTCTCCCGTTCCAGCACGTTGGTCGAGTGGATCTTTCGCCAGTGGACCTTGGGGAAATCCATGTAGACCAGGACGTCCTCCACCGCCTCGTCCAGCAGGGCCGAGAAGCCGGGATGCTTGCGCTGGGTATCCAGGGCCAAGGCCGCGAACAACCGCTGCGCATCCTCCTTGCAGGGCGCCTGGAAGGCCTGCTTCAGGCGGTCCAGAAGCTCCTCCTGCACCGCCTTGGGCAACCGCGTCGCTGCATTCCGCATGAAATGAACCCGGCACCGCTGCCAGGAGACACCGTTCAGAACCCGTCGCACCGCTGCCTTCAGCCCGGTGTGGGCGTCCGAAACTACCAGCTCGACACCCTTCAACCCGCGCTTGACCAGGCCCCCCAGGAAGCCGCTCCAAGCCGATTCCATCTCTCCATCCGCCACCTCCAGGCCCAGCACCTCCCGGTAACCCTGCTGGTTCACGCCGATGGCCACAAGCACGGCCAAGCCCACCACCCGCTGACCCTCCCGGACCTTCGGATACATGGCGTCGAGCCAGATGTAGCGGAAGGGGCCTTCCAGCGGCCTTTCCCGGAACGCCGTCACCTCGGTATCCAGGTCCTTGGCCAGCCTGGAGACTTCGCTTTTCGACATCCCCTTGGCCCCCATCGGCTCGACCAGGTGTTCCACCTTTCGGGTGGAGATCCCGAGCACGTAAGCTTCCGAGACCACGCTCAGGAAAGCCCTTTCCCAGCTTCTACGTGGCTCCAGGAAGTCCGGCATGTAGCTTCCCTGACGAAGCTTCGGAATCCGCAGCGGCATCGTCCCCAGTCGGGTTTCCCAGGCCCGGTCCCGGTAGCCATTCCGTTGATTCTCGCGCAAAGGCGACCGTTCCCCGGCCTCCGCCTGGCAGAGGGCCGTGACGTCGCTTGCCATGATCCGTTCCAGGGTCATCATCACGAGCTGGCGCAGGAAATCCCCGCTCCCCTCCTCCAAAGCCTTGCCCAGGGCCCCAAGACCCTCCACACTTTCTCTGGCCATCGTTTTCCGCTCCTATGTTCGTTCGGCAAAAACAAACATACGGGGAACGGTGGCCAACTGTCTGCCTACCCGGCTCTTACACCACTCCCTGGGACTCTATCAAGAATTGCGGTGTCTCCGTTCTCCAGTTCTGAGACAATTCTGCAAACCCCACTTGTCGCAGAATTCTAGTTAGGCAGCCCATGCAAATCGGAAGAATTTTTGCTGCAATCCTTTTCGCTCTCAGCCTGGCAGCACAGGACGATTTCGCCCCACCTCCGCCGACCCTGCCTCCCAAATCGGCTCAGGATGCCAGATCAGCGGGGATGGTGACCCAACAAGACGTCCAGTTCTGGCGTGCCCTGACAAACACATCCACTGCACCCAGCTTTGTAGTTGCCGATGTATGCCTTCCTAGTGGGCGCCGAATGATATGCATTGAGGCCCCATTTCTCCTGTATGCAATTCAAATTGAAAAGCGCCTTCCTGCCACTGAAAAGGGTCGCAGAGAGGCATTTGAAATAGCCATTAGTCAACATCATCAGGGCTATATATTTAAGAACCCCAAGGCGATAAAAAACCTACCTATTCGTTACAACGAAGCCGAACTCAAGTGGGTAGAAGATATTGTATGCAAATATTCCGCGAAGCAAATTTTAGAAAATGTCCGTGATCGAAGACTACATCCGATTGAGAGCCTGATTCAGGGCGCCCCGAAGACAAAGGGAGATTACAGAATCGCGTTGGCCCATTCCCTTTACACCAAAGGAATATGCGTCGGCCGAGGTTGTGTGAACTCGAGCCTTTGGGTGGCAGAATGAATCTCTCCTTCTGCCGCGATCGCCAGGCCCCCTTGGGCTTGGCTGCCTAACCCAGTGTTCGACCAGACCCTGCTCGCCCTGGCTCCGATGACCTCTCCGACCCACCCCATCTTCCACCCTATGCCGCCCGCCTCGCCTGCCAGGGCTGGTCAACGGTGTCGTTAGGCGCCCCCCCCTGCCCCTTGTTAAGAACCTCCCAACCGGCAACTGTTCTGCGTTAAGAATTCGCAATATACATGGAGGCCATTCATGTCCATTGATTGGGATCTATTCTCGCGATATTTAGGCCCAATTGCCGGCGTCAGCGTTGGCGCCTTCCTAAATAGGCATCTGGAGAAGCGCCCAAAAGTAATAAGTTACCTGGCACATTCCTCAGCGGTGAAGATGCCCATTCCCGATGGCGAGTCTCTAGTTGTCCATACGCATTCCATTGTTGTCCGCAATGCCGGAAGGAAAACTGCGACCAATATTCGCCTAGGCCACACTGCGCTTCCAGCATTCTCGGTTTTCCCTCCTTGCCAGTACGAAGTAATTGATCTTCCAGATAAGAGCGGAAATGAAATCTGTATTCCCAAATTACGACCGGATGAGCAGGTCACCCTTGCATATCTATATTTCCCTCCTCTGCTTTGGAGTGGGATCAATACTTATGCAAAATCCGATGAAGGGTTTGTTGAAATTATCAATGTTCTTCCAACACCCCAACCAGCCAGGTGGCTGAAGTGGCTTTCCTCAGTCCTGGTCGTCCTCGGAGCCACAACAGCCATTTACATGGCAACGAAGATCATGACCTATATTTATCGCCTCGCATCTGCGTAACTCTAAGGCGCCACAGCTCCCCGGCACCGCACCAAAAGCTCGCCTGCCTAACCTTTCGCTCGAGCGCGACCCCCAAAGCCTATCGCTCCAATGTCATACTTCTCATATCCCCACTCCCATTCTCCCTCGCTCACGCCGTCACTTTGGGGGTAGCCAAACTCCATGCGTTAGACATCACCCAGGCACTTCATAGAACATGGTTAAACATGGCCTCCAACACATTGATTTCTCTGTTCTCTGTATTTCTAGGCTGGATGCTAGGCCAAGGGACTGCAATTATTCGGGAACGAAGAAACGAGGCAATGCTCGAGAGAGGATTGTTAGACGAATTAGAAGATATCCACGGTCAACTAATTCGCACAAAATTATCTGTTGCTCGGAAAATCCAGCTCGCCGTTCATCTCAGGTTAGAGGGCGGGATACCAATCCGCATTTCTCACTATTTTTTCAATCAACACTATAAGGATGTTCAAGCCCATCTGAATGTGCATCAAAGAAGATCTTACCAATTGATCCATCTATCATTGGATACATTCAATGAGAGTATCGACAATTTTCATCAAATCACACGGGAGACCGTCAAAGCAATTCGTATTGCCCCGTCCCCTGGCGCAGCCAAAAAGGAATTTTCTCATTATATAGACGAACTCACCTGCATGCTTAAAAACATATGCGATATAATCTGGCATATCGAATATCACCTAAGTAACCCATATGAACCCCACATTGACGTGTTAGGCCCGATGCATAAAGCCTACGTTCAATTTCAGGAAAAACTCGAGTCTGAAGTCGAGGAACTCTTATCAAGGGCAAAGGAAATCGACCCCAAGGAATTTGATACCAAATTTCGCGAAAAGGATTTCAATAAATGAAACCAACTGCGCTTAGCCCACATGCCTAACCCCGCGTTCGAACACAAGACCCCAACCTTAAGCGCTTGCACTCTTTGCATTGCGAACCTCATCTCCCGTTCTCCCACATCCGCGCCGCTAGGTTGGGGCCGCTCAACTTGAAGCGTGAATCCGTGCGGATCCCTGCGGGATCCGACGGAACACGCTCCGAATGGGGCCATTGTCGCCGACCAGGCGCCGGGTTGAGATGTCGAAGGCCGCCTTCGCACCTTCACGGTCCCTTCGTGGGCCGGGAAACAGGGGCGTTTGGCGGGATACCCCAAATTCCGGATGGTCCTCCGGCCTGACGCCGGTGGTTTCTGGAGGCATCCGATCGAGAGCGTGGAGGCCGTCAGGCGCCGCAGAAATGGGCTCGGAGCAGGACCAGCCGGTCGAAGGCCAGACAGGTCCGCCCGAACTTGTAGGCCACCTGGCCCGCGTGGTGAACGACCCGTGCCGCCACGCACAGCAGTTCCTGGATCACCGTCCGGATGCGGCGACGCTTGCTCTCGTGCCGCTGCTTGTACCCCTTCAGGCCGATCTGCCCCATGAGGCGCAGGACGTTGTAGGCCAGGACGCCCATCTCCAGGATGAGGGCGTTGGTCATGAACTTGCCGCTGGGAAGCCGCTCCAGATCGAGTTCTCCCTTCATCTCGGAATGGAACTGCTCGCTCGTGCCGTGGTCCCGGTAGATGGCGACCACGTCGGCTTCCGGCAGGTCCAGGCTGGTGATCCAGGCATCCACGCCCACCAGGGGGAGCAGCAGGGCGTTGCCCTTGGCGTCCGTGGTGCGCTCGGAAACCTCCACCACCATCCGGTAGCGAACAACCCTTTCCTCGCCTTTGAACTTCACCGTTCGTTCCATCCGCTCCGAGAAGCGCACCACCCGCTTCCCTTCCCGGGGGTGGCTCCAGGCGGATTCCGGCATGCCCGCGGCCTTGTCCGCCCAGACCTCCAGGTTCTCCGTGCGCCAGTTGTGCTTGACCAGGTAGTCGATGCCTTCCTCGGCAGCCAGGGCGTAGTTCTCCAATGCGTCGTTGCCGGAATCCATGCGGAGCAGGATCCTCCTCCCGCTCACCAGTTTCTTGGCGAGGGCGCTCACCCGCGCCAGGAACGCGGGGGTCTCCTTCTGCGAGTGTTGGGTCCCCTCCCGCAATTCGAAGCCCAGGGCCCAGCCCTCCTCGCCCAGGTAGGCGGCGATGGGCGCGTAGCCCTCGAATTGCTTGTAGGTCCAGCCGATGCCTTCCTTCTTGGAGTTGGAGTTGTCCAGCGGGGTGACATCGACGTCCAGGGCCACGTGCCCGGTGGAGAGGGCGGTGATCGGGGCCTTGCTCTTGCGTAGGAGGTCGCCGGTGGCTTTCTGTACGTAGGGCATGTAGAGGTCCGCCCCTTCGTCCAGCCGCTGCCGGACGGTGACCGGCGAGGGGAAGGCCTGAAGGCCCAGGCTCTCCGGCGCGAGCACCTTGTCCTCCAGGGTCGAGACGGCCTCGAAGTCGCTCTTCCCCGTGCAGAGGGTTGCGACGTAGGCCAAAGCCACGTCGCCGGTCGGCACGGCTCCGGTCCGCTTGGGGAACTGCCGGGTGAGATCCTTGCCCAGGGTCGTGCACCGGTTCAGGATCTGGCCCACCAAGGCAAGCCCTGCGCCTCCAACCAGTTCCATCTTCTCAGACTTGATGAACTTGATTTCCATTCGGGTCACCCGTTGGGTGACACCGATCACCCGACTACAATGGTACCAAACCCTCATGGATATTGGGTTTCCGGAGATTCGCCGCAGGCGGATTGCACGGACTCAGGTGAAGCGTTAGACCCTCTACCCCTTCGTGGCGCCACGGAGGCTAAAAGCCTTGTAGGCGATTCGTTTCCCGGGGCCCTCAACACCCCACCTTTGACAATTTTCAACTCGCTCAAAACCAACAACTTGGTTTGGCTTTCGCTGCAGGCAGCATCATCGGCTCGATAGGGTTCGCCCCGCTGGACATCATTGGACAGGGCGCGAAGATCTTCGCGCCCTGTTCCAATTCATTGCCAGCCTTGAACGCCCCACAGAAGTCCAAACTCACGAAATCGCCCGCTGGATTCCAGTGCCCGGCTCGCTTCGGGCGAACATCGGCATCTCGCCAATGTGACCGAGCCTGCGGCCCTTGGACAAGGGGCAGGCTCCTGGATTGCCACAAGCCTGGTTCAATCAGTCGTGGCCTTAGATCCAGTCGGGCAATTCGATTTCGGTCCCATCCTCTAAAAACAGGTCCCGCTCAACCTGGTTAAGGTTCCGGACGCATTTCGGAAGGTCGTAAGCCCGTGCGTCTCCGGAGAATCGATCCACCGCAGACTTGAATCGTTCGACCAGTTCATCGTGGGAGACCATGCCCCTTTCGACCATGGCCCGGACATCAGCTTGGTCATTCAGGTTGAAGCGTTTCAGCTTGCTGACAGTGACATCGACAATGTCAAGGCTCTCCACCTGGAAGTTGACCAGCTGATCACTGAACCCGCGGAGGGAGTGCCAGACGGGGGCCAGGGGAAGAAATGGCAGGCCACGGGGCACGATATCCAGGTAAATCTGGTGACGAGCCGCCAGGGATGTGCCCCGCCCCGCCAAAGCCAGCAACTCCGCTGCGATATCCGAGGGCAGGTCCGCCGCCTCCAGCACGTCGCTGTCCTTCGTGCCACGGACGTAATTGCTTTGAAGCATCAGGGCCGTTGACCCGATGACGTGAAGCATGGTCTTTGCGCCTGAAGGGCGTTGCCAGGCACGGTCGATGGCCAGCAAGAAATTCTCAATCGGTGACGACACCAGCAGCCCTCACGGCTTCAATGAAATCCTCGGTTTGCAGGGCTGTGGCAACTCCCCATCTCCTGGCTGCGTCTGAGGCGTCTCGGATGAGTTCCCGCAGCGTCTGGTCACTTACCACAGCCCTCCCGATCACGTCCACATCCAGGGTCCGCTCCTCCAGTTTCTCCGGCGGGTCGGCAGGAACCCGGCGAATCTGGCTGGGTCCCTCCCTTCGAAGGAACCGCTCGAAGGCCCGTTCCGCCTTCCTCAGCCGCAGTGTTTCCTTTCGAGACAGGTTCGGTGAACTTCGGAGGATCGCCCGAATGGCCTCAAGGGTGCTGTCGATCAGCCATCCGAACCTTCGCTCCAGGCCGTAGTCCTTGAACACTGCCCAGGCCCGGCTCAGGTTCAGCTTCTCCACGTTGACGATCAACACCGGGGCCAAGGCCGTGACCTGGCGGGCCGGTTCACCAACCACCAAGACCTCCCTCAGCACCCGCTCGAGCTCCGCCAACTCCTCGCTCGGAAGGATCCGGTCGTCCTCAAAAAGGTGCGCCGCGCCCAGGCGCGCCAGGGCCTTGTGCAAGTAGGCCTCGGGATCACCCTTCTCGGCGACGAGTTGTCCCACCGTCACATTGAACAGCCTGAGGATTTCCACGAGTTGCTCGGCGGTGAAGGAACCGTCTCCTCTCTCGACCACGGAGAATCGGCCTTGGCTCATCCCCAGACGCCTGGACAAGTAGGCCTGGGTCATCCTGCGACCTTCGCGCAGGGCCCTCACGTTCTTGGCGATCTCAGCCCGGATGGCGTTGCTTTTGGTGGTATTCATATTTATTTTCCAATATCAGTATTCATTTCCAAATAATGATAGGCAGAAAGTGATTCAAATCAAGCATATTTCGAAGATGGAATGACACCTGAATAGCGAGGACCCCGAGGTCCCTGCCTGGACCATCACCCGGCCGTTCCAACTGCCCTCAGGGCTCCCCAGCGCCTTTCACCTGGAGCTCCGCCACCCCCGAAGGCGCATGGATCCCCAGCACCGGCGCCAGCTTCCGCACCGCCTCCGCCTTGGCGTGCTGGCAAAGGTGGCCGTAGTGCAGCTCCACCATGGTCGTGTCCCGGTGTCCCAGTTGCATGGCCACGAAGACCAGGGGCACGCCCCGGTTCACCAGGCCGGAGGCGTAGGTGTGCCGGAGCTCGTGGAAGACCAGGGGCTCCAGCTTCGCGGCCTTGCAGGTCTCCGCCATGGTCCGGCTCAGTTCGGCCCGGCTCCAGATTCCGCTGGGGTCCTTCTGCTTCCGGTCGTACGTCTCCCGCCGGAAGAGGGGCGCGGCGGGCTCCAGGCCGGCCACCAGTTCCTTGAAGAAGGCCACCCCCTCCTCCGTGAGGGTGATGTGCCGCGGCTTGTTCGACTTGCTGAACTCGATGAAGAGTGACCCGTTCACGGGATCGAAATCCTTGGCGACGAGGCGGGCCAGCTCGCTCTCCCGCGCTCCCGTGAAGAGCCCCGCCTGGACGAGGCGGCGGAAGTCGGGCGAGGGGCAGGCGTTCACCAGGCGCACCTGCTCCGCCGGGGTGAGGAAGCACACCCGGGAGGTCTGGGTGCCCCGGAACTCCCGCAGGTCCTTCCAGGCCTCGTTGGTGGCCACCCGGCGCTCCTTCCAGGCCAGGTTCAGGGCCGCCTTCAGGTTCTTCCAGAGGCGGTTGGTGCTGGCCCTGCGGGCGCGGATCTCGTCGGGGGTGGAAGGGGGAGGCGCGGTCTTGCCGCCCCGGAGGCGGGTGGGGGCGGCCGCCATCTCGTCCATCCACCGCTCCAGGCGCTTGCGAGTGAGGCGGTCCAGGGGGAGGGTCCCCAGGTTCGGGAGGACCCAGGCGTTGAAGTCGTAGGCCATGCGATCGGCGGTCTTGGCGCCGTTGCGCTTGCGATCCGCCAGGTAGTCCGCGACGGCGTCGGCCACCGGGTACCCGCCGCTCCGCACCCGGTCCCCCGTGGCCTGGTGGTAGGCCGTCTCGAACCCCTTCCGGGCCGCCGCCTGGGCCTGGGAGAAGGAGAGGACCATGGCCCCGTCGGCGTCGCTCACGCCGTCGGCGGCGCCCAGGGCCTGGACGAGGGGCTTCGGATCGCCGGCGGCGTTGTAGTAGCGGGCGTACCAGGTGCCTCCCTTGGATCCCTTCCGGTAGCCCAGGGCCCTGCCCTTCTCCAGGACGAGCCAGAAGGGCTCGTGCCTGGAGGGCAGATCGGACCGGGAGGTTCGGGAGCTGAGCCGGGCGTCTTCCTTCGTTCGGGGCATGGGGCTGGGCTTCCGTCCGGAGCAAACTTCAGGGAAATTACCGGAAAAGGTGACCCCGTACGACCCCTTTCGCAAGCAAGCAGCCCCGAACAGCCTTCCTGAGAAAGCCCTTGAATTTCAGCGTTTTCCGCTGTTCTACCCCGTCTCAAAAAACCCGTTTCCGTACAGTGAAACGCCCCGAGGCGGGGGCGCTTCGTGTGGGAAAGTTTGGCGGGGAAGTGATGGTGGGTAGTGATTTGCGGGAGTCCCCAATGTGGGGGGACTGGTGTGATTGAAGGGACAAAAGGTGGCGTGCAGTTCCCGAAGGAACACCTCAGGGGTGAGGATACGTCATTCCTTCCGTCCCGGCAATCCGGGCTCAGTTGCGGCCGTAGACGTCCTCGAGGCGCTCGATGTCGTTCTCGTCGAAGCTGCCCAGGCTCACTTCCATGACGCGGACGGGGGCCGTGCGGCTGGCGTCGCAGCTGAGGCGATGGACGGAGCCGGCGGGCAGCCAGATCTGGGCGCCCTTGTCCGGGGTGATGATGCGGCCGTCGAGCTCGACGACGACGCCACTGTCCAGGGCCACCCACAGCTCGTCCCGGTGCTTGTGGCGCTGGAGGCTGAGCTTGGCGCCGGGGTTGCAGGTGAGGATCTTCACCGTGCAGGGGGCGTTCAGGACGTACTGGTCGAAGGAGCCCCAGGGCTTGTCGACGTGGAGGGGTTCGGGCTTCTGGGTCATGGCGGGCCTGTCAGAGGAGGTCGGCGCGGCCATCCGCGGCCAGGCGCTCGACAATGGTTTTCACGTCCTGGGCCCGGTCCCTGCGGCAAATGAGCAGGGCGTCGGGCTCGTCCACGATGATGAGGTTCTCCAGTCCGCTGCCGGCCACGAGGCGCTTGCCGCCGAAGACGGCGCAGTTGGAGGATTCGATCAGGATGGCGTCACCCTGCACCATGTTCCCGCTGGCGTCGGCCTCGTGGAATTCCACGACGGCCGGCCAGGAGCCCACGTCGGACCAGCGGAAGGAGGCCGGGACGACGGCCACCCGCTCGGACTTCTCCATGAGGGCGTAGTCGATGGACAGCTTGGGCAGACGGCCATAGGCCTGGGCCAGGCCATCCGGGCGAGCGCCGTCGGCGATCCAGGCGTCCAGGGGCGCCAGCACTTCGGGGCAATGGCGGAGGAGTTCGTCGCGCAGGTCCTGGAGGGTCCACACGAACATGCCGGCGTTCCAGAAGTGCCGGCCCGATTCCAGGTAGGCCACGGCGGTCTCGTAGTTCGGCTTCTCGCGGAAGGCCTGGGCGCCCAGCACGGGGCCCTGCCCTTCAGTCTCGATGTAGCCGTAGCCGGTCTCGGGATAGGTGGGCCGGATGCCGAAGGTCACCAGGTCCCGCTTGCGCCAGGCGTGGTCCACGGCCACCTGGATGTCGGCGAGGAACTTGTCGTTGTCCCCGATCCAGGAATCGGCGCTCAGGACCACCATCACCCCCTCGGGGGTGCGCTGCTCGATGAGGGCCAGGGCCAGGGCGAGGCAGGGGGCCGTGTTCCGGCCCTCGGGCTCCACCAGGACGTTGGCCGCGGGGAGCTCGGGCAGCATGCGCCGGGTGTCCGCCGCCAGGGCCTCGGTGGTCACGATGTAGATGTCCTCGGCCTTGAAGGAAGGCAGGAGGCGGTCCACGGTGGCGTTGAGGAGGGTCCGTTCGCCCACCATGGCGAGGAACTGCTTGGGCCGGACGGCCCGGGACCGCGGCCAGAACCGGGTGCCCTTGCCCCCGGCCATGATGACCGCGATCTTGCGCGGCTGCTGCTTCGATGGAGTCATGACTGCCTTTCTAGCGGGCGAGGACACCTGCCAGGATTGCCAGTTCCTTGGGCGGATTGGGCTTGGGATCGTGGATGCGGGCCAGGGGACGGGAAACGAGCTCCCCGTTCTCGGACCCCAGGTAGAAGGAGGTCTCGCCGGCGGCCAAGCGCTTGACGGCCTCGGCGCCCCAGCGGCTACCCCAGATGCGGTCGATGGCCGTGGGGCTGCCGCCCCGCTGGATGTGGCCCAGCACCACCACGCGCATGTCCAGGTTGTGGTCCTTGCGCAGGAGTTCGGAGATCTTGTAGGCCCCGCCGGAGGCGTCGCCCTCGGCGACGACGACGATGCTGGACCGCTTGCCCCGCTCCCACCCGGCCCGCAGCTGGGTGACGAGGGCCTGGTAGCCGTGCTCCTCGGCCTCGGGGTAGAGGACGGCCTCGGCGCCGCAGGCGATGGCCGTGTTCACGGCGATCATGCCCGAGGACCGGCCCATGACTTCCACCAGGAAGAGCCGCTCGTGGGCGCTGGCGGTGTCCCGGATGCGGTCAATTGCCTGGACGGCCGTATTCAGGGCCGTATCGAAGCCCAGGGTGCGGTCGGTGCCCGGCAGGTCGTTGTCGATGGTGCCGGGGATGCCGGCGCAGGGGATGCCGTGCTCCCGGTTGAGGATCTCGGCGCCGGTGAAGCTGCCGTCGCCCCCGATCACGACGAGGGCGTCCACGCCGGCGTCCTTCAGGTCCTGGGCGGCCTTGGCCCGTACGGCCGGTAGCCGCCAGGCGTCGCACCGGGCGGTGTTCAGGATGGTGCCCCCCCGCTGGAGGATGTTGGCGCAATGCCGGGAGGTCAGGGGCCTCCAGTCCTGCTCCACCAGGCCCTGGTAGCCCCGGTAGACACCGTACACGTCCATGCCCAGGGCATCGGCCTGGCGCACCGCGGCCCGGATGGCCGCGTTCATTCCGGGCGCATCGCCCCCCGACGTCAGAACAGCGATTCTCAACCTTTCCCCTTTTTGCTGGATCGACGGCCACCCTTGGCCGGATGCTTCTTGGCGACGGCGGTGCCGGGTTCCTTGACCGCCTTTGCCCCCTTGGTGGCCTTGGCGCCCTTGGCGCGGGCGGCCTTGGAGCCGGTCGCCTGCTTGCGCGTCTTGGCGACCTTGCCCCGGGGGGTGTCCTTCAGATGGGTTTCAGGAGGCGGCAGGGGGGGCGGCTCGACGATGCCCCGGGGCACCGGGGGCAGGTCCCCCTCGGCGACACCCTGGGCCCGGGCCCGCTCGGCCCTTGCCTTCTGGACGGGATCCTCCCCCTGGACGGCGGCGCCCAGGATCGAACAGCCGAGGAGGAGAATGCAGGAAAGCCTATAAAAATTCATTCACCGGACTCCGGGCCTACCGTTCAACGATAACCCAGGAGCCCGCCCCCACGCTACTTGGAGCTCCGCAGCTTGCTGAAGAACTCCGCGATGATGGCGTCGGTCTCGGGCTTCACCTGGTCGGGTTCCTGGACGCGCCGCTCCAGGATGTCGCGTCCGCTGGAGGCGGAGGTCAGGGTTTCCTGGGCCATGGGCTGGAGGTTATGAAGGATGTATTCGGACACATCGATCAGGCGGTGCCCCACCTT
Source organism: Mesoterricola sediminis (assembly GCF_030295425.1). Taxonomy (NCBI): domain Bacteria; kingdom Pseudomonadati; phylum Acidobacteriota; class Holophagae; order Holophagales; family Holophagaceae; genus Mesoterricola; species Mesoterricola sediminis. The sequence continues at coordinate 825,351 of NZ_AP027081.1, read as the reverse complement.
TTCCAGCTTCTGCCGGACGATGTCCTGGTACTGGAAGAGGTCGTACACGCCCTGGACGTTGTAGGTCCCGTTGTCCGCGTGGAGGGCGATGCTCTCCATCTTGTCGATGAGGGTGGCGAGATCGTCGCTGGGGGGCACGATGCGCTTGAGGATCTCCTGGCAGTCCCGCGCGAGGTTCTGGATCTCCTCGAAGCTGTTCTGGACGACCTCCATCTGGGAGATCACCCGCTCGGCGCCCCCCTCTTGTTCATGGGCAATTTGTATCAACTGGTCAGGGATGGCCGGGGTCCGGGGCTGGCTGGACGATGGCTGCTCATTCATGGATTCCCCGCGGTTTGGGTTCATTCTGCCTCATATCTTCATCGTCCACCACCCTTGCGGGCCTTAATCCGGTCTGGCGCGCTACACTCCCCTAGGGGGTCGCGCACCCTCTCGAATACCGGAGTCGCCATGTCAACTATTCCTGTCCAGCAGCCCGAGGCGGGCTCCATCCTCGACAAGTGCCTCAAGCCCTTCCCCGCCTCGGAGAAGGTGTACGTGGCCGGCTCCCGGCCCGACATCCAGGTCCCCCTGCGGCGCATCTCCCTGCACCCCACCCGCGACTTCGATGGCACCCTGACCCCCAACGCCCCCCTGGACGTCTACGACACGACCGGCCCGTACACCGACCCGGCCGCTCGCATCGACCTGGCCAAGGGCCTGAAGCCCCTGCGCCTGCCCTGGATCCTGGAGCGGGGCGACGCCGAGGAGCTGCCCGGCGCCACCAGCCTCTACCGGAAGCTCCGGGAGCGGGATCCCGAGCTGGACCGCATCCGCTTCCATGCCGAGCGCCGTCCCATGCGGGCCAAGGCCGGCCGGAACGTCTCCCAGATGCACTACGCCCGCAAGGGCATCATCACCCCCGAGATGGAGTTCATCGCCATCCGCGAGAACATGGGCCGGGACGCCGCGGGCATCCGCAGCCACATCACCCCCGAGTTCGTGCGGGAGGAGGTGGCCAGGGGCCGGGCCGTGATCCCCAGCAACATCAACCATCCCGAGGCCGAGCCGATGATCATCGGCCGCAACTTCCTTGTGAAGATCAACGCGAACATCGGCAACTCGGCCGTGGCCTCCACCATCGAGGAGGAGGTCGAGAAGATGGCCTGGTCCGTGCGCTGGGGGGCCGACACCGTCATGGACCTCTCCACCGGGGCCAACATCCACGAGACCCGGGAGTGGATCCTCCGCAACTCCCCCGTGCCCATCGGGACCGTGCCCATCTACCAGGCCCTGGAGAAGGTGGGGGGCAAGGCCGAGGAGCTGACCTGGGAGATCTTCCGGGACACCCTCATCGAGCAGGCTGAACAGGGCGTGGACTACTTCACCATCCACGCCGGGGTCCGGCTCCAGTACATCCCCCTCACGGCGCGGCGCACGACGGGCATCGTCAGCCGCGGCGGGAGCATCCTGGCCAAGTGGTGCCTGGCCCACCACCGGGAGAACTTCCTCTACACCCACTTCGAGGACATCTGCGAGATCATGAAGGCCTACGACGTGGCCTTCTCCCTGGGCGACGGCCTCCGTCCGGGCTCCACCGCCGACGCCAACGACGAGAGCCAGTTCGCCGAGCTGGACACCCTGGGCGAGCTCACCCGGATCGCCTGGCGCCATGACGTCCAGACCATCATCGAGGGTCCCGGCCACATCCCCATGCACCTCATCAAGGAGAACATGGACCGGCAGCTCAAGGTCTGCCACGAGGCCCCCTTCTACACCCTCGGCCCCCTGACCACGGACGTGGCCCCCGGCTACGACCACATCACCTCGGCCATCGGGGCGGCCATGATCGGGTGGTACGGCACCGCCATGCTCTGCTACGTCACCCCCAAGGAGCACCTGGGCCTGCCCAACTCCAAGGACGTCAAGGACGGCGTCATCGCCTACAAGATCGCCGCCCACGCCGCCGACCTGGCCAAGGGGCACCCGGGCGCCCGCCTGTGGGACGACGCCATGTCCAAGGCCCGCTTCGAGTTCCGCTGGGAGGACCAGTTCAACCTGGCCATGGACCCGGACACCGCCCGGGAGTTCCACGACGAGACCCTCCCCGCCGAGGGGGCCAAGTCCGCCCACTTCTGCTCCATGTGCGGCCCCCACTTCTGCTCCATGAAGATCACCCAGGACGTGCGCGAGTACGCCCAGTCCCACGGGATCAGCGAGACGGAGGCCCTCGCCGCCGGCATGGCCGAGAAGTCCAAGGAATTCGAGGCGACCGGGGCGGAGATCTACCACCAGGCGTAGTAATCTCTTTCCGTGGAACAGCGCGGACCCGATTCCCCAGACCCCCTGAAGGCCCTCTCCGAGGAGACCTCCCGCCGCACCCGGGCCAGGCTGAAGATCTTCTTCGGCATGGCCTCGGGCGTCGGCAAGACCTTCGCCATGCTGCAGGAGGCCCGCCTCCGGCACCAGGAGGGCGTGGACGTGGTCGCCGGCGTGGTGGAGACCCACGGCCAGCCCGAGACCGAGGCCCTCGCCGAGGGCCTGGAGGTCCTGCCGAAGCGGCGCCGCCCCTTCCGGGGCGAGCAGATCGAGGAGTTCGACCTGGAGGGCGCCCTCGCGCGCCGGCCGGGCCTCATCCTCATGGACGACCTGGCCCACGTGAACGTCCAGGGCTCCACCCACGCCCGCCGCTGGCAGGACGTCATGGACCTGCTGGACGCGGGCATCGACGTCTACGGGACGCTCAACGTCCAGAACCTGGAGAGCCTCAAGGACACGGTGGCCCAGATCACCGGCGTCATCGTGCGGGACACCGTGCCCGACACGCTGCTGAACCGGGCCGACCAGATCGAGCTGTCCGACCTGCCCCCCGAGGAGCTCATGGAGCGCCTGAAGGAGGGCAAGATCCACATCCCCGACCAGGCCCAGCACGCGGTGGACCGGCTCTACCGGAAGGGCAACCTCCTGGCCCTGCGGGAGCTGGCCCTGCGCCGCACCGCCCAGCACGTGGACGCGGACATGCGCCGCTACATGGAGGCCGAGGGCCTCAAGGGCCGGACCTGGGCCGCCGGCGAACGGATCCTCGTGTGCATCAACAGCAAGGCCCGCTCCGCCAACCTGATCCGCGCCGGCCGGCGCCTATCCGAATCCCTGGCCGCCCCCTGGATGGCCCTGTACGTGGAGACCGGCAAGCACATCCGCTACTCGGAGGAGGAGCGGGCCCGGCTGGAGGAGCACCTGCGGCTGGCGGAGCGCCTCGGCGCCGAGACCGCCGTGATCCAGGGGGACCTGTCCACCGGGGAGGACATCCTCGCCTTCGCCCTCGCCCACAACGTCACCCGGATCCTGGTGGGCCGGCCCGCGCACTCCCGCTTCACGGAGCTCTTCACGGGCTCCCTGGTGGACGACCTGGTGCGCCGCAGCGGCTCCATCGAGATCGAGGTGGTGCCCCTGGAGGAGCCGGGCCCCCGCGTCCGGGAGCACAAGGTCCGCACCCCGGGCCGCGGCGCCACCCTGGACCACTTCCTCTGGGGCGCCTTCATGGTGGTCCTCGTGACCGCCTTCAACCTCACGGTGGGCCGGCGCATGGAGCTGGCGGACTGGGTGATGCTCTACATGCTGGGCATCACCGTCGTCGCCACGCGCTTCGGGCGGTGGCCGACCCTCTTCGCGGCGGCCCTCACGGTCCTGGGCCTGGACTTCTTCTTCGTGCCCCCCATCCACACCTTCCGGGTGGACGACCTCAAGCACCTGATCACCTTCGTGGTGGTCCTGGCCGCCGCCCTCATCATCAGCAACCTCACGGAGCGCATGCGCAGCCAGATGCGCCTGGCCCGCACCCGGGAGCAGCGCCTGCGGGCCCTGTTCCGCCTCGCCGGGGAGCTCACCCGCACCTTCGGCTCCAAGCCCATGATGGACGCGGCCATCAAGATCCTCACCGACCACTTCCAGGGCAGCGTCTCCATCTCCCTGCCGGGCCCCAACGGCCGGCTCGTGCAGCACCCCCACCCCAAGAGCGCGCCCCTCGCCGACAGCGAGCAGGGCGTGGCCCAGTGGGTCTTCGATCACCACGAGGCCGCGGGCCTGGGCACCGACACCCTGCCCGGGGCGCGGGCCCTGTACCTCCCCCTCAAGGGCAGCCATGGCCTCATCGGCGTCATGGGCATCCAGCCCCAGGGCTCCCTGGAGGACATGGAGCCCGACCAGAAGCACCTGGTGGAGGCCTTCGCGAACCAGACCGCCCTGGCCCTGGAGCGCACCCTGCTGGCCGAGAAGAACCTGGACACCCAGCGGCGCATGGACCGGGAGCAGGTGCGCAGCGCCCTCCTGTCCTCCGTCTCCCACGACCTGCGCATGCCCCTGGCGGGCATCACGGACGCCGCGGCGGCCCTGATGCGCGAGGACGCCCTGCCTCCCGAGGACCGCATCCGCCTGGCCCGCACCATCCACGACGAGGGGCACCAGCTCCATCGCCTGGTCACCAACCTCCTGCACGCCACCCGCCTGGAATCGGGCGTGGAGCCCGAGCGGACCCGGGTTTCCGCCGCCGAGGTGGTGGAGACCGCCCTGGGGCGCCTGCGCCCCCTCCTGGGCGACCGGGAGGTGAAGGTCGAGTTGCCGGCCAATCTGCCCACCGTCCTGATCGACCCCGCCCTCGTGGAGCAGGCCCTCATCAACGTCCTGGAGAACGCCCACCGCTACTCCCCCGCCGGGGAGCCCATCGAGGTGAAGGCCTGGGCCACCCCCCGCGCCCTGACCTTCTGCGTGTCCGACCACGGCCCCGGCATCCCCGAGGGGCAGGAGGAGCGGATCTTCGAGAAGCTGGTGCGCTTCCAGCAGGGGGACGCGCGGCTTGGCGCCGGGCTGGGCCTGGCCATCTGCAAGGGCATCGTCGAGGCCCACGGCGGCAAGATCCAGGCCAGCAACCGCCCGCAGGGCGGCGCCAGCTTCCGCATCAGCCTCCCCCTGGAGGCGCCGGTCTCCGACGCCCCCGTGGAGGAATAGCCTACCGGGCGAGGGTGATCTTGAAGTCCCCCAGCGGCGGTTCGGGGGGCTTGTTCTGGGGCGCGCTGGGCGCCGGACGCATGCCCGACTGGGTGGGCGCGGGCGCGGGCGCGCCGCCCGCCTCCCGCCCCAGACCCGTGGTGATGGCCATGCCCCGGTCCATGTTCGAGCGGGCCATTTCGCTGGTGGAGGCGATGCCCTCCAGCCGCAGCTTGAACTCGCCGACGTTGGTCGCACGCTTGAGGGCTTCCTCGACGGTGATGAGGCCTTCCTGGAGCAGGAAGTAGAGGCTCTGGTCGAAGGTCTGCATCCCGTACTGGGAGGTGCCCTGGGCGATCACGTCCTTCAGGCCCTTGGTCTTGTCCTTGTCCTCGATGCAGGCGCGCACCGTCTCGGTGGCCACCAGGACCTCCACCGCGGGCACCCGGCCCTGGCCGTCGGCCCTGGGCACGAGGCGCTGGGAGATCACGGCCTTGAGCACCTGGCTCAGCTGGAGGCGGATCTGCTTCTGGTGGTGGGGCGGGAACACGGAGATGACGCGGTTGATGGTCTCGGAGGCGTCCAGGGTGTGCAGGGTGGAGAACACCAGGTGGCCGGTCTCGGCGGCGTGGATGGCGGTCTCGATGGTCTCGTAGTCGCGCATCTCGCCCACGAGGATGACGTCGGGGTCCTGGCGGAGGGCGGCGCGGAGGGCGGTGGCGAAGCTCTTGCAGTCGGCCTCCACCTCCCGCTGGTTGATGATGCTCAGGTTGTCCCGGTGGAGGTACTCGATGGGGTCCTCGATCGTGAGGATGTGCTCGCTCCGGGTGGCGTTGATCAGGTCGATCATGGCGGCCAGGGTGGTCGACTTGCCCGAGCCGGTGGTGCCGGTGACCAGGACCAGGCCCCGCTGCTCCTCGCAGATCTTGTTGAGGGCCCGGGGCAGCATCAGGTCCTCGATGCTGAAGATGCGCCGGGGGATGACGCGGAGGACCATGCCCACCGTGCCCCGCTGGTTGAAGATGTTGCAGCGGAAGCGGCCGAGCGCAGGGACGGAGTAGGCCAGATCCAAGTCCATGTTTTCCTTGAACTTGGCCTTCTGCCGGTCGGTCGCCATGATCGAGTAGGCCATGGCGATGGTATCCTCCTGCACCAGTTTCTTGAACTGGGTCAGGGGGGCCAGGCGGCCCTTGACGCGGGCGATGGGGTAGTTCCCCACCTTCAAATGCAGGTCGGAACCACCTAGATCCACGATGGTTGTAAGCAGCTCATTAATATGCATGACCCGGGTCCTTGGGACGTTCGCATCCAATGTTAGTCCGGTCCGGGAATTCCGGGATGGGGGATTTGCCTGTTTTCAGGTAAAATCGAGGGTTCTGCTGTTTCCCGCTCTTTCCTAAGGAACCGAATGACCGCCATCGAAAAGATCCGAAACGTCGCCATCATCGCCCACGTCGATCACGGCAAGACCACCCTCGTGGACGCCATGTTCAAAGGGGCCCACATGTTCCGGGACAACCAGCGGGTCCAGGAACGTGCGATGGACAGCAACGACCAGGAACGGGAGCGGGGCATCACCATTCTCGCCAAGACCACGGCCCTCCACTGGAGCGGACACCGCTTCAACATCGTCGACACCCCCGGCCACGCCGACTTCGGCGGCGAGGTGGAGCGGGTGCTCAGCATGGTGGACTCGGTGCTCCTCGTCGTGGACGCCTTCGACGGCCCCATGCCCCAGACCAAGTTCGTGACCCGCAAGGCCCTCGCCCTGGGTCTCCGGCCCATCGTCGTCATCAACAAGGTCGACCGCCCCGGCGCGCGGCCCCTCTGGGCCCAGGACGCGGTCTTCGAGCTCCTCATCGAGCTGGGCGCCACCGACGAGCAGCTGGACTTCACCTGCGTCTTCGCCAGCGCCAAGCAGGGCTACGCGATGATGGACATCAACGACGCCAGCGAGAACATGGACCCCCTGTTCGACGCCATCGTCAAGCACTGCCCCCCGCCCCAGGGCGACCCGGAGGCCCCCCTCCAGATGCTGGTCACCCTCATGGACTACAACGACTTCGTGGGCCAGATCGGCATCGGCCGCGTCGTGAACGGCCAGATGAAGGTGGGCGACCAGGTGGCCCTCGTGAAGCGCGACGGGTCCATCCAGAACCACAAGGTCACCATGCTCTACGGCTTCGAGGGCCTGGCCCGGGTCAACCTCCAGGCCGCCACCGCCGGCGAGATCGTGGCCCTGGCGGGCATCCCCGACATCCGCGTGGGCGAGACCATCGCCGATCCCACCAACCCCGAGGCCCTCCCCTACGTGGACATCGACGAGCCCACCATCTCCATGATGTTCGTCGTGAACAACGGGCCCTTCGCGGGCCAGGACGGCAAGCACACCCAGAGCCGCCGCATCCGCGAGCGCCTCATGAAGGAGCTCCAGCACAACGTCGCCCTGCGCGTCGAGGACACCGACAGCCCCGACAGCTTCAAGGTCTCCGGCCGCGGCGAGCTCCACCTGGCCGTGCTCATCGAGACCATGCGCCGCGAGGGCTTCGAGCTCTGCGTGAGCCGCCCCGAGGTCATCCTCCACACCGACCCCGCCACCGGCGAGAAGCTCGAGCCCTACGAGGACATCACCATCGACGTCCCCGACGCCTACATGGGCGTCGTAATGGAGAAGCTGGGGACCCGCAAGGCCGAGATGCAGGACATGGCCAACGAGCTGGGCCGCGTGCGCCTCCACTTCAAGATCCCGAGCCGCGGCCTCATCGGCTACCGCTCCGAGTTCATGACCGACACCCGCGGCGAGGGCATCCTCCACAGCCTCTTCAGCCACTACGGCCCCTTCAAGGGCGAGCTCCCCGGCCGCAAGAACGGCGTGCTCATCTCCATGGACCAGAGCGAGAGCGTGGGCTACGCCCTCATGAACCTCGAGGATCGCGGCATCATCTTCATCCACCCCGGCACCAAGTGCTACGAGGGCATGATCGTCGGCGAGCACGCCCGCGAGAACGACCTCGTGGTGAACATCGCCAAGGGGAAGAAGCTCAGCAACATGCGCGCCTCCGGCAGCGACGAGGCCACCCGCCTCACCCCGCCCCGGGAGTTCACCCTCGAGCAGGCCCTCGAGTACATCGAGGACGACGAGCTGGTGGAGGTCACCCCCAACACCATCCGCATGCGCAAGCGCATCCTGAACGAGAACGACCGCAAGAAGGCGGAGCGGCGCCTGACGAACTGACGCGCCGGAACCCGAAGGTCCCTGCCGCCACTTGATACCGAGGCCCCCCGGGGCCGGGAGGGTGTTGAGTCGATGCGGTGGGGATCTTTGTTCTTTGTGGCCTGCCTGGCCGGTGGGGCCGCGCTGGCCCAGGATCCGGACGACCGGGTGGTGGGCACGGACCGGCACGGCCGCGCCATCACCGTGGGCCGGTTGTGCCGGGAGCTGGACTTCCGGGGGGCCACCTTCCAGACGGGGGTTCGGCTGATGGACCGCGCCTCCAGCCTCTTCGACCTGGAGGGCGCCGACTTCACGGACGCGCGGCTCCAGGGCGTGGATTTCACGGGACTCTCCCTCCGCCACGCCGACTTCACCCGCGCCGACCTGACGGGGGCGCGCCTGCCGGCCCGGACCCGGGCCGACCGGACGGTCACCTTCCGGGACACCCTGGATCCGGACGGCCGCCTCATCCACCCCGTGGACGACTGGATCCGGGCCTCGGCCGCCGCCGAGGACCCCGCGGTGGCCGAGGCCCGGGGGGCCCTGGCCCACCTGACCGCCTCCTACGCCGAGTTCTTCCGGGGGGAGGGCTGGGTGGGCGCCTTCCAGGAAATGGGCCTGCATTCCCTGCACGGCGATCCCCGGCAGCTCACCCACCTGCGGGGCGGCGCCGCCGGGGACGGCTTCGCCGTCCTGTGCGGCGACGGGAAGACCCTCCTCATCGTCCTGCCGGACCTGGTGAGCATCCTGCTGGCCCCGAGCCCCGTCGCGTGGATCGGGCCGGCCCCCGCCGGGGACCTCTACGTGGCGATGCCGGCCACCCAGCACCTGGTCCAGTTCTGCCTGGGCGCCTACACCCTGGAGGACGCGCGCCGCGGCCGGGACGTGCCCTTCGAGGTCATCGCCCACGGCCAGGCCCTCCCCACGCGGCCCGAGCTCTACGCGCCCACGGGGAAGGCCCTCGAATTCCTGGACCTGGAGAAGGGCCTCAAGTACCGGGCCGCCCTGGGCCAGGATCTGGCGGCCGCGAGCATCGCCAGCCGGTGGCCCAGCCTGCAGCTCCGGACCTACGGCTACGGCCACGGACCCTTCGGGGACAGCATGGGCTTCCAGGGCCTGGCCCCGGGCGTCCACGCCTTCAGCCTCATTCCGGGCCGGGCCGAGCTCGGGGAACGCGCCCTGAAGCCCTTCCTGGTGGGCCTGCCCGCCCAGGACCCGGGGAGCTACCGGGCCCTGCGCCTCCGGTCGGGCCGCATCTGGGTCCACCTGGACGGGTCGCTCCAGTGGCTGGACCCCGTGGCCATCCAGAAAGGGACCCTGGATACGGGCAAGCGCCTGACCCAGCCCGCCCTCACCGAGGGCCCCGACGGGTGCCTGTGGTTCACCGATCCCGAGGGGGGCCGCCTGGGCCGCGTGGATCCGGAGGGCAAGCTGACCTGGACCGCCCTGCCCAAGGGCAGCCGCCCCACCCAGCTCATCGACGGCGGGGATGGCCGGCTCTACTGCCTCCTGGCCGGGCGCGGCACCGTGGGGTCCCTCGTCGTGACCCTGGCCGCCCCCGAACCCGAGGTGGAGCCCAAGGCCCCGGCCAAGCCCCGGCCAGCGCCGGTGGAGGAGAAGACCGCGGCGCCCGCCAAGCCCCTCCTGCCCACCCTGGAACTGCCCCAGCGGCCGCGCCCCACCGTCGAGGCCCTCCTGGCCACCCTCGACTGGGACCATGTGGCCCAGCGCCACTTCCACCCGGGCGGCCCGGACCGCAGCCGCTTCCACCTGGCGGACAGCAACCGGGAGACCCTCCTGGCCTTCGCCCGGGAGGCCCTGGAGGCCGGCCATACGCCCGTGCCCAACATGGACCGCACCTGGCTGATCTTCCACCCCATGGGCCGGGAGATCGGCGAGGCGCAACGCTGGACGGACGGCCAGTGGGTCCCCTCGTCCCTCCTCGTCGTCCGCCTCAGCGAGGACCGGGAGCGGATCGTCAGCCTCTACCCCAAGTCCCCCTTCTGAGCCCGGGCGGGCCGGCCCGCTATACTCGGGCATGACCGAGCCCGCGCCTTCTCTTTCCCGGCCGCTTACCCTCACCCTCGCGGCCGCGACCGGCCTGGCGGTTGCCAGCATCTACTACGCCCAGCCCCTGCTGCCCACCATCGCCGGGGTCTTTGGCCTGGCGCCGGCCCGGGCGGGCCTGCTCGTGACCACCGCCCAGGTGGGCTACGCCCTCGGCCTGGCCGGCATCGTGCCCCTGGGTGACCGGTTCGAGCGCCGGGGCCTGATCGTGGCCATGACCCTCCTGGCCGCCCTGGGCCTCGTCCTGACCGCCCTGGCGCCGGCCTATCCGGTGCTCGTGCTCGGCATGGCCCTCACGGGCCTCTTTTCCGTGGTCACCCAGATCCTGGTGCCCTTCGCGGCGACCCTGGCCACCCCCGAGGCCCGGGGCCGGGTCGTGGGCACGGTCATGAGCGGCCTCCTCCTCGGCATCCTCCTCGCCCGCACCGTGGCCGGGGCCATGGCCTCCCTGGCCGGCTGGCGCAGCGTGTTCTGGGCGGGGGCCGCGGCCCTGGCCCTCATGGCCCTCGTCCTCCGCCGGGTCCTGCCCCGGCACCACGCCCCGGTGGACCTGTCGTACCCCCAGCTGCTCGCCTCCATCCTCACCCTGTTCCGGGAGGAGCCCCTCCTGCGGCGGCGGGCGTTCTTCGGGGCGTGCGCCTTCGCCAACTTCAGCGTGTTCTGGACCTCCATGGCCTTCCTGCTGGCGGGCCCCCCCCACCGCCTGGCCCCGGCCGCCATCGGCCTCATGGGGCTGGCCGGCGCCGCCGGCGCCCTGGCCGCGTCCATGGCGGGCCGGATGGCGGACGCGGGCCGGGGGGCGCGCGCCACCCAGCTGGGCCTCGGCCTCATGTTCGCGTCCTGGATCCCCCTCGCCCTGGGAGCCCGGTCCATGACCGCCTTCCTGATCGGCGTCCTCCTCCTGGATTTCGCCGTCCAGGGGATCCACATCAGCAACCAGACGGCCCTTTACCAGATCCGGCCGGAGGCCCGGAACCGCCTGACGGCCGGTTACATGACCGCCTACTTCGCCGGGGGCGCCCTGGGGTCCCTGCTGTCCGCCTCCGCCTATGGCCGGTTTGGGTGGAACGGGGTGGTCGGCATCGGTCTCCTCGTCAGCGCCGCCGGTGTGGCCGGAATCCTGCCGTGGCGTGGGAAAAAGGCCGCCCTGCCTGAGGGCGCCGGTACGTAATCCACCGTATTTCCAGGGACCGGGCCCGTCCCCATCCTTGAAGACATGAACGATTGCCTTCCCAACCCCCTGGCCCCCAGCCCCGCCCGGACCTCCCGCCTGACCCCCCTCGCCTGGGACCCGGCCTGGGAAACGGGGGATCCCCGCCTCGACAGCCAGCACAAGGCCCTCGTCACCGGGGTCAACCGTCTGGCCTTCGCCATCGCCTGCGGCCAGACCCAGGAAGAGGTCTGGCGCATCCTCTCCTTCCTCATCGTCTATGTGCACACCCATTTCCGCACCGAGGAAAACCTCATGGCGGAAAAGGGCTTCCCGGAGCTGGCCGCCCACGCGGACGAGCATGAGCGGGCCCGGGCCTACCTGGATCGCCTGGTCAACACCTACCGGGCCGGCAGCACCAGCGATCTGGAGGAGCTGGTGTCCTTCCTGGCCGCTTGGCTCACCGAGCACTTCCTGGGGACGGACCGGGCCTTCGCCCAGCACCTCCAGGACGAAGCAGGACCCCTCAGGCCGTGATCCGGGTGCCGGCCTCGCCGCGCAGGGCCGCGGGCAGGTGGGCCGGATCGGTGATGATCGCCTCCTTGCCGCCCCCCTCCAGGAAGGCCACCACGGCCTGGATCTTGGGCAGCATGCTGCCCGGCTTGAAGTGCCCCTCGTCGATGTAGCGCCGGGCGTCGGCCAGGGTCAGGGTGGCAAGCGCCCGCTGGGTGGGCTTCCCGAAATCCAGGCACACCTGCTCCACGGCCGTGGAGATGACGAGCAGTTCCGCTCCAAGCTGCCGGGCCATCAGGCTTGAGGCCAGGTCCTTGTCGATCACCGCCGCCGCCCCAGTCAGGCGACCTTCGGCGTCCTCCACCACGGGAATGCCCCCGCCCCCGCCGGCCACCACCACGAAGCCCGCGTCCAGGAGTTCCCGCACGGCCTCCAGTTCCAGGATGGCCTTGGGACGGGGGGAGGCCACGACGCGCCGGTAGCCCCGGCCCGCGTCCTCCACCAGGTCCCACCCGTCCTCCCGGCGATGCTTGTCGGCCAGCTCGGCATTCATGAAGGAGCCGATGGGCTTGTTGGGCTTGGCGAAGGCCGGATCGGCCCGGTCCACCAGCACCTGGGTGACGACCGTGACGGGAGTCCGGGCGACCCCTCGGGTCCGGAAGGCGTTCCGCAGGGCCCGCTGGAGGTGGTAGCCCAGGGCCCCCTGGGTGTCGGCCACGCAGGAGTCCAGGGGCACGATGTGGAGTTCCTGGGCCGCCAGCTCCGAGCGCCGGAGGATGAAGCCCACCTGCGGCCCGTTGCCGTGGGTCACCACCAGGCGGAGGTCCTCGCCCTGGAGGAGGGCGGCGATGTGCTCGCAGGTGGCGGCGGCCGCCGCGTACTGGTCGGCCACCGACTGGCGGGTTTCGTCGGCGATGAGGGAATTGCCGCCGATGGCGATGACGACGGTGCGGGCCATGGAACCTCCAGGGTGAAAAAAATTTATAAATGAGAGTAAAATTTTTTCAAGCCTTTTTTGATCCCCTGGTCTTCTTTTGGGTCCAGGTGATGTTTGCCACATCACCCCCCAAAGCCTAGGCGGCCTGGCCGCGGCTAGGCGATAGTGAAGGCAAATCCGGAGTCCACCCATGTCCCCAGCCCCCTCCTTTGCCCTGGTCCACGACGAGACGTCCATGGGCGAGTGGCACCTCCTGCACCTCACCGCCCTCGGCAAGCTCACGGAGCTGGACGCCGCGATCGCGGGGCGGGACTGGGTCGGCATGGAGCGGGCCGCCCGCTGGATCTACGAGGTGCTCCGGCCCCACAACGAGGCCGAGGAACGCGAACTCCTCCCCCTGCTGGAGGAGCTGGGCGCCGAGGCCCTCATGGACCAGCTCGTGGGCGACCACCGGGAGATGTGGGACCTCACCCTCCACCTGCTGAGCGGCAACGACGGCGGCAGCGTGCGGGAGCAGGGCCCCTACCTGGAGGTGGCGCGCAAGCTCCTGGACCTGGTCCGCCAGCACATCGAGACCGAGGAGCGGGTCATGCTGCCCCTCCTCAAGGGCAAGTCCCTCTACATGGGCGCCGAGGTGAACGAGGACGGCTACCTCATCCTCGAGAAGGAGCTGCTGGCCCCCGAGACCTGGAGCTTCGTCGTCCAGGCCCCCATGGTGGCCCGGGGCCGCAAGCCCGGCCAGTTCCTGATGGTGGCCCCCTTCCCCACCAGCGAGCGCATCCCCCTCACCCTCGCCGACGGCGACCCCCGCGCCGGCTGGATCCGCTTCATCATGGTCGAGGTGGGCGCGACCACGCGCGCCATGGGCAGGCTGAGCGCCGGCGACAAGCTCTTCGCGGTGGCGGGCCCCATGGGCGAGCCCACCGAGCTCGTGGAGACGGGCACCGTCGTCCTGGTGGCCGGCGGATACGGCAGCGCCGCCATCCTCCCGGCGGCCAAGGCCCTCAAGGCCCGCGGCCAGAAGGTCATCACCATCCTCGGCGGCCGCAGCCGCGAGCGCGTGCTCCTGGCCGCGGAACTGGAGGCCGCCAGCGACGAGCTCATCATCACCACCGACGACGGGAGCCTCGGCCGCAAGGGCATCGTCACCCATCCCCTGGCCGAACTCATCGAGCGCGAGCCCATCGCCGAGGTCATCGCCGTCGGCCCCATGCCCATGATGCAGGCCGTCTCCGAGGCCACCCGGCCCAAGGGCATCTTCACCCTGGTGAGCCTGAACGCGCTCATGGTGGACGGCACCGGCATGTGCGGCGGCTGCCGCGTCACGGTCGGCGGCGAGCAGAAGTTCGCCTGCTTCGACGGCCCCGACTTCGACGGCCACAAGGTCGACTTCGCCCAGCTCCGCATGCGCCAGGACTGGTACCGCGCCGACGAGACCAAGGCTTCCGACCACGTCTGCAACCTGGGCCTGCCCTCCCATCCCGTCACCGACGCCGATCTGCCGTTCATCGCCCCCGTGGCCGACCTGGACTGGCAGAACCTGGACCTCCCCACCCTCAAGCCCGCCCAGCGCATGAAGATCCCCCGCCAGGTCGCGGCCTGCCAGGAACCCTCCCACCGGGTCGCCAACTTCCGCGAGGTCACCCTCGTCCTGAACCCCGAGCAGGCCCGGCTCGAGGCCGCCCGCTGCCTGGACTGCAAGGTCCCCAAGTGCATCGAGGGCTGCCCCGTCAACATCGATATCCCCAAGTTCGTCAAGCAGATCGAGGCGGGCAACCCCCTCGAGGCCGCCCGCATCCTCAAGCAGTCCTCCTCCCTGCCCGCCGTCTGCGGCCGGGTCTGCCCCCAGGAGAAGCAGTGCGAGGCCAAGTGCGTGGTGGGCATCAAGGGCGAGCCCGTGGCCATCGGCCGCCTGGAACGCTTCGCCGCCGACGCCCTCCTGGCCGCGGAGCCCGAGACCCCGCCCATGGCCCCCCCCACCGGCAAGAAGGTGGCCGTCGTCGGCGCCGGCCCCGCGGGCCTGACCGTGGCCGGCGAGCTCGCCGGGAAGGGCCACGACGTCACCGTCTTCGACGCCCTGCACCGCCCCGGCGGCGTGCTCCTCTACGGCATCCCCGAGTTCCGCCTGCCCAACGAGATCGTGGACAAGGAAGTCGCCACCCTCCGCCGCATGGGCGTGAAGTTCGTGCTCAACACCCTGGTGGGGCGCAGCATGACCCTGGCCGAGCTCAAGGCGGACTACGACGCCGTGTTCATGGGCACCGGGGCCGGCCTGCCCAAGATGCTCGGCATCCCGGGCGAGGACTGCAAGGGCATCTACACCGCCAACGAATTCCTCACCCGCATCAACCTCATGCGCGCCGACCTCTTCCCCGAGACGGGCACCCCCGTGACCGTCGGCCGGCACGTGGTCGTCGTCGGGTGCGGCAACACCGCCATGGACGCGGCCCGCGCGGCCCGGCGCATGGGCCCCGACACCGTGTCCATCGTGTACCGCCGCACCATCAAGGAATCCACCGCCCGCAAGGAGGAGCTCGAGCACACCGAGGAGGAGGGCGTCCAGTTCCACTGGCTGACCAACCCCATCCGCTGCATCGGCAATGACAAGGGCTGGATCACCCACATCGAGTGCGCCGAGATGGAGCTCACCGAGCCCGGGCCCGACGGCCGCCGCGGCGTCCGCGCCACGGACCGCACCCTCCTCCTGCCCTGCGACACCCTCGTCATCGCCCTCGGCTTCTCCGTGAATCCCCTGCTGGCCCAGGTGGAGAAGCGCCTCGAAACCCTCAAGGGCGGCGTCGTCGCCGTGGACGCCAAGACCGGCGAGACCACCGTGCCCGGCATCTTCGCCGGCGGCGACGTGATCACCGGCGGTGCCACCGTCATCCTCGCCATGGGCCAGGGCCGCCGCGCGGCCGAGGCCATCCACCGTCAGCTCACCGAGGCGAACGGGTAGGGCGGACAGCCCCTCCTTTTTTTTCAACGCGATCTGCTGCGCCTAGGCTGTGTTCGGAATCTATAGATTAGAAAAATAGTTAACTTGTACTCATACGTAAAGGCTCGTACACCACGAATTTTCCTGGGGTAACGATGCCGAGAAGTTTCCTGACCGATGCCATGTGGGCAAAGCTTGAACCGCTCCTTCCGCCAGAGCGTGGAGGGATGGGGCGATCCCGTCACCCCAACCGTCCCATGGTGGAGGCGATCCTGTGGAGGCACAGGACTGGGGCGCCGTGGAGGGACCTGCCGGAGGAATTTGGACCTTGGACAAGCGTGTACACGCGATTTGAGGCCTGGACCAAGCGCGGCGTGTGGCAAAGGATCCTGGAGTTCCTGCGCAAGGAAGCCGACCTGGAGTGGGTCATGCTGGATGGCACCATCATTCGCGCTCATCAACCTTCAGCAGGCAAAAGGGGGGGGCTCTGGAACCAGGCGCTCGGACGATCTCGGGGTGGATGCTCGACCAAGATCCATTTGATCTGCGATGCCCACGGTAATCCTTTGGATTTCCTGGTCACTCCGGGGCAAGCCCATGAAAGCCGGTCTGCTGAAGGATTGCTGTGCGGTTGGCAGGCAGAGTACGTGTCCGGAGATCGGGCCTACGATGGGAACCCGGTATGGAAGGCGATCGAGGCCATGGGTGCGACAGCCGTCATCCCACCTCATCCCCGGCGCAAGAATCCGGCGGCCTGGGACTCACACCTATACAAGGCCCGCCATGCCATCGAGCATGGGTTCGCCAAGCTCAAACAGTTCAGGGCGCTGGCCACCAGGTTCGACAAAACGGCGCGAAGTTTCTCAGCCCAGGTGGCTTTGGCCTGCATCGTGATCTGGCTGAGGCTATGAGCGGAGGGTGACAAGCGTTCCGGATCCTCATTGATCCTATGAAACGCGGAGGCGCGGAGGATCTCGCAGAGGGTCGCGGAGGAAAGCGCTCCTGGAACCTGCCACCTCCCAATGACACGTCCCAACGGGAGGCGTGATGGGAAGGCATTGGGGAGAGGTCGACGGGGAGGATCATCCGCACAAGGAGATCACCCAGGCCATCATCGGGGAGGCCATCGAGATCCAGAAGGCTCTGGGGCACGGACTCCTGGAAGATCCCTACAAGGTCTGTCTGGCGCACTCCCTGAGACTGGCCGGCCATAAGGTGAAGCGGGAGGTTTTCCTGGATATCGAGTGGAGGGGGCTTGTGGGCTTGATCCTTTCTCCGCGAGCCTCAGCGAGATCCTCCGCGCCTCCGCGTTCCAATAGGATGCTGCGTATGCGCGGCGCCATCAGGCACTGCAGCACAGACTCACGATTCCAGCTCCTCCATGCTCCGGCACGGATGGGAATTAGCCATTACTATCCTAGATTACGAACACACCCTTGGGTTCCTGGGCCATCCATGAATTTCCATCGCTTGAAGGGAGGACCACCCGGCCTACCTTCCATGGCCAGGCCTCCCCCCAGCGGCAGGCCGGCCCCAGGAGCCTGGGACCGGGCCCAGGCGGAATGCGCATGGGTTCGCGGAGGGAGGCCCTGGCCCTGCCCGGCGCCAGGTGGTCGCAGAGCTCGTTCGGTTGCCTTAGCCGCGGGCGTAGCGCTGGAGTTTCTGGATATCCAGGATCCGGACGACGGGGAAGGTGCTCTGGATCAGGCCGAGGTCGGCGAGGAGGCGGAGGGCTCGGCTGAAGGCTTCGCGGCTGGCGCCGATGCACTGGGCCAGGTCCTCCTGGGTCTCCTTGAACTCGACCAGCGCGCGGCCGGGATTCCGGCCCTGGTACTCGAGGATCAGCTGGCCCACGCGCTCGGGGACGCTGTGGAGGCTCAGGGTCTCGACCAGGGAGATGAGGTGGCGCACCTTGCCGGCGAAGTGCTGGATCATGCACATGGCCACGGCGTTGTTCTTGACGGCCATGAGCCGCAGGGCGTTGGCGGGGACCAGCCAGCACTCGGTGTCCCCGTGGGCCTCGGCCCCGCTGGCGGCCACGCCGCCGTCGAAGACCTGGACTTCGCCCACGCAGGTGCCGGGCTGGAGGATGTCGATGACCTGGACCTTGCCCCGGCCGTCGGTGCGGAAGACCTTGAGGGCCCCCTGGACGACGACGAAGACGCCCGGGATGGTCTCGCCCTGGCTGAAGACGGGGGTGCCGTCGGTGTACTTCCTGAGCTCGCTGACGGCGGCCAGTTCCTCGGCTTCTGCCGCCGGCAGGCCCGCCAGGTATTCGATCCGCCTCAAATTGACTACCGCCTGGGCCATGGGCACCCCAAAAGCACCCGTGATTTGTATCACACAAGTCGGGGCCCGGGAACACGCGGGCGGTATGAGGCACAGACCACCCTTCCGGGGAACGGAGGGAGCGGCGAGGGAATCCAAGGTAGGCAGTTCCAAAAAACCGTGGAAAGGCAAGACATGTACAAATCCCAAGGGTTCCGGGAATGGGAAATTGGGGATATAGACGTCATCAAACGTGGCACCAAGTACCACCTGTTCCATCTGGTGCTCCCCAACCACGACTACATCGCCCACGCCATCTCGGACGACGGGATGAGCTGGGCCCGCACCCGCAACGCCCTCTTCACCGGGGAGCCCGGGGCCTGGGACGACGACATGCTCTGGACCATGCACGTGAGCCACAACCCGGCCCGGAAGGTGTACGAGATGTTCTACACGGGCCTCCACCGGGCGGAAAACGGGTATTTCCAGCGGATCGGCAGGGCCGTCTCGCGGGACCTCGTGGCCTGGCGGAAGGACAACGAGCACAACCTGCCCCTGGTGCCCCGGGGGGAGGTCTACGAGGGCCCCGGCACGTCGGAGCGGGGCTGGGTCTCCTTCCGGGATCCCTTCCTGTGGCGCAGCGCGGAGGAGGAGTGGCTCCTCCTCTGCGCCCGGGTGGCCGGGGGACCCGTGAGCCGGCGGGGCTGCGTGGGGCTGGTGCGCCGCACCGACGAGGGCTACGTCCTGGAGCCGCCCCTCTTCTTCCCCCGCATGTACGACGACATCGAGTGCCCCTGCCTCCTGGAGCTGGAGGGCACGTACTACCTCATCGGTTCGGTGCGCGAGGACGTGGAGGTGCACTACTGGTGGAGCGAGACCTTCCGGGGGGAGTACAAGGCCTTCAACGACAACGTCCTGCTGCCCCGGGGCAACTACGCGGCACGGACGATGCGCGACGGGCCGCGGACGCTGGTCTACACCTTCTACATCGATGCCCTGGACGTGAAGGCCGGCACCCGCAGCCTGCCGCCGCCCAAGGAGATCCGGCGGCGCACGGACGGAAAGCTGGAGCTGGTGAGCTTCCACCGCTGGATGGACAAGGTGCGGGCGCGCACCGCCATCGATCCGGACCTGCTGGAGCCCCGCCTCGCCAACGGCGCGGCCTCCCGCGCGAAGGACGGGGAGCGGACGCGGTTCGCGTGCCGCAGCGGCTTCGAGCTGTTCACGGTGGCGGTGGGGAACGGGAGCTGGATCCTGGACCTGGAATGGCAGACCCTGCGCCAGGGGGACGCGGGCCTGGTGTTCTCCCTGGACGACCACCTCAACGGCTACTTCGTGAGCCTGGACGCGGAGAAGGGGCGCGCCCACATCCGGGCCTGGGGCAACCGCCTGGAGCGGGTCTTCGAGAACTACATCTACGAGAGCCTCCAGATCGGCGAGTTCACTCCCGTCGCGGACCGCCGGCACCGGCTCCGCCTGATCCGCTGGGGACCCTACATCGAGCTCTCGGTCAACGGGGTGGTGCGCCTTTCCCTGGTGGACGGGCGCTTCTCTGGCGCGAACCTGGGCATCTACCTGGAGAGCGCCGAGGTGGCCCTGGCGCCCCCGCTGCTCATGGCCCTGGATCCGCCGGCCCACGACCGGGCCTGAGGCCCAGGAGGCGCTGGTCGTAGTGGCGCAGCCCCTCCAGGACGCCGGCGGCGCTGGGCTGCCGGGCGAAGTAGACCCGCGCCCGCCCCCGCAGGTCGTCCAGCTCGGGCCCGTGGTTGCCCACCACGATGCCCAGCATGTCGCCCACGAGCATGTCCCGGTCGTTGCCGCTGTCGCCGGCCACGATGAAGCGGTCCAGGGGGATGCCCCACTTGAAGGCCAGGTAGCGGACCGCGTGGCCCTTGGAGGCCCGGGCGGGCAGGACGTCCAGGTGGCGGGAGCGGCTGAGGATGAGGTTGGCCCGGAGCCCGGCCCGGTGGAGGCCCTCGGCCACGTCGCCCAGGGGCGGCAGGCGCCCGGGGCGCACCACGTAGCTGAGCTTGCAGGGCCCCTGCTTGCGCCGCGCCTGGAGGCGGAGCCCGGGCACGTCCCGGAGGGCCTGGGCGAGGTCGTCCCGGCGCCAGTCCTGGCGGATGTGGGCCGCCCAGGCCTCGTCGGGGGCCGCGGTGGCGCCGTAGCGGATCTCGGAGCCCACGCCCCCGATGATGACGTCGGGGACGGGCACGCCCCAGGCGCGGAGGATGCGCAGGGCGCTCTCCACCTTGCGGCCCGAGGCCACGCCGAAGGCCAGGTCGCCGCGCCTCGCCGCCACCCAGGCCATGAGCTCGGCCAGGGCCGCGGGGTCGCCGGTGAGGGTGTCGTCGATGTCGCAGACCAGGACGGCCCGGGCGTGGAGGAAGGGGGTCGCCAGGCCATCGGGGCGCGCCCCGGCGCGGGCCCTGCGGGCCCGCTTGCGCAGGCGCCGGAGGAGGCGCAGGGCCAGCTTGAGGTAGCGGTCCACGTGGGCTTCCCAGGTGTAGGCGTCCCGCACGCGGCGAGGGCCGTTGCGGGCCCACGCCGACCAGCGCGCGGGGTCCGCCAGGGCTTCCCGGATGCCGGCGGCGAGGGCGGCGGGGTCGTGGGGCGGCACCACGAGCCCGTGGCGGCAGTTGGCGATGATGTCGCGGGGGCCGCCGCTGTCGGTGGTGACCACGGGCAGGCCGGTGGCGGCGGCCTCGAGGAGGGTCAGGCCGAAGCCCTCCTGGGAGCTGGGGTTGACGTACACACCCCGGCGGAGGGCGGCGAGGCGGTAGAAGGCGGGCACGTCCCCGGGCTGGTGGGCCTTGGGGAAGGCGACCTGCCCGAAGAGGTCGTGGCGGTCGAAGGCCAGGAGGAGGTCCTCCCAGGTGCGCCGGCCCTCCTCGTCCATGCCGCGGATGTCCTCGTGGCGGCCGGCGACCACCAGCAGGTTCGCGGCCTCCCGCAGGGCCGGATCGGCGCCGAAGGCCTCCACGAGGCCCAGGAGGTTCTTGGAGGGAACGGGGCGGCCGATGCAGAGCACGAGGGGCTTGCGGGGCCGCGCCAGGAAACGGTCCACCAGGTGGGCCATGGCCGGGTCGGGGCGGCGGGATACGGGCGGGGAGAAGCGGGCCAGGTCGGTGCCCGGGGGGATCACCACGGCCCGGCGGGGATCGAAGCGGTCGTACAGGCCATACTGCTCCGCCGTCTCCTGGCGGGTGCTGGCGATGACCCCGGAAGCGTGGCGGAGCACCTCCTCCTCCGCCCCGATCCGCCGCTCGAAGTGGAAGGTGCGCTCCAGGGCCGCCTCCCGGCCCCCGGCCATGAGGAGCCGCTCCCGCTTGCAGCGGCCCAGGGAATGGGCGGTGTGGAGGAAGGGGATGTCCAGGAGGGTGGACAGGCGAACGGCAACGAGGCCCGCGTCGCCGTAGTGGCTGTGCATGAGGTCCGGCAGGCGCGGCAGGTCCCGCGCGAAGACCAGGTACCGGTCCACGAGGTGGTCCAGGTGGTCCCAGAGCCGCTCCTTGCGGATGTAGCGACGGGGCCCGAAGGGCAGCCGGATGATGCGGGCGTGGGGGCCCAGGGCCTCCTCGGGCCGGGCGTAGTCCTCCGACACGGCGGGGTCCTCCACGAGCCGGGTGAGGAGGTCCACCTGGGCGACGGCCTCGTTCCGGGCCAGGGCCCGGGCCAGTTCCAGGACGTAGAGGACCTGCCCCCCCGTGTCGGGGTCGCGGCCCAGTTCGGGCGCCTCGCCCCGGATGAGGCCGTGGACGCTGATCAGCAGGATGTAGACCCCACGCTCCCTCATCCCCGCCTCCGCCGCGAACGCGCAAGGGTGAGATGCCCCCCGGGCCGGACGGGTTCCAGGTACGCGCGAAGGCCCCGGGAACCGGGGCCTTCGTCTGTTTGTTGGGACGGTCTACTTGACGCGTTCCATGAAGGTGCGGTCGACGGTGTTCACGCGGATCTTTTCGCCGGCCTCCATGTAGGGGGGCACGCCGACGGTGATGCCGTTCTCGAGCTTGGCGGGCTTGTACGAACCCGTCGCGTTGGCGTTCTTCATGACGGGGTCGGTCTCCACGATCTCGAGCACGACGCTGACGGGCAGGGTGATGGAGAGGGGGGTGCCCTCGTAGAACTCCACCTCCACCTGCATGTTGGCCTGGAGGAAGGGCAGGTCCTCGCCCAGGAGGTCCTTGTGGACTTCCATCTGCTCGTAGGTCTCGTTGTTCATGAGCACGAGATGGTCGCCGTCCTCGTAGAGGAACTCCATCATGTGCTGCTCGAGGCTGGCCTTGTCGATCTTGTCGGAGGAGCCGAAGCGGTTCTCGCGGTTGAGGCCGTCCTTGAGCCGCTTCATCTTGGTGACGATGCGGGCCGGGAGGTTGCCGGGCGTCTGGTGCTCCACGCTGATGACGCGGCAGAGCTCGCCCTCGAAGTTGATGATCATCCCCGCGCGCACCTGCGTGGCGTTGATGAATGGCATGGGGTCACCTCATGGAGAGAAAGCGGTCTTTCAATGGGAAGGCCCCCGGTTGCGGGGGCCAGTGTCGGTGGTGGGCATACCTGGGTTCGAACCAGGGACTTCTACCGTGTGAAGATAGCACTCTACCGCTGAGTTATATGCCCGCGGTCCATTAGAATACCACACCGGGCCCCATTGTCCAGCTCAGAATCGCCTGCGGATTTCCAGGCGCCACTGCTGGGGGTCCGCGGGCTTGACGCACCGGCCCAGGACGCCGCCGGCGGGCTCCAGGGGCAGGCGGGACACGTAGGCGAACTGCTGGTTGTACGCCTTGCGTCCGAAGGCGTTGGCCACCTGCACCCCCACGGTCCACGGCCCGAAGACCTGCTGGACCCTCGCCTCCACGGCGTCCTCCCGGCCCGCGCGCAGGCTGTCGTCCGGAAGCAGGGGCCGCGCCCCGGCCCGCCGGAAGGCCGCGCCGGCCGAAAAGCCCCGCCGGGACCAGCCGGCGGACACCAGGCCGGCCTGGGCGGGGGCGCCGGGCACCCGCGCCCCATCGGCCCGGAACCGGGCCCGGTCCCAGCCCCAGAGGGCCTCGAGGGTCCAGGGCCCCGCCTTGACGTCGTTGCGCAGTTCGAAGCCCTCGTGGCGGCTGGCGCCCCGGGCCGTCCAGGCGACGGCCGCCGGATCGAAGAGGTTCTCCCGGTCCAGGTCCAGCCGGTAGGCGGTGAGCACCACGGTCCAGGCTCGGACGGGGCGGGTCTGGACGCTGGCCTCGACGCTCCGCGCCCGGGCCTGGGCCACCCCGTCCCGCCAGGGGTCCATGGACCGAACGCCCAGGCCGCCCTGGAGCCGGAGGACGGTGCCTTCGGCGGGGGAGAAGGCGAGGCCCGCCCGGGGGCTGGCCAGGACGGACGAGGTGGACCGGGGCGCCCAGGGGCCCCGGGCGGATCCGGGCCGATTGGCCTGGCCGTCCAGGCGCACCCCGGCGAAGGCCTCCCAGCCGCCGCCCCAGCGCACGGTGCTCTGGGCGTGCAGGGCCCCGTGGTACAGCAGGCCGCGGGCCGCGAAGGCGGGAGCGGGTCCGCCCTCCACCCGCGCCCGCACCACGGTGGGGTGGACCTCCACCGCGGCCACCCGGTCCACCCGCAGGTCCCCGCCCAGGGTGTGGACCCAGCGGGTGTTGCCGCGGCCGCCGGTCCAGTCCCGGGCGGCGTCGACGCCCAGGAACATCCGCCGGTCCACCTGCTCCCGCTGGTCCCCCCACACGGGGTCCCGCAGGAAGAAGGTCCAGTTCGCCCACAGGCGCGTGTCCTGGGCCCCGCCGAAGACCCGGTAGCGCCCGCCCCCGGGGGTGCGCAGGCGCCAGGCCCCCAGCAGCCGCCGGCTGCGGGCGCCGTCCCCGGCCTTCACGTCCTCCACGGTGGGCAGGGCCGGATCCCCGGGGCGCGCGGGCCGGGCGGCGCCGCCGTCGCTGCGGTCCTCGGAGGCCAGGAGGGTGAGGGTCCAGGCGCCCCAGGCGTTCCGCCCGTCCCGGCGCAGGGCGCCATTGAAGCGGCGGGAACCCTGGTCGCGCCATTCCCGGCTGTCCCGGCGGGCCTCCAGGCCGAACACCAGGTCCCGGGCGGCGTTCTGGCCCGCGTAGACGAGGCGGGCGAAGCGGTCCGAATCCTGGGGGCCCACGGTGAGCCCCACGAAGGGGGCGTCCAGCCGCTGGACCAGGTCCCGGCGGGCGGCGCCGGCGAGGGCGAAGGGCCCCTCCGCGGCCAGGTAGGGCCCCTTCAGGTAGGCGGGGGGCTCCAGGAGCTCGGGGATGGCCAGGGCGCCGTCCAGGAACCCGGGCCCCCGCACGTGGCCCGGCAGGTTCAGGGGCACGCCCCCCAGCTCGAAGGCGAAGTCGCTGCCGGAGGCCAGGTCCAGGCCCCGGGCGAAGTACTCGGTGGAACGCGACCCCGGGTGGGAGGCCACCCGGGGGGGTGCCGCCACCAGCCACGCGGCCGTCATGCAGGTAAGTCCGGCGCGCCAGACCATGAATCTCCCTTCCCGGCCAGACCTCCGGCCGCGGGGAGGTTCCCGCGGGCCCGCCGCCAGCCGATGCGCCTTTGGGTGCCGGAAGGGGGCGCCGGGTTCAAACCAGGCTGGAAGCGGCCTTCAGCGCCCGAGCAAAGGAGGGGGCCTCATCCGCGCGCAGGGCGCAGAGGCCCACGCGCATGCCCTCGGGCAGGGGCACGACGAAGACGCCCTGGTCCTTGAGGCGGGCCGCCAGGCTTCCGCCCGGATCGCCGGGCAGCGCGGTGAAGAACCCGCCCTGCCAGGTGATGCCGTCCAGGCCTTCGGCCCGCATGGCCGCGTCGAGGGCCGCCGCGCGGCTCCGCAGGATCTCGGACCAGGTCCGGTGGGCCGCCGCGAGGGCCTCCCGCAGGGCGGGGTCGCCGAGGAGGCGCAGCAGCACGGCCTGGGGGGCCCGCGGGGCGTTGGACCAGAGGCCCCGGCAGCAGGCGCCCAGGGCCGCCCGGAGATCGGCGTCGTCGGTCCACGGGAAGGCGAGGGCGCCGCCCCGGCCGCCGTACAGGGTGAGGGCCTTGGAGAGGGAGAGGCAGGCCCCCGCCAGGACCCGGCCGGCCCGGCCCAGGCGCGCGTGGTCGTCCAAGGCCGCCCGCACGTGGGCGGGGTCCGGCGTGTAGTCCTGGTAGGCCAGGTCCAGGAGGAGGGTGGCGGGACCCCGGGCCGCCAGGGCCTCCAGCAGGCCATGGAGGGCCTGCCGGTCGGCGGCGCTGAGGCTGCGCCCGGTGGGGTTGTGGCAGGGATCGTTGAGCCACACGAGGAGCCGGCCCTGGCGGGCGAGGAGGGCCGAGGCCGCGGCCTCCCAGGCGGCGAGATCGAGGGGGCGGCCCGGTTCGGGGAAGGGGGCGGTGACGAGGCCGCAGCCGGCCTCTCCGGCCAGGGTCCGGTAGGGGCCCCAGCAGGGACCCGCGGCCAGGACGGCCATGCCCGGCTCCAGGAAGGCGCGGGCCGAGAGGCCGAGGGCGCCGCTGCCGCCCGGGGTGGCGCAGCCGGAACGGCAGGCCTCGCCGGGCCAGTGCCGGGCCACGAGGGCGTCCAGGAAGGCCGGGTCCCCGGCGATGGGCGCGTAGGGGGCCACCTCGGCCGGGGTCAGGTCCGCCCAGGCCCGCATGACGGGCTCGAGGATGACCAGGCGGCCGTCATCGCCGGTCAGGGCGCCCAGGGTGGCGTTGACCACCGTTTCACCCGCCAGCTTGCGGCGCCGGGCCTCGGCGTCCAGGGCGAAGATGGGGTCGTTGCCGGGCAGGCCCCGGCGGCTGGGAACCAGATGTTCGGACACGGGGAACCTCGCTGGCATCCACCGTACACCATCCGGTAGGGTGGAGCGGAGGTGCTCCATGATTCTGCCCTTCCAAGGCATGGCCCCCCGCGTCGGCCGCCGCGTCCTCGTGGCGCCCAACGCCACGGTCCTCGGCGACGTGGTCCTGGGCGACGACTGCTCCGTGTGGTTCAACTGCGTGCTGCGCGGGGACGTGAACGCCATCCGCATCGGCGCGCGGGTGAACATCCAGGACTTCAGCTGCCTCCACGTCACCAACGGCCGCTGGTCGCTGACCCTGGAGGACGATGTGAGCATCGCCCACAACGTGATGCTCCACGGCTGCATCGTCCGGCGGGGCGCCCTCGTGGGCATGAGCACGACCATCATGGACGGGGCGGAGGTGGGCGAAGGCTGCCTGGTGGCGGCCGGGTCCCTGCTCCGGGAGGGCTTCAAGGCCCCCGCCGGGACCCTGGTGGCGGGGTGGCCGGCCCAGGTGAAGGGCGAGGTGAAGGCCGCCCAGCGGGAGCTGATCCAGACCGTCAGCGCCCGGTACGTGAAGTACAAGGAGGCCTATTTCAAGGACGGCTGGCCCATGGCCGTGGCCCCGGAGGCGGCCTTCCCGAGCCCGGGATTCGCGGACGGCCACGAGGCCCCCTGACCCCGGCGGCGGGGGCCGGATTTCCCCGGCGGCGCGGGCGCGGTTTGAGGCTATGCTGTCCATCATTGAATATTCCACACCCATGAGCCCCCTCCTCATCCTCCGCGTCCACACCGACCTCCGACTCGGCTTCGGCCACGTCGCCCGTGCCCTGGTGCTGCAGGCATCCTGGCGGGCCCTGGGCGGCCGGGCCCTCCTCGCCGTCAGCGGGGACGCCCGCGCCCGCACCCTGGGCCGGGGCGAGCACCCCTTCACCGGCGCCCCCCTGCCCTGCGAGGTGGTGGACCTGGGGGAGGACCTCCACGCCCCCCTGCCCCCCGCCCTCAAGGGAGAGCCCGGCGTCGTCCTCCTGGACCACTGGGACACCGCGGCCGAGGACGTGGCCGGCGCGCGCCCCCTCCAGGTGGCCCTCCACGAGGACGAGGGCGACGCCCACGAGGCCGCGGACGTGCTCTTCCAGCCGTACCTGGAGGGGGTGAGCTGGCCCGCGTCCCCCCTGCGGACCGTGGACGGGCGCAAGGTCCGGCCCCTGGAGACGAAGCGCGGCGCGTGCCGCGTGCTGCGGGGCACCTCCTTCGTGGTGGTGGATCCCGCCGCGCTGGAACTGCGCCCCCGCCGCGAGCCCCTGCAGCCCCTGGCCGTCCACAAGCTCCTCGTGACCTTCGGCGGTTCCGACGGGCCCGGCCTCGCCGCCCGCGCCCTGCAGGTGCTGGGCGAGCTGGCGCGCACCGGCCGCTGGACCGGCACCTGCACGGTCCTCGCCCCCCAGGGGGACGAGGGCAGCCCCTTCGCCGGCTGCAAGGTGATCCGGAGCCTGCCGGGCCTGACCCGCCGCATCCCCGAGTACGACGCCCTCTGGTGCGCCGGCGGCCTGACCCTGGCCGAGGCCCAGTGCATGGGCGTGCCCGCCGCCACCTGGAGCCAGAACGAGCGCCAGGCCGCCATGCTGTCGGACATCGCCCGCCACGGGGGCAACCTGGACCTGGGCATCGGGCCGGAGGCGGACCTGGGCGCGACCCGGGACGCGCTGGCGCAGTGGCTGGGCCCCGAGGGCCAGGAGACGCGCCAGGAGCAGGTGCGGGACGGCATGGCCCTGGTGGACGGCCTGGGGGCCTCCCGGGTGGCCCAGGAACTCTGGAACCTTTTCCAATTCCGCCCTTGACCCTAGGTGGGATCAACGATATGGTGAATGTTCTGCCCGTCAGAGAGATGGGCGGCTTTTAGATGGATCCAGTTCCGCTTTCGCAAGGTTCCCGGAGTTCGGACATGAGCACCTATTTCCCCAAAGCCCAGGATCAGATCAACCGCAAGTGGTACGTCGTCGACGCCACCGGGCTGCCCGTGGGCCGCCTGAGCTCGGCCGTGGCCGAGGTGCTCTCGGGCAAGAACAAGCCCACCTGGACCCCCTTCCTCGACATGGGCGACCACGTCGTGGTGATCAACGCCGCCAAGGCCGTGTTCACCGGCAAGAAGGGCAGCCAGAAGTTCTACCGCCGCACGACGACCCAGCCCGGCTCCATGGTCGAGGTGCGGGCCGACGTCATGAAGAAGACCTTCCCCGGCCGCATCATCGAGAGCGCCGTGAAGGGCATGCTCCCCAAGGGCCCCCTGGGCCGCCAGATGTACCGGAAGCTCAAGGTCTACGAGGGCGCCGAGCATCAGCAGCAGTCCCAGCAGCCCGAAACCCTGGCCATCAAGCTCTAAACCGAATTTCCTGAGGCACCCCATGGCGATTTCCCAGAACTACGGAACCGGCCGCCGCAAGAGCTGCACCGCCCGCGTCTTCCTGCGCCCCGGCACCGGCAAGGTCACCGTGAACGGCCGCACCCTCGAGAACTACTTCCCCAACGCCGTGCTCCGCATGGTCGTGCACCAGCCCCTGGTCATGGCCGAGCTCGACGGGAAGTTCGACCTCGTCGTGACGGTCAACGGCGGCGGCCCCGCCGGCCAGGCTTCCGCCATCCGCATGGGCCTCTCCCGCGCCCTCCTGGGTTACAACGACCAGCTCAAGAGCCTGCTCCGCCAGGCCGGCCTGCTGACCCGCGATCCTCGCATGAAGGAGCGCAAGAAGCCCGGTCAGATGGGCGCCCGTCGCCGCTTCCAGTTCTCGAAGCGCTAGTCTTTCTCAGCTTCCAGGGACGGGGAGATTCGATCTCCCCGTTCGTGTGTTCACGGGTCCCCACCGGGACCGATCCGGGCGGAGGTTCTCCCCTTCGCCTTTCATCCCCCGCGGCATCCGCCGCATTCCAAGGGAGGCCATCATGGCTGCCATCCAGATGAAGGAACTGCTCGAAGCCGGCGTGCACTTCGGGCACCAGACGAAGCGCTGGAACCCCAAGATGAAGAAGTACATCTTCGGCGCGCGCAACAGCATCTACATCATCGACCTCCAGAAGACCCTGCGCCTCTGGAACACCGCCGCCAACTTCCTGACCAAGGCCGCCAGCGAGGGCAAGACCTTCCTGTTCGTCGCCACCAAGCCCCAGGCCCAGGAGCTCATCGCCGAGCAGGCCCAGCGCTGCGGCGCCTTCTACGTGAACAACCGGTGGCTGGGCGGCATGCTCACCAACTTTGCCACCATCAAGAAGTCCCTGGACAAGCTGCGCGACATCGAGGCGACCCTGAACGATCCCGCCCGCACCGCCCAGCTCTCCAAGAAGGAGATCCTGAACCTGAACCGGGCCAAGGCCAAGCTGGAAGCCAGCTTCGCCGGCATCCGCGACATGCGCAACGTGCCCGACGTCATCTTCGTGATCGATCCCCACCGCGAGGACATCGCCATCACCGAGGCCGCCAAGCTGGGCATCAAGATCGTCGGCCTGGTCGACACCAACTGCGACCCCGACAAGATCGACTACGTGATCCCCGCCAACGACGACGCCATCCGCTCCATCCTGCTCTTCTCCGAGCGCGTCGCCGACTCCGTCCTCGAGGGCCGCCAGTCCTTCCAGGACAAGGGCGACAACGAGCAGATGAAGGCCATGATGGCCGAGAAGATGAACGAGGGCGCCGAAGCCTAGGCTTCCTGGAGAGCGGTCAGGCGCCGGCTCCGGCCAGGCCCCTGACCGCTTCGTCCTTCCCACGACATTCACTGACAGGAGTACCCCTATGAGCTACACCGCCCAGGACGTGAAGGCCCTCCGCGACAAGACCGGTCTCGGCATGATGGACTGCAAGAAGGCCCTCGAGGAGAACGGCGGCGACATGGAGAAGGCCATCGACTACCTTCGCAAGAAGGGCCTCGCCGCCTCCGCCGCCAAGGCCGGCCGCATCGCCGCCGAAGGCATCGTCGAAGCCTACATCCACCCCGGCGGCCGCGTCGGCGTGCTGATCGAGCTGAACTGCGAGACCGACTTCGTGGCCCGCACCGAGAACTTCCAGCGCCTGGTCCGCGAGATCGCCATGCACGTGGCGGCCCACGACCCCGCGCCCCAGTTCGTCGGCAAGGACGAGGTGACCGCCGATTTCCTGGCCAAGGAAAAGGAGATCGCCACCGCCCAGGCCCAGGCCACCGGCAAGCCCGCCGCCGTCGTCGAGAAGATCGTCGAAGGCAAGATGAACAAGATCTTCGAAGAGGTCTGCCTGCTCGAGCAGAAGTTCATCATGAACGGCGATGTGACCGTCGCCCAGCACCTGGCCACCAAGACCGCCGAGATCGGCGAGAAGCTCAGCATCCGCCGCTTCACCAAGTACGTCCTCGGCGAGGGCCTCGAGAAGCGCAAGGATGACTTCGCCGCGGAAGTGGCCGCCCAGGCCGCCGCCGCCCAGCAGTAGGGATTCCAGCACGAAACGGTACGAACGAGAGGGCGGCCCTGGGCCGCCCTCGTTCATTCAGGAGGCATACATGAGCAAGACCGCGTGGTTGTTCCCCGGGCAGGGCTCCCAGGCCGTGGGCATGGGCATGGCCCTCGCCGAGGCCGAACCCGCCGCCAAGGCCGTCCTCCGGGAGGCCGACGAGGCCCTCGGCTTCACCCTCTCCACGGTCATGGCCCAGGGCCCGGAGGAGGTGCTCAAGCTCACCGAGCACACCCAGCCCGCCATCCTCACCCACAGCACCATGGTGGTGCGCGCCTACGGCGACCGCCTGCCCCGGCCCGACTTCGTCGCCGGGCACAGCCTGGGCGAGTACAGCGCCCTGGTGGCCAGCGGCGCCCTCACCTTCGCCGACGCCGTGCGCACCGTGCGCGAGCGGGGCCAGGCCATGCAGACCGCCGTGCCCGTGGGCGTGGGGGCCATGGCCGCCATCCTGGGCGCCGCCGCGGCCGACGTGGAGGCCGCCTGCGCCCAGGCCCAAAGCCAGACGGGCAAGGTGGCCGTGCCGGCCAACTTCAACGGCCCCGGCCAGATCGTGATCGCCGGCCACGTGGAGGGCGTGGACGCCGCCATCGAGCTGCTCAAGGCCCGGGGCGTGCGCAAGATGATGAAGCTCCCCGTGAGCGCCCCCTTCCACAGCCCCCTCATGGAGCCCGCCCAGGCCGCCATGGCCCCCGTGCTGGCCGCCCTGGCCTTCGCGAAGCCCGTTTGCCCCCTGGCCAACAACGTGGACGCCGCCCTCGTGAGCGAGCCCGAGGCCCTGCGGGACGGGCTGGTCCGCCAGATCCCCGGCGCCGTGCGCTGGGAGGCCCTCACGGCCCTCCTGCTGCAGCAGGGCGTGACGACCTTCTACGAGCTCGGCCCCGGCAAGGTCCTGAGCGGCCTGGTGAAGCGCCAGGCCAAGGAAGCGGGCCTCGAGGTGGCCGCCTTCTCCATCGGCGGTCCCGAGGACCTGGCCGCCCTGGCGTGACCCCCCTCGTATACCTGCACGGCTTCGCGTCCGGCCCCGGCGGCAGCAAGGGCACCCACTGCCGCCGGTGGGCCGAGGCGCGGGGCCTCCCCTTCCACGCCCCCGACCTGAACCTGCCGGATTTCGAGCACCTGACGGTGACGGCTCAGGTGGAGGCGGTGGAGACGCTGCTGGCTGGCCTGCCCCCGGCCGTGGTGGTGGGCAGCAGCCTGGGCGGCCTGGTGGCCGCCGCCGTGGCCCACCGGGGAACGGCCCTGCGGGGCCTCATCCTCCTGGCCCCGGCCTTCGGCTTCTCCCTGCGCCGCCTCGCGGGGCCCCGCTGGGCCGGCTACCGGCGGCGGGGCACCATGCCCACCTTCCACTACGCCCGCAACGCCTGGACGGTGCTCCAGCGGGACCTGCTGGAGGATCTACCCGCCTGGAGGGACGATCGCACCTGGCACCTGTCCGTGCCCGTGGCCATCCTGCACGGCCGGCGGGACGAGGCCGTGCCCCTGGCGGAGAGCGAGGCCTTCGTCGCGGCCAACCCCGGCGCCGACCTGCGCGTGGTGGACGACGACCACGGCCTCCTGGATCCCGCTTCCCTGGCCGTCCTGGATGGCCTCCTGGAGGCGGCTTTCCAGGGCTGAGGGGCCCCGCTCCACCGAGGAACCCCCCTGCCCCCTGGCGCCATCCAAGGCTGGCATGGAGGAAGCCATGGACAGTCCCCTCGAGGCCAACCTGCTCTGGGCCGCGCGCCGGGTCGAGGATGAACCGGGGTGGGCGGTGCTGGAGACGCCGGCCCTCCAGGCCATCCGCACCCCCGTGCCGGCGCCGGTCCTCAACCTGGCCTGGGGGCTGCCCTCGCCCGAAAGCCTGGCCCGGGCCTGGACCTTCTTCGGGGACCGGCAGCACCGGTGGTACCTGCCGGCGGACGCGGACCCCGGCCCCCTCGCCGGCGCCGGCTACGTGCGGGTGGAGGCCACGCGGGAGATGGTGCTGGATCTGGCCGGGGCGGCGGTCCCGCCCCCCCCCGCGGGCGCCCGGGTCGCGGAGGCCGGGCCGGAGGATCTGGCCGCCTGGTCCGCCCTCACGGGGGAGATCTTCGGGGCGGGGGCGGCGGCGGAAGCGGCGGTGTGGCGGCCCCTCCTGCGCCGGGTGGGTTCGGTGGCCTACCTGGTGTGGATGGACGGCGCACCGGTCGCGACGGCCCTCGTCACTCCGGGTGAAGGCACGGGCGGCGTCCACAACGTGGCCACCCTGCCGGCCTATCGGGGCCGGGGCCTGGCCGCGGCGGCCGTCGGGGCCTGCGTGGCCCGGGCCCAGGCCTGGGGCCTGGAACGCCTGGCCCTCTATGGCTCCCGCATGGGCGTCCCGGTGTACGCCCGCATGGGCTTCCGTACGATCGGAACCCTGGGCGAGCGCCTGTCGCCCTGGGCCGAGGGCGCCCCCCTCAATCCCCCTTCACCGCATCCTTGACGCCTTTGCCGACGGCCTTGCCGCCCTCCTTGAAGCCCTGGCCCACCTTCTTGGCCGCGTGACCGACGGCTTTCCCGGCCTTCTTGGCCCCCCGGCCGACGGCCTTGGCCCCGTCCCGGGCCGCGTGACCCACCTGCTTGCCGCCGTCCCGGAAGGCGTGACCCACCTCCCGGCCGGCGGTCTTGAGCCCATCCTTGACCCCTTCCTCGGCCGCGACGGGCGGGAAGGACACGACCAGCGCCAGGAGCAGGGGGCGGAGCATGGGCACCTCCGGCCCATTATGCATGCTCCGGTCCCCGCGGGCCATCCGTCCGCCCCCACCTCCCGGGGGATCGGGTTTCCGGCATACTGGGCCTTCACCCCGGCTGGATGGAACCACGGATGTCGCGCACCCTCAGGAGATGGCTGAAGATCCTCGTGAGCGGAGCCTTGTTCGCCCTGCTGGCCATCGGGGGCGCCCTGGCCTCCTTCCTCGTCCTGCCCTTCCTGGCCCTCCGGCGGGGGGACCCCGCCGCCGCCCAGGCCCGCTCCGCCCGGATGATCAGCCGGTTCTTCCGGGGCTTCGTCCTGGGACTGGAGGGGTCGGGCATCCTGCGGGTGGAGGCGGAGGACCTGCCTGGCATGGAGGCCCTGGGGGGGTCCCTCGTCCTGGCCGACCACCCCTCGTACCTGGACATCGTCATCCTCATCGCCCTGCTGCCGGGCGCCATCTGCGTGGTCAAGGAGGGGGTCTGGCGCAATCCCTTCTTCGGGCCCCTCGTGCGCAGCGCGGGGTTCATCCCCAACATCGATCCCGAGCGGACGCTGGCCTCGGGGCAGGCCGCCCTCGCCGCCGGCAAGACCCTCATCATCTTCCCGGACGGCACCCGCACGCTCCCGGGGCAGCGGCGGCGGTTCCACCGGGGTTCGGCCCATCTGGCCCTGGCCTCGGGCGCCCCCATCTTCGCCTTCCACATCACCGCCGACCCGCCCCTCCTGGCCAAGGGGCACCGGTGGTACCACATCCCGGCGGAGACGGTCGTCTTCCGCATCCGCAGCGCGCGGGCCCTGCCGCGCCCGGAGGGCCTCCCCGCGGGGGACCCCCTGGGCCGGAGGTCCCGCCGGCTCACCCAGGCCCTCGAGGGCCTCTTCCAGCAGGCTCCGCATGATGCCCCCCGTCACGCCCCATGAGATCAAGTGCCTCGTCATCCAGTCCCTCGGCCTGGAGGACCTGACGCCGGAGGCCATCGGCGACGCCCAGCCCCTCTTCCAGGGGGGCCTGGGGCTCGATTCCATCGATGCCCTGGAGCTGAGCATCGCCCTGCGGGCGCGGTACGGGGTGGAGATCGGGGAGGCGGGCCCCTTCCAGGGGCGGCTGGACACGGCCGCGAATCTGGCGGCCTGGGTGAACCAGCGGCGCGAAGGCCTGCTATGCTGAGGGCCTTCCCAGGATAAAACATGAACCTCCGCGTCCTCGTCCCCGCTTTGACCATGGTCCTCTGCGCCCCGGCGCTGCAGGGTGGCACGAAACTCTCCCGCGCGGCCCTGGACGGCAACATCGCCCAGATGACCCAGCTCATGGAAGCGGGCGAGAAGGTGAACGACATCGACAAGTGGGGCTGGACCCCCCTGCTCTGGGCCTGCTACTACGGCCAGGAGAAGGCCGCGGTCCTCCTCCTGGAGCGGGGCGCCGATCCCAACCTCCTCACCATCAAGTCGTACGGCCGCTACCAGCCCGGCACGTCCCCCCTCATCCTCGCCGCGTACTACGGCCACGCGAAGATCGTGAAGGCCCTGCTCGACCACAAGGCCGATCCGGCGCTCAAGGATTCCAAGGGCCAGACCGCCCGGGACTACGCCGAGTCCTTCTCCTTCGCCGAGGTCGTGGCCCTCCTGCCCAAGTAGGACCGGCCCGTCGCCAGCGCCCACAGACGGCACGTCACCAGCCAGGTGTGGAGGGCGGTGAGCCGGGCGTTGTCCCGGAAGGCCCGGAAATGGGAGATCCGCTCGCCGGCCGGCGGGTAGATCACCCGCACGGGGACGTCCCGGATGGGAAGGCCCGCCCAGGCCGCCTTCACGAGCACCTCCACCTCGAAGGTGTAGCGGCGGGTCAGGAAGGGCGTGCGGACGAGGAACGCGACGGGATAGGCCCGGAACCCGCTCTGGGTGTCCCCCAGGCGCCGGCCGCACTCCAGGCGCACCCACCCATTGGAGAAGGCCCGCCCGAACCGGCTGGACCAGGGCACGTGCTCGTCCTCCATGGCCCGGTTCCCCACCACGAGGGCCGGCCAGTGGGCCCGGGCTTCGGCGAGGAGGCGGGGCGCATCGGCGGGGAGGTGCTGGCCGTCCGCGTCCAGGGTCAGGAGGAGGTCGTAGCCCTCCGCCTGGGCCCACCGGGCGGCGGCCAGGAGCGCGGCGCCCTTGCCCTGGTTGGGGTCGAGGCGGAGCGAACGCAGGGGCAGCCCCCCGAGGGACGCCAGGGGATCGTCGGTGCTGCCGTCGTCCACGACGAGCACGTCCAGGTCCTGCGCCAGGAGGCCCTGGACGACACCCGGCAGGGTGGCCGCATGGTTGTACACGGGCACGACGGCCAGGACCCGGGGCGCCTCAGGCACGGGGCGTCTCCGGCCAGCGGCCCTCCACCTCCAGCAGCATGCCGCCCAGGCCCGCCACCTTGAGCAGGTGCCCTTCGATCCGCACCACCTCGATGCCCGCCTCGCGCAGCATGGCCTCCACCTCCCGGCGGCTCCGGGCCCGCAGCCAGATGCCCTGGCGCATGGCGTTGCCCACCTGGGTCCAGAACCGGAAGAAGGAGCGCCTGGCCGTGCAGAAGTACAGGCGCGCCCCCGGCTCCATGTGGGGGCCCACCCGCTTGAGGAAGCCGGGCAGGTCGTGGAAATACTCGAAGGCGAGGAAGGCGCACAGGACGGAATAGGGGCCCTCCAGGGGCAGGCGCTCCGCGTCGCCCTGGCGGGTCACGATGTTGGACAGGCCGGCCCGCTCCGCCTTGCGGCGAAGCTGCTCGAGCATGCGCTCCGACAGGTCCAGGGCGTGCACTTCCCGGCAGGCCGCGGCGATCTCCAGGGTGAAGATGCCCGTGCCCGCGCCCACCTCCAGCACCCGGCCCGCGCCCAGGGAGAGGCGGGGCCAGTGGGCCCGGAAGAGGCGCTGCTCCAGGGTGCGGGACCGGGCGACGGGACTCTCGAACTGCTCGGCGTCGTAGCCCTCGGCCAGATCGTCGTAGAAGCGCTCGGCGATGCCGGCCCCTTCGGCGCGGGCCATGAGCTCCCGCCCGACCAGGACGCCGGGAGGCACGAGCTCCAGGTTCCGGGCCCGCAGCCCCTGCAGGAGCGCCCTCAGCTCGCCCAGCAGCTGGTCGACGTCCAGGCGCGGGGGCCGGCCGTCGTGGAGGAGGAGGAGGTCCCCGGGGCGCACCCGGCCCAGGATGCGGGCGGCAAGGCCCTGGACGCGGCGGTTGCCCAGGTCACCGGCCCGGCAGCTGAAGTTCATGCAGAAGAGACCCTCGTCCAGGAGCACGTTCCAGAGGTCGGGGTTCGTGATGCCGACGGGGGGCCGGAAGGCCCGGGGCACGACCCCCAGGCGCCGGAAGACGGCCTGGGATTCGACGATGTCCGCCCGCAGGGCCCGGGGCCCCTTGAGCATGAGGAGGGTGTCGTGGCGCAGGCTGTGGTTGCCCACGGCGTGCCCCCGGGCCAGCACCTCGCGCACCAGGTCCGGGTGGGCCTCGGCCTTCCGGGCCACCATGAAGAACACCGCCTTGACGCCGGCCTCGTCCAGCAGGTCGAGAACGCGGGGGGTCACCTCGGGATCGGGCCCGTCGTCGAAGCTGAGGGCCACCCGGGGCCGCCGCCGGTCGCCGTGGGTGACGATGGGCAGGAAGTACGGGAAGGCGGGAAAGAGGGGCGCGAGGAGCGTGAGGAGGACGAAGGCGGCCAGCGGGATCGCCGCCAGGCGCGGATCAACGAACAAGAGGCCGAGCGCCAGCTGGAAGGCGGCCAGACCGGTCAGGTGGGCCGCGGACAGGGGGAATCGCATGTGTGGTATCTTATCCGATCCCCGAAACAGGCTGTTCGCCAGCTCTGATCCCACGCCCTTCTCCGCCCGTCCATGAGCCGCGTCCTGCTCGTTTCCACCAACGTCACCTGTGATCCGTACCCGGTTCACCCGCTGGGCATGGCGATCCTCGCCGGGGCCCTGGCGGCCCGGGGCCACGAGGTGGCCCAGTTCGATGTCCTCGCCGAGGCGCGGCCGGAGGAGGCCTTCGCGGCGCGGATCGCCGCCTTCCAGCCCGAGGTCCTGGGCTTCTCGCTCCGCAACCTGGATTCCTGCGATTCCCTGGCCACCACCGACTATCCGTCCACGGCCCGCCACCTGGTGGCCGTGGCCCGGGCCCACACCCGGGCGCCCATCGTCCTGGGCGGCCCCGCCTTCTCCATCCTTCCCGCCGAGCTGCTGGCCTACACGGGCGCGGACTGCGGCGTCGTGGGCGAGGGGGAGGTCACCGGCCCGCTGGTGGTGGAAGCCCTCGCCGCGGGGCGGCCCGTGCCCCCCATCCAGCGGGGAGCCGTGCCGGAGGTCCTGGGGGCGCCCGCCTACGATCCCGCCATCGCGCGCTTCTACCTGGAGCGCTCCGGGCTCCTCAACGTCCAGACCCAGCGGGGCTGCGATCAGAGCTGCGTCTACTGCAACTACGCCGACCTGGAGGGGACCCGCATCCGCCGCCGCGAGCCCGGGGCCGTGGCCGACGACCTGGCCCGGGCGCGCCGGGACCTGGGCGCGGAGGCCTTCTTCCTGGCCGACGCGCTCTTCAACGGCGACCCCGGCTACCGGGAGCTGGCGGAGGAGATCCTGCGCCGGGGCCTGGACGTGACCTGGAGCTGCTACATGCGCCCCCAGGGCCTGCGCGCCGAGGACCTGCGCCTGCTCAAGCGCGCCGGGCTCCGGGCGGCGGAGCTGGGCACGGACGCGGCCTGCGACGCCACCCTGCGGGGGCTCGGCAAGGGCTTCACCTTCGCGGAGGTGGTGGAGGCCAACGAGGCCTTCGTGGAGGCCCGGGTGCCCTGCGCCCACTTCGTCATGTTCGGCGGGCCCGGGGAGACGGCGGCCACGGTGGAGGAGGGGCTGGCCAACCTGGAGCGCCTGCGCCACACGGTGGTCTTCGCCTTCTCCGGCATCCGCATCCTCCCCGGCACGCCCCTGCTGGGCCTGGCGCAGCGGCAGGGCCTCGCCACGCCCGGGGCCCCCCTGCTGGAGCCCCTGCACTACTTCGCCCCGGGCCTGGACCGGCAGGCCATGGAGGCCCGGATCGCGGGCGTCTTCAAGGGCCGGCGGGACCGCGTGTTCCCCCCCTCCCGGGGCCGCGAGCGGCTGGAGGCCCTGCGCGCCCTGGGCTTCAAGGGCCTGCTCTGGGATACCCTGGTGCGCTTTCCGGTGCCCGCATGAAGCTCGACGCGTCCAGGATCCTTCTCGTCCACCCCCTGGGCTACCGCGCCGAAGAGGCCGGGGCCGACATCTCCCGGGTCGCCAACCTCATGCCGCCCCTGGGCCTCGCCATGCTCGCGGCCTACCTGGAGCGGCACGGGTTCTCGGCCTCCATCATCGACTGCTTCGCCCACCCCTTCTCCGACGCGGCCATCCTCGAACGGCTGCGCACGGAGCGCCCGGCCTTCATCGGCCTGAGCTGCACCACGTCCAGTTTCCTGGACGGCGTGCGCATCGCCGCCCTGGCCAAGGCGGCCCTGCCCGGCATCCGCACGGTGTTCGGGGGGTCCCACGTCTCCGCCCTGAAGGCGCGCCTGCTGGAGGACTACCCGGCGGTGGACTTCATCGTGGTGGGGGAGGGGGAGGCGACGCTCCTCGAGCTCGTGTCGGGCGGGTGGGAGGCCCCCGCGTCCGTGGAGGGCCTGGCCTGGCGGGACGGCGCGGACGGCCCGGGCCGGTTCAACGGCTACCGCCGCGAAGCCCTCGTGCTGGACGACCTCCCCTTCCCCGCCTACGCCAGGCTGGAGGGCTTCCCCGGGGCCTACCGGCTCCCCATCTTCAACTACCCCACCGCGCCCAACAGCAGCTGCATCACCAGCCGCGGATGCCCCTACGCCTGCTCGTACTGCGACCGCTCCGTGTTCCGGCGCAGCTTCCGCTTCAATTCGGCGGCGTACCTGTACGACCACATGCGCCACCTGCGCCGGGATTTCGGCATCCGCCACCTCAACTTCTACGACGACCAGTTCACCCTCGACCGCCGCCGGGTGG
Source organism: Mesoterricola sediminis (assembly GCF_030295425.1). Classification (NCBI taxonomy): domain Bacteria; kingdom Pseudomonadati; phylum Acidobacteriota; class Holophagae; order Holophagales; family Holophagaceae; genus Mesoterricola; species Mesoterricola sediminis. Next base: position 786,376 of record NZ_AP027081.1, on the reverse strand, counting down.
AGCGCCTCACGGACCTGCTCCTGGAGCGGCCCCTGGGCATGACCTTCAACTGCACCGTGCGGGCCGAGCACATCGACGCGGACCTGGTGGCGCGCCTCAAGCGGGCCGGGTGCTGGATGATGAGCCTGGGGATCGAGACCGGCGATCCGGAGCTCCTGGCCCAGCACCGCCAGAACCCCGACCTGGATCACCTGGCCGGCAAGATCCGCATGATCAAGAAGGCGGGCATCCGAACCAAGGGCCTCCTGATGCTGGGCCTGCCCGGGGAGTCGGAAGCGAGCGTCCGCAAGAGCATGGACTACGTCTACGCGCTGCCCATCGACGACTTCAACCTGGCCAAGTTCACCCCCTTCCCGGGGTCGCCCATCTACGAGAAGGCCCACGAGCTGGGCACCTTCGAGGAGGACTGGGAGAAGATGGACTGCATGAGCATCCAGTTCGTCCCCCGCGGCATGACGAAGGCGCGCCTGGAGGAGCTGTTCCGGGCCTTCTACGAGGGCCACTTCCGGCGCCCCAAGGTGCTTCTGGGCTACGTGGCCATGCTCTGGCGCTCCCCCCACAGCTGGCTGCGCTTCCTGGGCAGCCTGGGCGCGTTCCTGGCCTTCACCCGCCGCACGGAACGGAAGGCCGGAGGAACGCCATGAGCGCCGGCTGGCGGGAGCGGGGCCTGGGTGCCGGCTGGCAGTTCGGGTTCTTCCGGGCCTGCATCCGACGCGCGGGCCGGCCCGTCGCCTACCGCCTCGCGGACCTGGTGGCCCTCTGGTACGTACTGGCCCGTCCCTCCGTGCGAGCCCGCTGCCGCCCCTACCTCCGGCACCGGTTCCCGGGCCGCCGTCGCCTCCTGGGCGACACCCTCCGGCTGGTCCAGACCTTCGCCCGCCTCCTGGTGGACCAGACGGCCCTCCGCCTGGGGGATCCCACCCTGGGCACCACCCTCCAGTGCCGGGAGCCGCTCCAGGCGCTGCTGGGGGAGGGCCGGGGCCTCATCATCCTCACCGCCCACGTGGGCGCGTGGCAGCTCGGCATGGCCAACCTGGGCGCCCTGTCCCAGCCCCTCGCGACGGTGGCCCGCCTCGAGCCCGGGGACCGCAGTTCGCCCTTCCGGGAAGGGGCCCACCCCTTCACGCGCATCGACCCCGACGGCTTCCTCGGGGGCGTGCCGGCCATGGTCGGGGTGCTCCAGCAGGGCGGCGTGCTCTGCCTGATGGGGGACCGCACCTGGGGGGACACCCGCACGGCCGTGGCCGCGCCCTTCCTGGGGGGCACGGTCCGCCTGCCCTCCGCCGCCTACCGGCTGGCCTCCGCGACGGGCGCGCCCATCGCGGTGCTCCTCCCCGTCAAGCCCTGCCCCGATCAGTTCGAAATGAGCCTGGCGGGCGTGATCCGGGTGCCGCCGGGCCTGGGCCGGGGCGCCGCCCCCTACGCGCCCCACGCCGCAGCCTTCGCCGGCATGCTGGAGGCCTTCCTGGCCGCGCACCCCCATCACTGGTTCAACTTCTTCGACCTCTGGGCGGAGGACGGGACGTGCGGGTCCTGATCCTGCCGGGGAGCAACGCCCTCTCCCACCTGGCCAAGGGGCTCGCCGTGCGCGAGGCCCTGCGGGCGCGTGGCGCGGAGGTGGTCTTCGCGGCATCGGCGGCCCGCTCGCCCTTCCTCACGCGGCTGGACGTGCCCCACCGGGTGCTGCCGGACCTCCAGGAGGCGGACGGCGGCTCCGCCCCCACCTTCGCCTGGTTCCGCCACCCCGACCGGTTCCTGCGGGTCGTCCAGGCCGAGACCGCCCTCCTGGCCGAGGTGAAGCCCGACCTCGTCCTGGGCATCTTCCGTTTCACGGCCCCCACCTCGGCGGCCCTGGCCGGGATCCCCTGCGACACCCTGGCCTGCGGCTGCATGCTCCCCGCCTTCCGCGGCGTCCTGGGCTTCGCCCCCGGGGAACCCGGGCACGAGGCCCAGCGCCCCTTCCTGGACACCTTCTACAGCCACTGCGGGGCCCGGGCCTCCCGGGCGCTGGCGGCCCTGGGGCGGCCCGCCGTGGAGGACGTGCGGTCGTTGCTGCTCGGCCGCCGAACCTACCTGTGGGACACCCCGGACTTCCAGCCCCTGGCGCCGGCCCCCGGCCTGGAGCACGTGGGCCCCCTGGCCTGGGACCGGTGGCCCGGGACGGAGGCCGCCGGGCCGGCCCTGGATCGCCTGGGCAGCCCCTTGGCTGTGCTTTCCCTGGGCACGGCCATCGGCCCGGACGCGGCGCCGGGGCGCATCCTGGACCGGCTCCTGGCCCTGGGCTTCCAGGTGGCCCTGGCGGGCGGCGGATTCCCCTCCGGGCGCGCGCCGAGGCCCGGGGTCACGGCCTTCGGCTTCGCGCCCATGGGGGACCTCCTGGCCCGCGCGGACCTCCTGGTGTGCCACGGGGGCCAGCAGACCGTCTTCGAGGCCCTCGCCGCGGGCGTGCCCACCGCCGTCTTTCCCTTCCATCCCGAGCAGGCCCAGAACGGCCTCTGCCTGGAGCGCCTGGGGGCCGGCGCGCGCCTGGTCCCCCCCACGGTGTTCTGGGGGTCCAGCCGGGTCTACGCCGACGCCCTGGCGGCCCTGGGGGACGCGGAGCTGGACGCGCGCCTGATGGGCCTGCCCCGCCGGGGCCCCCTGCCCCTCCCCGTCCCCCTCGCCCGCGCCGCGGACCGAGTAGCCGAACGGCTGGGGGCCTGATGCGCTTCGTGCTCGTCCACGGCTACCTGGGCGCCCCGGCGGACCTCGCCCCCCTGGCCGAGGCCCTGGAAGGGGTCTTCGGGGCGGGCTGCGCCCGGTTCGCGGCCCTCCACCCCGCCTGGACGGGCACGGGCAGCCCCCCGCCCTTCGACGAGGCGGCCTTCCTCGCCGCGGTGGCCGCGGCGGCGGAGGGACCGGGCCCCTGGGCCCTGGTGGGCCACTCCACGGGGGGTTCCCTGGCCCTGCTGGCCCAGGCCCAGCTCCGGCCGGACCTGCTCGTCCTGCTGGGCGTCCCGCCCCGGGTGGGCCTGGAACACCTGCCCCGCTTCCTGGCCGCGACCCACGGCCGGATGGACCCCCCCACGCTCCTGGATGCCTGCCGCCTGGTCCACACCCTCAACCGGGCCGGCGCCGCCGGCCTGCCCCAGGTCCCGCTGGTCCTGGCCCACGGCGGGGCGGACGAACTGGTGCCGCCGGAGGACCTGGCCTCCTGGGGCCGGGAGGTCCTGATCCTGCCGGGCGAGGGCCATCACCTCACCTCGCCCGCGGCCTGGGACGCCCTCGTCGCCGCCATCGTGGACGCCCTCCTGCCCGGGGACGCCCTGACCGCGGCGGAGCGGGCGCGGATCGCCCTCCTGGAACCGGGCGTGGCGGCCTACGCCGAGGCCCGCCCCGGCGGCTGGCATGCCGCGGGCCGGACCCCCTCCGTCCGGCGGGCCCTCCAGCCCGGCGCCCTGCCGGAACTCGGTCCCTGGGCCCCGCCCCCGGCCCTCGTCAACGTCGAACTCACCACCCGGTGCCCCCACCGCTGCGTGGCCTGCGCCCGCACCCAGGATCGGCCGGACCGCGGGGACATGACCCTGGCCACCTTCGCCCAGGTCCTGGACCGGCTGCCCGAGGCCGCCCGCATCACCCTGGTGGGCCTGGGGGAACCGACCCTCCACCCGGACCTGGCCGCCTGCGTGGCGATGGCCGCCCGCCAGGGGCGCTGGGTGGGCCTCGTCACCAGCGGCGCGGCCCTCACCGCCCCCCTCGCCGAGGCCCTGGCGGACGCGGGCCTGGCCCAGGCCACGTTCTCCGTGGACGCGGCCGATCCGGCCCTGGCGGAGCGCCTCCGCCCGGGCGTCCCCTTCCAGCGCACCCTGGGCGCCTTCCGGGAGGCGGCCGAACGCTGGCGGGGCCGGGTGGCCCTGGCGGTGTTCACCGCCGTCTCCACGGAAAACGCCGAGCACCTGGACGGCGTGGCCGACCTGGCCCTGGGGCTGGGGGCCCGGGCCTGGATGCTCTCCGACCTCAATTTCGCGGCGAACCGGGCCCGCAGCCTCCGGGCCGCCCCCGCCGGGGTCCGGGAGACGGTTGCCCGTTCCCTGGAACGGGCCCTGGCGGCCGGCCTTCCCGCGCTCTCGGTGCGGGGCCTGGAGGAACTGGGGAAGCCCTTCCGCCTGCGGGAGTACCTCCTGCGCCCCGCCGAACGGCTCTGGGACCGGGCGGACCGCCACCGGCACTGCCTCTCGCCCTGGCAGACCGCGGCCGTGGGTGCCGACGGCACCCTCACCTGCTGCGATTGCCAGCCCGGGAACCCGGCGGGGAGCCTCCTCCACCCCGCCTTCCAGCAGGTGTGGAACGGACCCGCCCTGCGGGCGCTTCGCCAGGGCCTCCTGGCCGGAGCGCCGCCCGCCGCCTGCCGCGGCTGCCCCCGGCTTTGACCGGTTGTGACCGCGCAGGCTGGCATCCCCGGCCCGTTTGGCTTAGCATGGGTGATTCTCCGACCCAAGGCAGGTTTTCCATTTTCATGTTGAATCCAGGCAACGCGTCCACCCCCGTCCGGACCCCGGAGGACATCCTCCGCTGGGTCCGCCAGACCCTGCACCAGCAGTTCCGCCTGGACCCCCGCACCGTGACCCCCGAGGCCAATCTGTTCACGGACCTGGGCCTGGACAGCATCGACGAAGTCGAGCTGGCCCAGCACATGCAGGAATACACCGGCCGGCGCCTCCAGCCGGACGAGTTCCGCCTGATGTACACGGTCCAGGACGTGGTCGACTGCGTCCAGGCCATGATGAGCGCCTGATGGTGGGTCGGTCCCTGCTGGACGTCGGACGCCCGAGCGATTCCCCCGCGGCCCTGGCCCCGGACGGGCCCCGCCCCACCGGCGCCTTCCGGCGGGCGGTGGCCGGGGTGCGGGACCAGGTGCGGACCGGCGAGCGGGTCGTCCTCGCCTGCGAGGACGCCTATGCCTTCGCCGCCGGCCTCCTGGGCGCCGTCCTCGGCGGCGCCCGGGTGATCATCCCCCCCAATCTCCTGCCCGCCACCCTGGCCTGCGTGGGCGCCGACGCGGTGCTGGACGACGCCCGCTGCCTCCGGGAGGGGGCGGCCCCGGCCTCCGGCCCCCTGCCCGACACGGACGTGGAGTTCTGGACCTCCGGGTCCACCGGCACCCCCAAGGCGGTGCTCCGGCGCTTCCACCAGCTCGCCCGGGAGGCGGAGCTCCTCGCCGCCCTCTTCGGCGAAGCGGCGGGCGACGCCCCCGTGGCCGCCACCGTGCCCCCCCACCACATCTACGGCTGCCTCTTCCGGATCCTGTGGCCCCTGGCCACGGGCCGGCCCTTCCTGACGGCCGCCTGCGGGGACCCGGCCAGCTTCCGGGAGGCCATGGCCCTGCGCCCGATCCTGGTGGCCAGTCCGGCCCACCTCGCCCGCCTGCCCAAGCTGGTGGCCCTCGACGGCCTGGACCTTCCGGCCGTCTTCTCCTCGGGCGGCGTGCTGGAGCGGGAGGACGCCCTGACCTGGCGGCGGGCTTCCCGGACGGGCGTCTTCGAGGTCTACGGCAGCACCGAAAGCGGCGGCATCGCCTGGCGGAACCCGGGTCCCGACCCCGCCAGCTCCCGGTGGGCGCCCTTCCCGGACACGCAGCTCGGCGTCGAGGCCGACGGGGCGCTCCACGTGCGGTCCTCCCGGGTGGACCCCGGCGGCCTGCGCATGGAGGACGCCGTCCGCCTGGATCCCGACGGGACCTTCGAGCTGCTGGGCCGCCTGGACCGCACCGTGAAGATCGAGGAGAAGCGCGTCTCCCTGCCCCAGGTGGAGGCGGCCCTGAAGGCCTGCCCCGGCGTCGCCGGGGCCGCGGTGGTGCTCCTGGAGGGCCGGCGCCGCCAGCTGGGGGCCGCCGTCGTCCTCCGCGGGGCCCTCCCGCCGGACGCCCCCGCCCGCCGCGCCCTGGGGGAGGACCTGCGCGCGCGCCTGGCCCAGACCCTCGAAGCCCCCGCCCTGCCCCGCAAGTGGCGGTTCGTGGAGGAACTGCCCCTGGACGCCCGGGGGAAGCTGCGGGCCGAGGCCCTGGCCGCCCTCTTCGAGCCGACCGGCCCCACCCCGTAACGCTAGAATGGGCCACGCGCCCGGAGACCGTCCCGATGACCCTCACCCACGAAGAAATCCTCGCCCGCCTTCAGGCCATTCTGCATGCGTCCTTCGACCTGCCCGTGGAGAAGGTGACCCTGGACGCCCACCTGTTCACGGACCTGGACCTGGACAGCATCGACGCCGTGGAGCTGGCCATCCAGCTCCAGGAGCTCACGGGCCGGCGGGTGAAGGCCGAGGAGTTCAAGCACGTGCGCACGGTCCGGGACGTGGTGGAGGCCGTCCACCAGATGCTCTCCGCCTCATGAGGTTCCCGGAGGGCCGCGGGGGGACCGTCGCCCCCGGGCGGGCGGAATTCGCGATCCAGGTGGAGGCGGACCTGCTGGGGTTCCAGGGGCACTTCCCCCAGGAGCCCATCCTGCCCGGCGTCACCCAGCTGGACTGGGCCGTCCATTTCGGCCGCCTCGCCTTCCCCGGCCTCGGCGCCTTCCGCGGGGTGGACCAGCTCAAGTTCAAGGAACCCATCCGCCCCGGCGAGGCCCTGGTCCTGCAGCTGGAGCACGACCCGGAGCGCGGGCGACTGCGCTTCGCCCTCCGCGGGGCCGCGGGCCCCAAATCCTCCGGCGTCGTCCGGTTCCATCCCGAAGGCTGACCGACGCCATGCACGCATCCCTCCCCCCCATCGCCCTGGGCGCAGGCCCGCTGACCCTCGAGGACGTGGCCGAGGTGGCCCGGGGCCGGGGCGTAACCCTGGCGGCGGACCCCGCCCGCATCGCGGGGGGCGCGGCCTTCCTGGCCGGACTCCTCGCCCGGGGGCACGAGGTCTACGGGGTCACCACCGGCTACGGGGACAGCTGCACGGTGCAGGTGGCGCCGGACCTGGTGCCGGAGCTGCCCCTCCACCTCACCCGCTACCACGGCTGCGGCCTGGGCCGGATCCTGGACCCCGCCGAGACGCGGGCGGTGCTGGCGGCGCGCCTCAACTCCCTGGCCCTGGGCTTCTCCGGCGTGCGGTGGGAGCTGCTCGCGGCCCTGGCGGCGCTCCTCAACCGCGGCGTCCTGCCCCGCATCCCCGCCGAAGGCTCCGTGGGGGCCAGCGGCGACCTCACGCCCCTCTCCTACGTGGCCGCGACCCTCGTGGGGGAGCGGGACGCCCTCTACGACGGCCGTGTCCTGCCCGCCGCCGAGGCCCTGCGGGAGGCCGGCCTCGCCCCCATCACCCTCTTCCCCAAGGAGGGCCTGGCCCTCATGAACGGGACGGCGGCCATGACCGGGCTCGCATGCCTGGCCACCCACCGCGCCGGGTACCTGGAGCGCTTCGCCACCCGCCTCACCGCCCTGGCCGTGGCGGCCCTGCGGGGCAACCGGGACCACTTCCACCCCCGCTTCTTCCAGCTGAAGCCCCACCCCGGGACCCTGCGGGCCGCGGTGCGGGCCTACGAGGACCTGGGGGGCGCCCCGGGGACGGAGGATCCGGCCCGGCTCCAGGACCGCTACTCCGTGCGCTGCGCCCCCCACGTCATCGGGGTGCTGGGCGACGCCCTGGCCTGGATCCGCCGGGACCTGGAGACCGAACTCAACAGCGCCAACGACAACCCGCTCATCGACGCGGAGGCGGGCCTCCTCTTCCACGGCGGCCACTTCTACGGCGGCCACGTGGCCTTCGCCATGGACGGCCTGAAGAACGCCGTGGCCAGCCTGGCCGACCTCATGGACCGGCAGCTGGCCCTCCTGGTGGACGTCCGCTACAACCAGGGCCTCCCCATGAACCTCTCCGGGGCGGAGGGCCGCCGGGCCGCCCTCAACCACGGGCTCAAGGCCGTGCAGATCGGGGCCAGCGCCTGGACCGCCGAAGCCCTCAAGCTGACGATGCCCGCCACCGCCTTCTCCCGCTCCACCGAGTGCCACAACCAGGACAAGGTGAGCATGGGCACCATCGCCGCCCGGGACGCCCTGCGGGTGCTGGAGCTGGCCGAGCAGGTCGCGGCCTCCCTGGCCCTGGCCGTCGTGCAGGCCCTGCGCATCCGGGAGCGCCAGGGGATCGCGGCCGCGGAGCGGCTGGCCCCCGAGGCCCGGAGCTTCCTCGAGGGGCTCGGCTCGGACCTGCCCTTCCTGGACGAGGACCGTCCCCTGGACGGGGTCCTGTCCGGCCTCTGCGACGCCGTCCGCGAACAGACCTGGAGCCTCTACCCATGAAACCCTTCCTGCAAGGCGAGATCGAACTGGAGGCGCCGTTCCACGACGTCGACATGATGGGCTTCGTGTGGCACGGCCACTACGTGAAGTACCTGGAGCTGGCCCGCACGGCCATGATGCGCGAGGCGGGCCTGGACTGGGCCCAGATGCAGGACTGGGGCGTCATCTGGCCCGTGGTCACCTGCTCCATGAAGTACGTCCGCCCCCTGCGCTACGGCCAGCGCTTCCGCGTGGCCTGCCGGCTCCTGGAGTACGAGGACCGCATCCGCATCGACTACCGCATCACCGATGCCGGGACCGGCGAGACCCTCCACAAGGCCGAGACCGTCCAGCTGGCGGTGGAGGCCGCCACCGGGCAGCTGCGCTTCGGGTGCCCCGACGCGCTGCGCGAGGCGCTGGCCGGGGTGGCCCGGTGAGGGCGCACGCGGCCCTGGCCGCCCCCCTCGCCCTGCTCGTCCAGGCCCAGCCGGTGCCCGAGGCCCTCACGGCCCACCTGAAGGCCACGCCCCTGCTCCACGCCGACTTCGTGCAGACCCGGCGCCTGGCGGCCCTCTCCCGCCCCCTCAAGTCCTCGGGGAACCTCGTCGTCTCCCGGGAACTGGGCGTGCTGTGGCGCATGGAGAAGCCCCTGCGCCTCACCGTCGCCCTCGGGCCGAAGGGCGTGGCGGAGGTGGACGCCCAGGGCAACCGGAAGCTCCAGACCGCCAAGGACAACGCCATGGCGGCGCGCATGGCGGGCATCATGAAGTCCCTCCTGGAGGGCCGCTGGAGCGGGCTGGAGGAGCTCTTCACGGTGAAGGGCCAGGGCGGCCCCGAGGCCTGGACCATCCTGCTGGAGCCCCGGCCCCAGACCGCCGCCTTCATCAAGGGCGTGCGCATCCGGGGCGGCGCCTTCGTGGAGACCATCCACGTGGATGAGCCCTCGGGCGACACCACCGACATCCAGTTCCTCCGCTTCAACCCCGGCGCCCCCCTCACCGCCGAGGAGCGCAGGCTCCTCGCCTTCGAGTGATGCGCGCCCGCGGCTGGATCTGGGCCGCGCTCCTGGCCGCGCTGGCCACCTTCGCGGGCCTGCGCCTGGCCTCCGGCCGGGCCCTGGAGACGGATCTGCTGGCCATGCTGCCGGAGACGGAGAAGAACCCCGTCGCCGAGCAGGCCCTCCAGTCCCTGGCCCGGGCCACCCAGGAGCGGGTGATCCTCCTGGTGAAGGGCCCCGGCGACGAGGCCGGGAAGGCCGCGGCCCTGCACCTGGCCCGGGGCCTCGAGGCCTCCGGCGCCTTCCGGGACGTGCAGTCCACCCTGCCCCCCATCGATCCCGGCGACCTGGTGCGCTTCTACGCCCCCTACCGCTTCCGCCTGGCCTCCGGCGCCCTGGCGGGCCCCGACCCCGCCGCGGCCCTGGAGGCCCAGCTCGCGTCGCCCCGGTTCTCCGGCCTGCCCCCCGAGCTGGACCCCCTGGGCGGCTTCGCCGGCTTCCTCGGGAGCCTCCCCTTCCAGTCCACCGGCCTGGAGCTCCGGGACAACCTGCTCACCGTCCGCGCCGCCGACGGCCTCCACATCCTCGTGACCGCGGGCCTCTCCGGCTCCGGGTTCGATCCCCAGGTCCAGACCCGCGCCCTGGGCGCCGTGGAGACCGCCCTGGGGGCCACCCGCGCCGCCTTCCCGGGCACCGAGGTCCTGCGCACGGGCGTCGCCTTCTACGCCGCGGACGCTCGCCAAACGGCCGAGCGTGAGATGAACCTCATCAGCGCCCTGTCCATCCTGGCCATCATCGCCCTCTACGTGGCGGTCTTCCGCTCCGTCCGCCACCTGGCGCTGGGGCTCGCCTGCGCCACGGCCGGCCTGGTATCCGCCCTGGCCGTCAGCCTCCTGCTCTTCGGACGCCTGCACCTCCTGACCCTGGTGTGCGGCGTGAGCGTCCTGGGCGTGTCCGTGGACTACGCCTTCCTCTACTTCGCCCACCATCTGGGCGCGGGGGACGCCTGGCGGCCCCGGGAGGCCCTGGCCCGGCTCCGGCCCCCCCTCCTGGGCGGCTTCGCCACGACGATCCTCGGCTACGGGGCCCTCCTCGCGGCCCCCTTCCCCGGCCTGCGGCAGATCGCCGTGTTCTCCATGGTGGGCCTCGCCGGGGCCTTCCTCACGGTGTTCCTGGCGCTGCCCGATTGGCTGGAGGCGCCCATGCCGCCCCGGCCCAGCCTCCTGGATCCCCTGGCGCGGCTCCACGCCCGGGTGCGGACCCTGGCCCTCCGCCCCTGGGCCCTGCCCGGCGCCTTCGCCTTGGCCGCCCTCCTGGCAGCCGTCGCCTGCCTGGGCCACACGGACGACCAGGTCCGGGGCCTCATCCAGCCCTCCGCCGCCCTGCGCCGGGACGAGGCCCGCCTTTCCGAGCTGATGCGGATCTCCAGCGCCGGGGCCTTCTTCCTGGTGGAAGGCGCGGACGAAGGCCAGGTCCTGGCCCGGGAGGAGGCCCTCCGGGCCCGCCTGCCCATCGAGGGGGTGGAGGGGCTCATGGCCGTCTCCGCCTTCGTGCCCTCCCCGGCCGTCCAGGCGGCCCATCTCGCCCGGAACCGGGAGCTCCGCCCGGCCCTCGCCCGGGCCATGGCCCAGGTGGGCTTCCGGCCCGACGCCGTGGCCCGGGGCCTGGACGGCCTGGAGACCCCGGTCCTCCAGCCCGCCACCTTCCTGGCCCAGCCCTTCGCGGCGCCCGTGCGCATGCTCTGGCTGGGGCAGACCCGCCACGGCCATGCCAGCATCGTCCTGCCCACCGGGACCCCCACCTCCGGGGCCCTGCGCCGGGCCGCCGCCGGCCTCCCGGGGGTCGCCCTCGTGGACAAGGCCCAGAGCGTCAGCGACCTCATGGGCCACTACCGCCGCCTGGCCACGTGGGCCCTGGGCGGGGCCGTCCTCCTCGTGGGCCTCGCCCTGGGGGCCTGGTACGGCCCCCGCTGGGCGCTCCGCCTCCTCCTCCCCGCCGTCCTGGGGATCCTGGCCGCCCTCGCGGCGGGGGCCCTCCTGGGCTTCCCCGTGTCCCTCTTCACCCTCATGGCCCTCATCCTGGCCCTGGGCTTCGGGGTGGACTACGCGCTGTTCCTCCGGGCGGGGGGCCCATCGGCCCTGCTGGGCGTCGCCCTGGCGGGGGCCAGCACCCTCATCTCCTACGGCCTCCTGGGCCTCAGCCACACGCCGGCCCTCCGGAGCTTCGGCGTCCTCCTCGGGGTGGCGGTGACCGTCACCCTCCTCACCTGCCACCTGGCCCTGGCCCAGCGGGAGACGGCATGAGGGCCGCGGTCCTGGCCTTCGCGGCCCTCCTGCTGACCGGGTGCCGGCCCCGCCTGGACTTCCCCTACGCCCTGCGCCCCGCCCGCACGGGGCCGGCGGTCTTCGCCAACCAGGAGGTGCTGTTCAAGCTCCCCGGTGGCCGGACTGAACGTCTCCTCACCACGGTGGAGAACACCGGCGGCAAGGCCTCGGTGGTGGCCTCCACCGTCCTGGGCCAGACCCTCTTCATCCTCACCTGGACGGACGGGCCCGCCCAGGTGGACGCCCGGGTCCCCCTGCCGCCGGAGCTGGATCCCCGGTTCCTCGCCACCCTCATCGAGCTGAGCGACTGGCCCCTGGACGAGGCCCGCCAGGGCCTGCCGGAGGGGGCGGAGCTGCTGGAGGCGGACCAGGTCCGCACCCTGCGCCGGGGGGGCCGGACGCTCCTCGTCCTGACGCGCGAGGGCGCCGCCCCGCCCTGGCGCCGCGTCCGCCTGCGCTTCCCCGCCTTCGGGGTGGAAGCGGAAATCACGACGTTGGAAGATTGACCCATGACCGATCCCGCCCAGCTGGTGGCCCACCGTCCCCCCATGCTCCTCCTCGCCGAGGTCCTGTCCGTGGACGCCGAGGGGGTCCGGGCCCTGGCCCGGGTGGACCCCGGGGCCTGGTACGCGGACCCGGACGGCAGCATGCCCGGGTGGTTTGGCATCGAGCTGATGGCCCAGGCGGTGGCGGCCTACAGCGGCGCCCGCAAACAGGCCGACGGGATCCCCCCCCGCCTGGGCTACCTGCTGGGCACCCAGTGCTACGCCTGCGAAGTCCCCGCCTTCCCGGCCGGCGCCGAGCTCCTCATCGAGGCCCGGCTGGAATACCTGGACGAGATCGGCCTCTCGGCCTTCCAGTGCACCCTCTCCCACGCGGGGCGGCCCGCCGCCACCGCCCTCCTGAAGACCTTCGAGGCCCCATGACCCCACCCAGCGCTCCCCGCCGCGTCCTCGTCACGGGCGGCAGCGGCCGCATCGGCCGCGCCATCGCCCTCGACCTCGCCCGGGCCGGCTTCCACGTGACCGTCCACTGCCGCTCCCGCCTGGAGAAGGCCCGGGAGGTGGCGGCCGAGATCGAGGCGGCCGGCGGCAGCGCCGACGTGACGGCCTTCGACGTCACCGACCGCGAGCATGCGCGCGAGGTCCTCGAGGCCCTCGTGGAGGCCGCCGGCCCCTACTACGGCGTGGTCGTGAACGCGGGCGTCACCCGGGACAACGCCTTCCCCGCCCTCACCGGCGAGGAATGGGACGTCGTCCTCGCCACGGGGCTCGACGGGTTCTTCAACGTGGTGCACCCCCTCACCATGCCCATGGTGCGCACCCGCAAGGGCGGGCGCATCGTGTGCGTCGCCTCCGTCTCGGGCGTCATCGGCAACCGCGGCCAGGTGAACTACAGCGCGGCCAAGGCCGGGCTCATCGGCGCCGCCAAGGCCCTGGCCGTGGAGCTCGCGGGCCGGGGGATCACCGTCAACTGCGTGGCCCCGGGGCTCATCGAATCCGAGATGCTGGAGGGGGTGGACCTGGGCTTCGCCCTCCAGGCGGTGCCCATGGGGCGCATCGGCCGGCCCGAGGAGGTCGCGGGGCTCGTGGCCTTCCTCTTCTCCCCGGAGGCCGCCTACATCACCCGGCAGGTCATCGGCGTCAACGGCGGGATGATCTGACCGCCGCCGCGGCGACGGCGAAGGCGTCCGCCCCCGGCAGGGCGCCCCAGGGCCCTTCGGACGGACCCCGGCCCGCCATGGCTGCGTCCAGGCTCCCGTAGGCCCCCTCCCCCTCCCCGAGCACCAGGAAGGCGGCCCCTTCCCCCGGCGGCGTCCCCCCCTCGCCCCGGGCCCAGAGGTAGGCGGTGAGATCGGACACCTCGTCCACCACCCCCGCCAGGACCCGCGTCGCGCGGCCCTCGGCCAGCATGAGCCGGGCCGCGAGCAGCACCGCGTCCCCCAGGCCCTGGAAGCGGCTCAGGGAGAGGCTGGGGCCCGTGGCCCCCAGGGTGATGGCCAGGTGCGAGGCCGGCGTGTTGTGGAGGGAGCCCGCGAAGTGGGTGGGGGAAGCGCAGGCGTCGCCCCCCTCGATCATGGAATCGATCAGGGCGAAGGTGGTGCCGGTGGCCCCGTAGCCGCTGCCCAGCACCACGCCCAGGCCCTCGAGGCCCGAGGTGGGCATCCCGGCGTCCTCCAGGGCCAGGCAGGCCCCGAGGAGGGCGATGCGGCTGAAGGCGTCGATGCGGCGCAGGGCCCGCCGGGGCACGAAGCGCTCCAGGGGGGCCGTGTCCGCGCGGAAGGCGGGGATCGCGCGCCGCCCCTCGCCCCAGGGCAGCTCGTAGAGGCCCGGCTGGGCGGGCTCGAGCAGGGCGCGGGCCCCCGCCCCGAAGCCTCCCACGGCGCCGACGCCCAGGACCGCGGGGTTCACCGGGCCTCCGCGAAGGCCACCACGGCGTTGTTGCCGCCGAAGGCCAGGGACTGGGAGAGGGCGAGGCGCCCCCGCACGGAGGTGGGCCGGTCCACGGGGACCGCGCCGCCCAGGGCGGGGTCCGGCTCCTCGAAGCCGGCGCTGGCCGGGATGCGGCCCGCCTCCAGGCAGGCCACGGTGAACACCGCCTCCAGCGCGCCCGCGGCGCCCAGGGTGTGCCCCGTGTAGCCCTTGGTGGAGAGGAAGGGCACGCCGGGCAGGACCTCGCGCAGGACGAGCCCCTCCACCTTGTCGTTGTCGGGGGTGGCCGTGCCGTGGGCGTTGACGAAGGCCACCTCCGCGGGATCCAGGCCCTCCAGGGCCCCCGCCAGGGCGCGGCGGAGGCCGGCCCCCTCCGGGTGCGGGGCCGTGGGGTGGTACGCGTCGCAGGCGGTGCCGTAGCCCGCCACGAAGGCCCGGGCCCGGGCGCGGCCGGGCCGCTCCAGCACGAGGACCCCCGCGCCCTCGCCCAGGTTCAGGCCCGTGCGGTTCCGGTCGAAGGGGCGGCAAGGCTCGGAGGCGGTGATCTTCAGGGCCCGGAAGCCGTTGTACGTGATCCGGCTCAGTTCGTCGGCCCCGCCGGCCAGCACCACGTCGCAGAGGCCGGCCCGCAGCCACTGGGCCCCCAGCCCCACCGCGTCCGTGCCCGAGGCGCAGGCGTTCACCACCGTCTGGAGGGGACCGGTACAGCCGAACGTCCGAGCCAGGGCTTCCGCCGGATTGCTCCGCAGGATCCGCGCCATGGCCTCGAGGGGGGGATGGCCCCCCGCGCGGTAGGCGCGGCAGAAGGGCTCGTCGTTGAGGGCGCAGCCCACCGTGGTGCCGATGCACACCCCCACCCGCAGGCGGGCGAGGTCCTCCGGGGCCAGCCCCGCGTCGGCCAGGGCCTCCCGCGCGGCCCAGGCCAGCAGGCCGCTGGTGCGCAGGAGGGCCGGGTCGGCGGCGAAGCCCCCCACCTCGAAGACCGGGCAGGGCTCCGGGTGGTCCGTGGTGAAGGCCGTGGGAGGAGCTGGCGAACGGACACCGGCGGCCATCGACGCCAGGCTGGCCTCCAGGCCCCGTCCCGCCGCCGAGATGCAGCCCAGGCCCGTGACGGCGATCATCCCTTGCCGCGCGCCTCGACCAGGGCGGCGAGGGTGTCGATGGACCGGAAGGCGGGCTTGGCCTCCTCCATGTCCTTGAGCTCGATGCCGAAGTGCTTCTTCAGGAGCATGACGATCTCGACGGCGTCCAGGGAATCCAGGCCCAGGCCCTCCCGGAACAGGGGGGCGTCGTCCTGGATGTCCTCCGGGGCGGTGTCCTCGAGGTTCAGTTCCTCGATGAGCAATGTCTTGAGCCTGAGCTTGGTTTCCATGAACCTTCCGTTTCCTGGATCGGGGCTGAAATGGTCTGCGTTGGGCCATCAGGCTATCATCATTTCACCCCTCTGGCGCCCGGCTGTGCACCCCCACGTGGTTCCCGCGCGGAGCCGGAGGAGCCAGGGAGACCGCCTTTGAATCGACGAGTCGTAGTCACGGGAATGGGCGCGGTCACCGCGTTCGGGAGCGATTGGGCCGCCGTGGAGGCCCGCCTGCGCGCGGGCGCCAACGCGGTGGTGACCATGCCGGACTGGGCGGCCTACCCGGATCTCCAGACGCGCCTCGGGGCCCCCATCCCGGACTTCCAGGCGCCCGCCCACTACCCGCGCAAGTTCATCCGCTCCATGGGCCGCGTGGCCCTCCTCGGGGTGCGGGCCACGGAACTGGCGTTGACGGATGCCGGTCTCCTGGACGACCCCCTCCTGAAAAGCGGCCGCATGGGCGTGGCCTACGGCTCCTCGTCAGGCAGCCTGGAACCCATCCTGGGCCTGGGCTCCGCCCTCGCCGGCGGCAGGGCCACCGGCATCAGCGCCACGGGCTACATCCAGTTCATGAGCCACACCGCCGCCGTGAACATCGGCCTCTTCTTCGGCATGCAGGGGCGCGTCATCCCCACCAGCAGCGCCTGCACCTCCGGCAGCCAGGGGCTGGGCTACGCCTACGAGGCCATCAAGTACGGCCTGCAGGACGCCATGGTGGCCGGGGGTTCCGACGAGCTGACGTTCTGCAGCGCGGCGGTCTTCGACACCCTCTTCGCCACCAGCCTGCGGAATGCCGAGCCGGACCGCTCCCCGCGCCCCTTCGACGCCCAGCGGGACGGCCTCGTCCTCGGCGAGGGCGGCTGCACCTTCGTGCTGGAGGAGCGGGAGCGGGCCCTGGCCCGGGGCGCCCGGATCTACGCCGAGATCCTCGGCTTCGGCACCAATTCCGACGGCAGCCACATCACCCAGCCCCAGGCCCCCACCATGGCCGCGACCATGCAGTCCGCCCTCGCCGACGCGGGGCTCCCCCCGGAGGCCGTGGACTGGGTCGACGCCCACGGCACCGCCACCGAACACGGCGACATCGCCGAGACCCAGGCCACCCGGGCCACCTTCGGCCGCGCGGTGCCCATCGTCTCCTTCAAGAGCTACCTGGGCCACACCCTGGGCGCCTGCGGCGCCATCGAGGCCTGGCTGGGGATCCAGATGACCCGCTCCGGCTGGGTCGCGCCCACCCTCAACCTCGACGCCGTGGACCCCCGCTGCGCCGACCTCGACTACATCCGCGGCGCGGGCCGGAAGCCCGCGGGCGCCGTGTTCATGAACAACAACTTCGCCTTCGGGGGCATCAACACCTCCCTCGTCCTCGAATGCGCCCCTTGAGCCGGCCCCCCGGCGGAGTCTCCCCATGCGCATCCTCCAGTCGCTGACGACCGCCCTCCTCCTCTCCGCCTGCGCGGTCCTCGGGGCCCGGGAGGCCGGACCCCGGCAGGCCGGCCCCGTCGTCCTCATGGCCAGCACCATCGGCCCCATCGACGCGGGGATCGTGGAGGCCCTGGAGGCCGGCTTCGAGCGGGACACCGGCATCCGGGTCCGCCACGTCGGCGCCGGGACGGGGGCGGCCCTGGACATCGGGCGGCAGGGGAACGTGGACCTGGTGCTCGTCCACGCCCGGGCCCTGGAGGAGCGGTTCGTCGCCGAAGGGTTCGGCCTGGAGCGGATCCCGCTCATGTACAACGACTTCGTCCTGGTCGGCCCCCCCTCGGACCCCGCCGGGGTGCGGGGGATGAAGGGCGCCCTCGAGGCCCTGCGCGTCCTGGCCGCCAAGGGCGCCCCCTTCGTGACGCGGGGCGACCTCTCCGGCACCCACGTGGCGGAACGGGACCTGTGGACCCTGGCCGGGATCAAGCCCGAAGGCCCCTGGTACCGCAAGTTCGAGCGCGGCGCCGAGGGCAACGTGGCCACCCTCCTCTTCACGGGGCAGCAGGGCGCCTACACCCTCATCGACCGCGCCACCTACCTGGGCGCCCGGAGCCGGGTGGCCCTGGACGTGCTGGTGGAGGGCGACGAGGTCCTGCTCAACCACATCTCCGTGATCCTGGTGAACCCGGCCCGGTTCCCCCGCGTCGACCATGCCGCGGCCAAGGCCTTCGCGGCCTGGCTCACGGATCCCGCCAAGGGCCAGGCCGTCATCGCCGCCTTCGGGAAGGACAGGTTCGGCCAGCCCCTCTTCTTCCCCGAGTCCAGGGCCTGGAAGGCCGCCGCGGCGGGATCCCGGTAGGCGAAAACACGCGGATCGACTACCCTGGTCCTACCACGCACCGGGAAGGCCATGCCCGCGCCCCAGCCGCTCACACGCCTCATCGAGCTTCTCCACCAGGCCTATCGGGCCCAGCTGGTGCACGCCCCCGACCATC
Source organism: Mesoterricola sediminis (assembly GCF_030295425.1). Lineage (NCBI taxonomy): Bacteria > Pseudomonadati > Acidobacteriota > Holophagae > Holophagales > Holophagaceae > Mesoterricola > Mesoterricola sediminis. The sequence continues at coordinate 768,614 of NZ_AP027081.1, read as the reverse complement.
CCGACGCCCTCGCGGCCCTGGCGGCGCTGGAGGCCTACGTCCCAGGCCTCCTGGAGACCCTCGGCGCCATCGAGCTCCGCAGCACCGGCGTCGGCTTCGCGACCCCCGGCGGCCCCGTGACCGGCGCTCCCAACGCGGCCATGGCCCTGGCCCGGGAGATGGAGGCCCGGGGCATGGGCGGGGTGGCCTTCCTCCCCGGCCTGGATCCCGAGGAGCTCCGCACCCTGATCTTCATCCTGCAGCTTCGGCCCCAGCGGCTGGAGGAGATGGGCGGCGCCTCCCTGCTCCTGCCCGACGACGGCCTCCTGCGGCCCCTCCCCCCCGCGCCGCCGCCCCAGCCGCGCCCGGCCTCGCCCCTGCGGGAGGCCGACGTGGAGCTGGACTGGAACAAGGTCTTCACCGACGCGCCCCGGCCCGCGGATCCCGACCCCGTTCCCTGGGCGGGCCCCGGTCCCACCGTGGGCGGAGGGTTCCGGGACGCCGAGGCCCCCGCCCTGCCCGAGCCCCTCACGCCCGAGGAGCTGCGCCGGGCCGCGCCGCCGCAACCGGCGGTGGACGAGGCCTCCCTGCCCCCCATCGAGCCCATCGAGGTCGCGGCCCTGTCCCCCGCCGCCCTGCGGGAGGAGTTCAGCGCCCTCTTCCGCGCGGCCCTGGCGACCCGTTCCTCGCCCGACAAGGCCGGCCCCCGGAGCCCCTGGGGCGTGGACCAGCGGGAGGCCCTGGTGCGCTTCGGGTTCCGCGTGCCCGACTTCGGCGCCCTCGAGGGCGCCGGCGCGCGCCTGAGCCTGGACACGGTGGACGCCGGCGCCGTGCGCGACGCCCTCCGCCGGGCCCTGTCCGATTTCCCCGCCGGCGAGCAGGGCGACCTCGTCCTGGGCTTCCCCGGCCTGCCCGAGGGCGAGTTCGTCCTGCGCCGGGCCCTGGACTTCCTCGGCCCCGAGATGCTGGCCCAGGCCGTGGCCCACGTGCACACGGCCCACGCCCCCTCCATGTTCGACCTGGCCCTCCTCGCCGTGGCCCTCCTCCAGTGCGTGCCCGACCGGGAGCTCTGCCTGGAGGCCGTCCGCGGCCGCCTCCAGTTCGAGGGCTGGGGGATGCAGGAGGTGGAGGAGTTCAAGGAAGCCATCCAGTGGGAGTGCCAGGGCACCGACACCAAGCTCCACATGAGCCTGGAACGCCGGGCGATCCACAAGCTGGACCCCCACCTCGTCAAGACCCTGGGCCGCCAGCTGATCCGCGGGCGCCGGGTGGACGACATCCGCTCCATGCTCGCCCAGCTGGAAAAGGAGCTGGCCAGCCCCCAAGCGGGGGTGCGCCGGCACGGCATGGAGATCCTCGCCCACCTCGCCGAGGGCCTGGCGGATGCCGGCCTTCCCCAGGACCTGGAGAACCGCATCCTGGCCGCCGCCCGGGATCGCCTCACCGCCGAGAACGACCCTCCCGTCGCCCAGTGGTGCGCCCAGACCCTGGAAACCATCCTCGACCGCTGGATCGTCTACGGGCTCTTCTCCGCCGTCCACCTGGAACTGTCGGGCCTGGGCGACCTGGCCTACCCCCTGGTGGGGGCCGCCAGTTGGAAGCCCCAGCTCATCCGGGACCTCCTGGCTCGGCTGGCCAGCCCCCGCAACATCGGGCGCCTGGTGGACCTCCTCCATCACCCCAGCCCCGTGAACCCCGCCGACCGGGTCCAGGCCGTCCTCGCCCTCATGGGCCTGCCCGCCGCCGCCCATCTGGCCCGGGCCCTGGAGGAGGAGGGGATCGGCGCGAACCGGACCGCCCTCGCCGCGGCCCTGGCCGCCTTCGGCCGGCGGGCCCTGCCCGTGCTCCTGGACCTGCTCTCCTCCCCCCGGGTGGAGGTGGTCCTGGAGGCCGTGGATTTGCTCGCCCGCGCCGGGGATCCCTCCGCGACCCCCGAGCTGACGGCCGCCGTCGCCCATCCCGACGGGCGGATCCGCCGGGCGGCGGTGGCCGCCCTGGCCCACCTGGGCGGCGCGGAAGCGGCGGCCCAGGCCCTCGCCGCCGCCCTCGCCCAGGGGGACGCGGAGCTCCGCCTGGAGGGCCTGGACCTGCTGGGCGGCCTGGGCGACGCCGCGGCCCTGCCCGCCGTGCTGGCCATCCTGGCGGAGGCCGGCCCCGGGGAGGAGGCCCAGCGCCTCCGCCTGCGGGCCATCGAGACCCTGGGGCGCATCCCCGCCCCCGGCGCCGCCCGCCCCCTCCTGGACCTCTTCCAGAAGAAGGGCCTCTTCCGCGGACGGGAGCCCCTGGACCTGCGCCTGGCCGCCGCCCGCGCCCTGGCCGCCCAGAACACCACCGAGGCCCGGGAGTGCATGGCCCTGGCCCTGGAGCAGGAGAACGCCGAACCGGTGAAGGCCCTCCTCCGCCAATCCCTCGTGCGCTAAGCCCCCCCTCCGGCCCGGCTTGCGCTAACCTGGAAAAATCAAATCCAGGAGGCGGTCATGGGCGCACGGGTCGTACTTGCGGCCTGCATCGGGTTGGTGCTGGGCGCCGCGGAATGGGCCCCCCTGCCCCCGTCGGTGTGGGAGCTGAAGGAGGACCCGGCCCGGGGCCTCAAGGGCGCCGTCGTGCTGGAGAGCCGCATGTCGTTCACGGGCCGCGCCATCCTGCATTCGGCGCGGATCCGGATCCTGTCCGAGGCGGGACGCGACGCCGCCGAGTTCGACGACTTCCTCCCCGAGGCCTACGACGTGGAGGGGCGGACGGTTCAGCGGGACGGCAAGGTGGTCCCCTTCGAGGGGCGCAAGGACTTCAAGGTGAAGGCCATCAAGGGGACCGAGGACCGCAAGGTCCTCATCCCGCCCGGGGTCACCTCCGACTGCGTGGTCGAGCTCCGGTGGAGCGACTACGCGACGGTGGGCGAGGGCAACCTGCCGCCCAGCCTGGGCTACTCCGGGGAGTGGCTCATCGGGGGCCGCTATCCCATCCTCGAGCAGACCATCGAGTTCTGGCCCGGCTACCACTGGAACGGGCTGGTGCTGCCGGGCCGGACCACGGCCCCCGAGGTGTCGCCCGACCGGCGCAAGTACGTGTTCCGGAACCTGCCCGGCCGCGAGGTGCCCCCCTACGCGCTCCGTTCCCTGGCGGGCCTGCCCTCGGTCCTCGCCTGGCGCCAGCCCGACCTGCTCCTGACCGCCTCCCGGGGCGATTCCGTGCGGTACTGGCAGGCCGCCGTGGACACCTTCTGGAAGCCCTCCTACCACGACAACGTCAAGAAGGGCCGGGCCTTCAAGGCCTTCGCGACCGAACTGACCGCGGACCTGGGGCCCGACCCGGCCCGGGCCGCCACCCTCCTCCTGCGCCGCCTGGACAAGCGGATCCGCAATGTGAGCCTGCCGACCCTGGCCGAGCTCTCCAGCCTGGACATCAAGGCCATCACGGGCGAAGCCTACGATGAGGCCCGCGACCTCGACCGCATCATCCAGCGCGGCGCCGCCACCGGCCACCAGATGGGCATCCTCTGCATCGCCCTCCTGGAGCACGCCGGCCTCAAGCCCCAGCTCGCCTTCGTGAAGAGCCGGGGCCGGAACCTCTTCCTCTTCGACCTGCCCAACGTCTTCCAGGCCACCAACCTCCTGGTCGGTGTCCCCGTCGCCAACGGCGAGGTCCTGTGGATGGACCCCGCCATGCGCTACGCCACGCCCGGGCTCATCCACCCGACCTTCCAGGGCTGGGCCGCCCTCGTGGTCGACACGGCCACCTGGAAGGCCTCCCGGGGGCACATCCCCATCCAGCCCCATACGTTCAACGTGGCCTCGTACAAGGTCACCCATACCTTCGGCGAGGGGGAGCGCTCCTTCACGCTGAAGGGGGAATTCTCGGGGCTGCCGGAGTACCTGGAGCGCCTCCGCTTCATGTCCCTGTCGGCCGCGGAGCAGACCCGCACGCTCAAGGAGTCCCTGGAGGGCTCGGTCCCGGACTGCGCCATCGGCTCCGCCCAGGTCCTCAACGCCACCGATCCCGACCGGAATGTCTCGATCACGGCGACGGGCACCCTCGAGTGCCCCCCGGGCGACACCCTCACCTTCGACCCCTTCCCCGGCGTCCCCACCCCCCTGTACCTCCCCACCGCCTGGCCCGAGACCCGCACCGAGCGGATCATCCTGGACCACCTGGGGATCCACCTGGCCACCTGCGAGTTCACCGTCCCCAAGGGCTATGCGCTCAAGGCAGGCCAGGCGAGCCAGCATCAGAATGCCTTCGGCCGGGTGATCTTCCTGGTGGAGACCAAGGACACGGGGGACGGCCTCCAGGCCAAGGCCGTGCTCCGCGTGGACCTGCTCCAGCCCACCGCCGCCCCCGAGGCCTACGCCGATTTCCGGACCTTCATGGGCTGGGTCGACGAAGCCTGCCGCCGCCAGATCGTGCTCGAAAAGCGCTGAGGAGACCCCATGTCCGCACGCACCGTCCTCGCAGCCGGCTTCACCCTCGTTGCGGCCGCGGCCGAATGGGCCCCCATCCCCCCGTCGGCCTGGGACCTGAAGGAGGACCCGGCCCGGGGGATCCAGGGCGCCGTGGTCCTGGACCAACGCCTCACCTTCACGGGCTTTTCCATCGTCCATACCCTGCGGGTCCGGATCCTGTCCGAGGCGGCGCGGGACGCGGCCGTCTTCGCCGATTTCCTGCCCGAGGCCAAGGACTTCGAAGGCCGCACCGTCTACCGCGACGGCCGGGTGGTGCCCTTCGACCTGCGCAGGGACCTGAGCACCAAGGCCCTGAAGGACCGCGCACCGGTCCGGACGCTCGTCGCGCCGGGCATCACTTCCGATTGCATCGTGGATTGCCGTTGGACCGAGGGGGACATCGAGCGGATGGCCCCCCTGCCCCTGAGCCTCGGGCCGTACGGGCACTGGCGGATCGGTGGCCCCTATCCGATCCAGCAGCTGACGATCGAATTCCTGCCCCGCTTCGGCTGGGTGTCCGCCCTCCTCGGCTGGCCCCACTTTTCGCGCACCGAAGCGTCCGGAACGATCACCTACGTCCTGCGCGACATCCCGCGCTGGGAAGGCCCGCCCTACGCCCTGAAGGCCCTGACGGGCCTTCCCCAGCTGGCCGTGTGGTGGCAGCCCCCGGACCTGGTCGAGGCGGGTACGCAGGGAGCCCAGGCCTACTGGGAGGCCACGGTCGAGCACTTCTGGAAGCGGATGTTCAAGCGGGATGTGCGCGCGGGCAAGGCCTTCCAGGCCTTCGCCAAGGAGCTGACCAACGGTCTACCTGCCGAGCCTGGTCCGGCGGCGAGCACACTCCTCCGGCGCCTGGACCGCAGGATCCGCAACATCGACCAGGCCACCCTGGAGGAAGAGGGCTCCCTGAACCTCAAGGCCATCGGCGCCGATACCTACAAGGAGGCCCGCGACCTGGATTTCCTCGTCGAGCGGGGATCGGCCCAGCCCGGGGAGATGCTGCAGCTGTACCTGGCCCTCCTGGACCACGCCAACGCCAGACCCATCCTCGCCCTGGCCCGCAACCGGAGGCGGGGCCGCCTCCACTACGACCTGCCCAACGCCTACCAGGCGGACCGTGTCCTGGTCGGGGTGCGGGGGGGCGGGGACCGGATCCTGTGGTTCGACCCCACCCTGCGCTTCGCGCCCCCCGGGCTCATCCACCCCGACTACCAGGGCACGGACGCGGTCCTCGTGGACACGGCCACCTGGGAGGTCTCCCGGGGGGTCCTCCCCGTCCAGGCGCCCGAGGCCCATGTGACCCATTTCGCCTACACCGCCACGATCGGGGAGGACGGCCGCCACTTCCGCCTCGCCGCCACCTTCACCGGCATCCCGGAATGGCGGCAGCGGGCCCGGTTCATGCACCTTTCCCCGGAAGGCCAGGCGAGCCTGCTCCGGAGCGCCCTGGAGGCCGCCCTCCCGGAGGCCGGCATCACGTCCGCCCAGGTGCTCAACGCCCTGGAGCCCGACGCCAACCTCGCCTGGCGCGCGGAAGGGAATCTGGACGCGGCGCCCACGGCCCCCTTCTTCCCCTTCCCCGGCATGGCCTCCCCCCTGTACCTGCCCGCCACCTGGCCGGAACCCCGCACGGCACCCATCGTTCTCGATCACCTGGGCATCCAGGTGGCGACCTGCACCTTCCCGATCCCCCCGGGGTACGCCCTCGCGCCCTTCAAGCCCTTCGTGCGCGAGAACGCCTTCGGCCGCGTGGCCTACCTGGTGGAAACCCGGAAGGAAGGCGACGCGGTCCAGGCCAAGGCGGCCTTCCGGGTCGATGTGCGCCGGGCCGCGGCCCCCGCCAGCGAGATCGCCGCCTTCCGGACCTTCCTCGGCTGGATCGATGAGGCCATGCACCTGAACCTTGCCCTGGAGCGCCTGTGATCCGTCGCCTCCTCTTCTCCGTGCTCTTCGCCCTGGCCCTGCCCGCCCAGGACGTTTCCCGGCTGCCCGAATGGGCGCGGGGACCGGCCCAGGCGGCCCAGGCCGAGGCGCCCCCGGCGGGGGCCTGGGCCTGGGGGCTCTTCCTCCGCCAGGAAGCGGCCTACACCGGCGGCGGGGAAGTGCGCGTGCGGACCCTGCGCCTGGTGAAGGTCCTGGGCGAGCGCGGGCTCCAGGAAGGGGCCTACACCCTCCACAGCCTCGGTGGCCGGGCCTCCCGCCTCAAGCACCTCAAGGGCTGGAACCTCCGCCCCGATGGCGAGCTGGTGAAGCTGGAGCGCGATGATGTCGCCTGGACGGACGCGGATTCGGACGGCGAGGTCAGCACCCGGGTGAGGACGTCGGCCTGGCTCCAGCGGGTGGCTCCGGGCAGCCTGGTGGCCTTCGAGGCCCTGACGGTGGAGCGGCTGCCCATGGGGCCCGACAAGGTCTGGTACCTGCCGGAGGACATCCCCATCCGGCGCTGGGAGCTGGCCTTCGCCAAGCGCGGGGGCTTCTTCAGCGACCTCTCCGAGGTGGCCTCCCCCCTGGAGACGCGGAACTGGGCCGAATGGGGCCTGCGACCCGAACCCCTGGAGGGGGGCGGCCTCGCGGCCAACGCCATCCCCCCCCTGCCCGAGCACGAGCGCGCCACCCCCTACCTGCCCGACATCCTGCCCAAGGTCCTCCTGCGCTTCCAGGATCCCGGCGACCTCCGGAGCGCGCCCAGAACCACCTGGGCGGCCCTCGGCGCCTGGCTCTGGGCCCGGTACGACGAGGTCCGGGCCCCCGGGAGCATCCCCGGCCTCGCGGGCCTGCCGCCCCGGGAGGCCCTCGCCGCCATCAGCCGCTGGATGCGCCGGGAACTGGTGTACAGGGCCGTCTACCTGACCCCCGAACGGGGCTGGATCCCCGTGTCCCCCGCCGAAGTGATGCGCCGCCGCTACGGTGACTGCAAGGACCTGGCCACCTGCCTCATCGCGGAAGCCGCCCAGGCGGGCCTCAAGGCCTTCCCCGCCCTTTGCCGCATCCAGGACGGCGCCATCGCCGACGACGCGCCCGTGAGCGCCTATGCCTTCAACCATGTGATCGCCGCGATCCGGCTCCCCGAAAGCCTGGGCTGGCCCGCGGAGGTGGAGACGCCCGCGGGCCGCTTCCTCCTGGTGGACGCCACGGCCCGGTACACCTCGATGGGGCTCCTCCCGCCCGATCACCGGGGGCGGCGGCTCCTGATCTGCACCCCCGAAGGCGGCATCTGGGTCCGGGTGCCCGACACCGCCACCGCGCGCCCCCGGGTCGAGGTGGATCTGGATGGCGCCGCCGAAGCCTCGGGCGCGGTCCAGGCCACGGTCCGGATCCGGGAGTCGGCCGATGCCTGGGGCCTGCGGGAGGTGGCCCATGTGGGCGGCCTGGACGACCTGCGCCGGCACCTCGTCAGGACCGGCTTCCAGATCCCGCCGGGGGGCGCCCTCACCGACCTCTCGACCGGGGATCCCCTCGATGTGGACCGGCCCTTCGAGGTCCGCTTCAAGCTCCGCCACCCCCAGGGCTGGTACACCACCGGCACCCGCGGCACGCTGATCGACTGGGGCCTGCCCTCCGCCCCGGCCGCGGCCCAGAAACCCGGCGTCCCCCGCCGGCTGCCCTTCCAGCGCCGCGCCAACCGGGAGCTGGTCATCCACGCCGCGTGGACGCTGCCCGCGCCCGCCCAGCCCTCCCTCCCCGAACTCAAGAGCGACACCCCCCTGCGCAGCCTGCGCTGGACGGCCCGGGCCGAGGGCCCCCGGCTCCTTCTCGACCTGGAGGACCGCCTCAAGGACGCCGATTTCTCCTGGGACCGGCGCCCCGAGGGGGTGCAGGCCTGGAAGGCGGACCGCCAGCTCATCCAGAAGCTGCTGGACCAGGGCCTGCGCTTCCAATGGGGCGCGGGCGCGCCCTGAGGCGCCCCGGATCCCGTCCACCCCCCAGGAGACCCCCTTGCCCAGCCCGTCCCCATCCATGCCTTCGGCCCGGAAGCGCCGCCCCTGGCGCCCCCTGGCCCTCGCCTTCCTCGCGACCGCCCTCGCCTTCGGCCAGGCCCCCGGGCCCGAGATCGTCCTCCTCGGCACCGTCCACGACATGCACATGAAACCCGGGATGCACTTCTCCCTGGGCGACCTCCGGCGCCAGATCGAGGCCATCGGCCCCGATCTCATCTGCCTCGAGATCGAGCCCGAGGCCTTCGACGGCCCCATGGAGGGCTACTTCCCCCCCGAGGCGGCCTTCATCGCCGCCATCGCCCCGGACCTCCACGCCCGGGTGGCGCCCACCGATTGGCGCATCGCCAAGGCCTGGCAGGACCGCGCGGAGGCCCAGGTTCCCGCCGCCGTCCGGGCCGAGATCGACGCCATCGGGCAGAAGACCGTGAAGGAGCTGCAGGCCGCGGCCGAGGCCAAGGGGCTCTACGAATTCCTGCACGGGCCCTTCCTGGCCGAGGTGGACCACATGTTCTTCGAGGTGGCCGGCGACAACACCCCGGCGGACATCGCGGGCGGCGCCTGGATCGAACGCAACCGCCGCGTCATCGAGCACACCCTGGACGCCGCGCCCGGCGCGAAGCGGATCCTCATCGTCTATGGCGCCGCCCACCTGCCCCAGCTCGCCCGGGAGCTCCGGCAGCGGGGCCTCCCCTCCCGGATCGCTCCCCGGCGCTTCGAGCCGGGGGGCATCGCTCCCGTCCCCCCCGCCGTTCTCGCCCGCTGGCGCCGGAACCTGGAGAACCTGAAGGGCATCCGCGACGGCCGGATCCGCGTGAGCCGGGACAGCGCCGAGAAGGTCAAGGCCAGCAAGCGGATCGAGAACCTCGAGGAGGCCCTCGCCGTCTACGGGCCGACCCGCCCCTGACGGGGGTTCCATCAGCCGGGCTCCCCGTCCTCCAGGCGACGCGCCAGGTCGAGGTTCCAGCTGCGCCTTCGCCGCGAAGCCCCTGCCCCGCACCGGACGGCCCGTGCCGGTGGTGCCGGGCGCCCGGCGCTTGGGGTGCGGCCGGCACCTCCGACATACTGGAAGCGAGGCAAGCCCGTTCGTCCTCTTCTGGAACGGGCCCTTCCCGGGAGTTCCCATGCCGAACAGGCGTTCCCTCATGTGCCTGGCCGCCCTCGCGGCCCCCTCCCTCTTCGGCCAGGCGCCTCCCCCGACCCCCGCCGAGACCCTGGCCACGGCCAAACGCCACCTCCAGGATTGGCGCAGGTCCATCCAGGCCGAGCTGATGGATGACTGGGGCCAGCGGGCGCGCTACCGGGACGCCAACGCCCGGCTGAGGGCGCCCCGCCCCGGGGAGGACCGCGTGGTGTTCCTGGGCGACTCCATCACGGACATCTGGGACCTGGCGGCGAGCTTCCCCGGCCGCCCCTACGTGAACCGGGGCATCAGCGGCCAGACCACGGGCCAGATGCTCCTCCGCTTCCAGCAGGACGTCGTGGCCCTGCGCCCCCGTGCCGTCGTGATCCTCGCGGGCACCAACGACATCGCCGGGAACACGGGCCCCATCGCCCTCGAGGACATCGAGGCCAATCTCGCCTCCATGGCCGACCTGGCCGTGGCCAACGGGATCCGCCCCGTCCTGTGCACCGTCCTGCCCGTCCACAACGACACCGAGGCCTCCCGGGACTACTTCGTCACGCGCCCCCTGGACCGCATCCAGGCCCTGGACCAGTGGATCCGGTCCTACTGCGCCCGCAAGGGCCTGGACCTGGCGGATCTCCACGCGGCCACCGTGGACGGCCGCGGCCAGCTCAAGCGCGCCCTGGCCGAGGACGGGCTCCACCCGAACGCCGCGGGCTTCGCCGCCCTGGCGCCCGTCGTGGAAGCCGCCCTGCGCAGGGCCCTGGCCCGCTGAGGGGACAGCTCCCGGAACCCGCGCGCCCTACTCGGCGCCTGGAACGGGCAGACCCCGCCCACCCGCCTGCGGCGAAGGCGCGGGGTGGCAGCCTTCCAGGGCGATGAACGTGTCGTCGATGCGCTTCTGGATGGCGTCCGCGGCCGCGAGCACCGTCCCGTTGATGGCGCGGGCCTCGGCGATCCTCTGGAAGCTCAGGTACCAGTCCATGGCGTTGTAGGCCTCCTTGAGGGCCAGTTCCACGCCCGCGATGACCGGGACCTTCCGGGCCACCCACTTGCCCACGACCTGGTTCGAGGCCGCCAGCTTGGTGAGGTCCAGCAGCGCGTTCAGGGCGGGCGCCTCGCCGCCGAAATACGCCTTCAGGCGCGGATCGGCGAACATCTCAGCCAACTCCCGGTTGGAGCCTTCCAACTGCGCCAGCAGGGCCGAGACCCCATCCTTCAGGAACGTCTGCCATTCGCCCAGGCTGCGGGTGAAATCCAGGAGGTGCCCGGCGGAGGACAAGGCCCGGAGCCGCTGGATCTTGGCCCGGATGGCCGCCACATCCAGGCCCTCCTTGCCCATCCTCCCGGCCTCCCGTTCCAGGATCCGCTCCAGGCGGCCAGCCGCTTCGGCCCGTTGGCTCATCGCATCCAGGACCGTGCCGGTCAGGGCCTCCATGCCGTCCTGCGCCGCCTTCAGCAGGGCGGCGCGATTGGCGGCCTCCCAGATGTCCACCTGCGCCTGGGACGCCTGGACCGTCCTCTGGAATGCCGCCCGCTGCTGGACGGCTCCCTCCAAGGTCTGCGCCAGCCGCGCGCAATCGGGCGTCCTCACCTGGGGCTTCCGGGCCGCTTCGACCTTGGGCGCATCCGCCCGCAGGCGCGCCACCAGCAGGCGTCCGGCCTTGCGCAGATCCACCACCCGAGGGTCGTTCCCCGGGTTCACAAGGAACTGGATGTCCTGGAGGGGCATGGTGTCCCCGAAGAACGGCGTGGGACCCGCTGGCGTATCGAAGGGGGCCCGGGCCCGGGCTTCGAGGGTCTCCCCGTCCAGGGGCTTCAGGTCCAGGCGGGCGTTGGAGAGGGCCTTGAAGGCGGCCCCCTGGGAGCCGTCCAGAGGTTTGTAGGCTTCCATCATCCGGAGGTAGGCTGCCTGAGCGGCCTCATCCCGGGCCTGCCGGGCTTCCGCAGCCTGGGCCTCGGCCTCCGCCGCCGCCCGGGCCTCCGGCGCTTCCGGTTCGGGGTCGGAGGCGAACAGGGACGTGAGCAGGTTCTGGAACAGCGTTCCGGCCAGGGAGGCCTTCGGTTCAACCGGCCGGGCCGACGGCTTCCGGGCCGGCGCATGATAGGGACAGCGGGCGGCGTGGACGCCGTTGGGCAGGGGCGTTCCGCAGTAGATGCAGACCGGCCTCGACGCGCCCGGAACCACCTGGGCGCAGAGGGGGACGGCAAGGAGGAGCGAGGCCAGCGCGCGGCTCATGCGATCTCCCTATTCCAGCAGGATCTCCCATTCGTAGATCTTGTCCTGGGCGCTGCGCGCGTCCTTGGCCTCGGGCTCCAGGAGCAGATACTGCTTCATGAACCCGATGGCCTGGCGGTACCCGCCGACCTGAGCGGAGAGCAGGGCCATGTTGAAGTAGGCCGCGGGGTAGGACACAGGGTCCACGGCAAGGGCCCTCCGGTACCGTTCGATCGCCCTTCGGTAGTCCTTCTGCTGGTTCAAGGCGTTGGCCTGGACGATGAAGCGCCGTTGTTCTTCGGTGACGGGCGGCTTGACCGCCAGGGCGCGGTACCGGGTGGCCAGGACCTCGAAGCGAGCGGCCTCCTCCTCCCCCTTGCGGACCCCCTGCTGGATGGACTGGAGCGCATCGGCGGCCTTCTCCGCATCCTTCAGATCAGGCTTCTGGAAGTGGAGGGAGAGCCCATGGCCCAGAACGATCACATAGGGGAACCCGTCTGGAGCCCGCTTCCTGGCCACCCGGATGGGAACCCCGAGTACGTCCGCGTAGTAGAAGGCCACCCGTGGGCTCAGTTCGATGCGGTCCTCCAGAATCGAAACCGTCTTGTATTGCAGGTACCTCAGGTTGTGGTCGTCATCGTAGGTATAACTGCTGAGATCACCGTAATTGCCGCCCTTCAGGAGGGCGGCCAATTCGTTCCGGTTGTCGAACTTCGTGATATCGATCGAGGTGAGGCCGCCTTTCGTGAACCGCACGCCCACCTCGCGGCGACGGTCCCGCAGGAGCGCGGCCAGGGTTTCCCGGGCGGAGGTCACCGATTCGACCCCGGGCGAGACGGTGGGGAGATAGACCTGCTCCAGGCCTTCCGGCAGGGTCTGGGACCCCAGGGCGACGCTTGCCGACAGGATCCATATGCGTGAAAGTCTCATGGCCGACCTGCCCCCTTCCTGCATGGACGAAATGAAACACCAGCCTGCGGTTCACTTCCTGGGGTAGCGCACGAACGGTTCGATTTCAGATCATTCTAGTCCCGAGCCGCCCCTCGAACCATCCCAGCACCTCGGCTTCCTGGGGCTTCAGGAGGAAGGGCAGGGTGAAGTGGTCCGCCTCCGGCAGGAGGACCAGCCGGCTTCCCGGGGCGGCGACCGCCCGCAGGACCTCGCTGTCGGCCGGCGGCACCAGGGCATCCTTCGCCCCGTGCAGGAAGAGCACGGGCCGGCCCGACCCCGCCACCGCCCCGGGGATATCGATCTGAGCCCACCGGAAGCCCGCCGCGCCGGGGGCCGCCTGGACGGCCTTCCGGAGGGTGGCCTCCGAGGCCCACCAGAGCTTCCTGCGGAAGGGCGGGAAGTTGCGCAGAAGGCTTTCGATGGCCGCCCGGGGATCGGCGAAGGGCTCCAGGGCCACCACGGTCGCGACCCTCCCGTCCAGGCCCGCCCACTGGAGGGCCGCGCTCGCGCCCAGGGAGACCCCCAGGACCCCCACCTTCCCCTCCACGAGCCCCGCTTCGGCCGCGCGGTCCAGGAGGAGCTTGAGATCCATGGCCTCGAAGGCGCCGTACCCGATCCATTCCCCCGAAGAGCCCCCGTGCCCGCGCAGATCCACGAGCACGCACCGGTACCCGGCCTGGGCGAGGGTCACCGCCCAGGGGACCAGCTGCTCCTTCTGCTGGGCGAACCCGTGCAGGAGGAAGATCGTTCCCCGCGGCCGGGGGGGCGCCCCCTCCGGCCGGCGGAAGGACATCTGCAGGGAAAGGTTCACGGCCTTCGCCGTGCGGGCGGCGTCGAAGGCGTAGGCCAGGTGCCAGTCGCCGGGTTCGACGATCGCGGTCGCCAGGGAGACGGCTGGGCGCCCCTCCGTCGCCGGAAGGTCGAAGCGGCGGGGGGTGAAGTCCCGGCCGACCTCCACCAGGTTCCGGATGGACGCGCCGCTCCGGTTGGGGGCAGCGACCAGCTTGCGGGCCAGACCCGAGGAGGTGCACCCGGTGAGCAGCCCGGCCAGGAGGAGCAGGAGGAGGGAGCGCATGGTTCGATCATAGAACGTGCGCCCCTCTTCCGGATCGGCGGGGGGACCTCAGATGGCCGTCTGCATGACCGTGAGGATCACCGTGTTGACGATGTCCACCGCCGTGCACCCGCGGCTCAGATCGTTGCCGGGCTTCTTGAGGCCCTGCAGGAAGGGGCCGTTGGCACTCGCCCCGCCGAAGCGCTCGGCGATCTTGTAGCCGATGTTGCCGGCGTTGAGGTCGGGGAAGACGAGGACATTGGCGGCCCCGGCCACCTTGGAGCCGGAGAACTTCTTCTGGCCGATGGCGGGGATCATGGCCGCGTCGAACTGGATCTCGCCGTCCACGTTCAGGTCGGGGCGGCGCTCGCGGACCTCCTTCAGGGCGGCCCGGACCTTGTCCACCTTCTCGTGCTCGGCGCTGCCGGCGGTGCTGAAGCTGAGCATGGCCACCTTCGGGTCCACGCCGAGCATCGCCTTGGCGCTGTCGGCGGAGGCGATGGCGATCTCGGCCAGCTGGGAGGCGTCGGGATCGGGCATCACGGCGCAGTCGCCGAACATCATGGCGCCGCGCTCCCCGAACTGGGGATCCGGGTGGATCATCAGGAAGGCGGAGCTCACGGTCTTGATCCCGGGGGCGCAGCCGATGGTGAGGAGGCAGGCCCGCACGGTCTCGCCGGTGGTGTTGAGGGCGCCGGCCACGAAGCCGTCGGCCTGGCCCGTGCGCACCATCATGCCGCCGAAGTAGAGGGGCTGCTTCACGGTCTCCAGGGCCTTCTCCTCGGTCATGCCCTTGTGCTTGCGCGCCTCGTAGAACTCCGTGGCGAAGGGGGCCAGGGAGGCGTCGGTGGCGGGGTTCCGCAGGGTCGCGCCGGCCAGGGAGACGCCGAGCTCGGCCGCACGGGCGTTCATGGCGGCGGGATCCCCCAGGACCGTGAGCTTGCAGATGCCGTCCTTGAGCAGGCTTCCAGCCGCAAGCAGGGTGCGGTCGTCCACGCCTTCGGGCAGGACGATGTGGCGCCCCAGGGACGTGGCCCGTTCCCTGAAGACCTTGAACCAGGCTTCGTGATTGGCATTCATGACGGCTCCTTCTCCTCCGGCGCTCCCGCGCGAACCAGGAATTCCGCGAGGCGGAAGTCCTCCTCCCGGATGTGCTTGACCAACCAAGCATCCAGTCCATCCAGGATACCCGGAGTGAGGGCCGCCGCACCGCTGCGCAGGCGGTCCAGCAGCAGGTCCACCTCCCGGGCGGCCTCGGCGTGGGCCGCCCGGTGGGCCGGATCACCCGGGTAGGCCGACCGGACCATCAGCTCCTGCTCCTCCAGGAAGTGCTGGACGCAGAAGTCCCTCAGGAAATAGACGACGTCCTGGGCCTCCGCCGTGCGGCCCGCGCCGGCCGCGGCCCGGAGGCGGCTCAGGGTGTCGAAGAGGATGCGGTGGTGGGCGTCCAGATCCTCGATGCCCGTCTCCAGAGTCCGGTCCCAGGTCCGTGCCGCCATGGCGCCCTCCGCAAAGCCTGATTTTGGGATTGTTCGGGAATCAGACCGCCATGGTAGCCGGACTCAGCGGCGGGGGCGATGGGAATCCAGCCAGGCCCGGGCCGCGTCCCCCAGAAGGTCCCGGTGCATGCGGTCGGGGTCCCCGAAAAAGGCCCGGCCCAGGTCCCCGTCCACGGTGTGGGCGGCGAGAAGGGTCAGGGCCTCCCCGGGCCCCGCCTTCTCCTCCGCGTAGACGATGCGGTCCCCCTCCCGGGTCTCGCCCAGGAGCCGGGCGAAGTACTGCCAGGTGATCTCGCCCTCCCGCGCCATGTGGGAGCCCAGGATGACCACCCGCAGCCCTGGCGGCGGCTGGGGGCCCCAGGCCCGCACCGCCGCGTCCAGCCCCTCCAGCTCGAGCACGGCGGCCTCCCCCATGGCCTCCTCCAGGGGCCGCCGCAGGGAGGCGCTGAACGCGTCCACCTCCTGGCGGCTGAAGGCGCCCCGCGCCAGGATCCGGTCCAGGAAGCCCAGGGACGCGTCCAGCATCGGCTCCCTGGGCAGCTCCGCGAGGCGCCCCCGCAGCTTCCGGAGCGGGGCCGCGCGCGCCGGGTCGAGGGGCGCCCCCGCCAGGGGCAGGGCCGCGAGCCTCACCGCGAGGGGCACGTGGGAGACCGCCTTCAGGTGGTGGTACCGGGGCGGCCGGATCACGGCCTCCGCGGCCACCTGCCGGTCCCGGTAGAGCAGGAGGCGGTCCCCCCACACCACGGCCACCGGCCCCTGCCGGGCCAGGGCCGCCTCCCGGGCGGAGGCGTACGTCTCGTGGAAGAGCCCGTTGAGCTCCTCCAGGAGCTCCCGGTGGGGGTCGCCGCCCCCCGCCAGGGGCAGGGCGAGGGGAAAGAGGAAAAGCCATCTCAGGTCCATGGTCCGCGCTCCAGACCCGCGATTCTGGCCCCCTTCCCCGGGCCCGGGAAGCCATGGCCGACCGCGCGGACCGGCGTCAGCGGCCCGTTCCGGCTATACTGGCGGCCTCAGGCCGCCTTAGCTCAGGGGTAGAGCGCCCGCCTTGTAAGCGGAAGGTCGTCGGTTCAATCCCGACAGGCGGCTCCAGTTCGCGCCGACCCACCAGCTGACCACCCCGGATCGCACAGCGCACCGCGCTGTGCTCCTGCTCGGTCTGCGCCCTCCGGGCTTGCCTCGCAGACGGGTCCCGTCGGTCGTCGGTTCAATCCCGACAGGCGGCTCCAGTCGATCAGGCGAGTGGTGCCGAAGGGCGGCCGGGGGGCTCCAGGGGGGGGCGGTCCTGGGCCTCGTGGAAGGCGTTGAAGTCGTCCAGGAGGCCCATCAGGTCCTCGGCCTCGGCTTCGTCCAGGGTGTGGACCGCGCTGCCCATGTTCACCAGGACGAACTGGCCCACCTGGGCGTCGGGGACCAGGGCCAGGCTCACGTCCCTCACCGTCCCGGCGAAGTCCACCCGGGCCATGGGCAGGAGGCCCGCCTCGATCTCCAGGATCCTGCCGGGGACGCCCACGCACATGGCCTACTCCACATCCAGGGACACGACGCGCAGCTCGCGCCCCGCCAGGATTTCCAGGGGCCCGCTCCCGCAGGCGGGACAGGGGTCGTAGAAGGCCTCCAGGGGGGTCTCCCCGCCGCAGGCGGCGCAGCGTCCGCGGCCCGGGGTCTCGTCGATGTCCAGGACGGCCCCCTCGGCCAGGGTGCCCCGGGTGCCCACGTCGAAGGCGAAGCGCATGGCCTCGGCCTCCACGCCCGCGAGGCGCCCGATCTCCAGGACCACCCGGGAGACCGAGGCGAAGCCCTCGGCCCGCGCCTGGTCCTCGATGATCTCGAGGAGGGAGGCCATGAGGCTCATCTCATGCATCGGGCGGGTCCAGGAGCGGGGAGGGCGAAGGGGGACATGGGGGGTCAGAGGCCTGCGGCCTGCTCCAGCGTAGCCGGAAGGGCGGCGGCGAGGTCCGCGAAGATCTCTCCGGCGAACTCGGCGTACCGGGCCTCCAGGGACGGGCTGAGGGCGGTGTCGAAGGTGAGGGTGTCCTCCACCTCCACGGCGTAGACCAGGATCTCCGCGTCGTCCGGGAGGCGCATGCCCATGCGCCGGCCCAGCTCCAGGGCCGTGGCGAAGTTGGCGTCGTGGACGCTGCTCAGGTTCAGGGTCTCCCGGAGGGAGGCGGCGGTGAAGTGGTGCCAGTCCCCGGGGACCCCGTCCCGGGTGTCGATGCTGTCCAGCACAACGAGGCGGTCGAAGCCGTCGATGAGCTCCACGAGGGTCAGGCCCCCTAGGGAGCATTCGGGCTCGATGTGGAGGCCCGGCAGGATCCCGGCCGGCCCCCGGCGGATGCCCTCGGGGAGGTCCAGCCGGGCCATGAGGTCCGTGGCGAGCCGGATGCCCACGCCGTCGTCCCGCAGGTAGGGGTTTCCCATCCCGACGATCAGGGTCCGCTCGATCATCCCAGGTTCTTCCGCAGGGTCTTCACCACCCGGCCGCCCTGGTGGACCACGGCCTCCAGGGGCATCTGGCCGGGGAGGGTGTGGGTGGCGCAGCTGTAGCAGGGGTCGAAGGCCCGGAAGGCCATCTCCACCATGTTCAGCACCGGCTCCGTGACCTCCTGGCCGGGCCGGATGAGGGCCTGGGCCACCTTCTTGGTGACCATCTGGATGGGCGCGTTGTTGTTCGTGGTGCCGACGATGAGGTTGGCCGAGGTGCAGATGCCCTTCTCGTCGCAGGTGTAGTGGTGGGTCAGGGTGCCGCGCATGGCCTCCACGATCCCGACCCCCTCGCCGGTGATGCGCTGGGGCACCACGCGGTAGCCGGGCCCGGTGATCTCCGGATCCTCCACGAAGCCCTTGAGGGTCTCGGCGTTCTGGACCATCTCCACCAGGCGCGCCCAGTGCTGCGCCAGGAGGGCTCGGCAGGGCTTCGCGCCCAGGACCTGGAACATCTCCTCGAAGGCCTCCTGGGCCCGGGGCGTCGCCATGCGGTCGGCAACGTTCAGGCGGGCCAGGGGCGTCGCGCAGTAGAGGCTGGTGTCGATGCCCTCGACGAAGCCCTTCCAGCCCCGCTGCTTGAGGTAGGGGAACTTGAGGTAGGTCCACGGCTCCACGTGCTCCGCCACGTGGTGGTGGTATTCCTCGGGGGCGTACTTGCAGATCTCGTTCCCCTCGTAGTCCACCACCCGGACCTTGCCGTCGTAGAAATTGGGCGCGTTGTTCTCGTCCACCAGGCCCATGTTGTGGACGTCGAGGGTGTAGGGCCCGTTCAGGATCAGGTCCACGTAGGCCGGGTTGGCCAGGACGACGTCCTTGAAGAGCTTGAGGCTGAAGAGGGTGAAGTCGTAGAGCTGGTCGGCCATGGGCCGGATCCGCTCGAGCTCCTCCTTCGTGAGGCCCTTGGAGACGCCGCCGGGGATGCACCAGACGACGTGGGTGCTCCGGCCGCCCAGGATCGTCTGGATGTCCTGGGCCATGGCCCGGGCCTTGATGACCTGGCCGCCGATCTCGAGGCCGACCTTCTGGACCACGCCGAGGATGTTGCGGGTGGCCGGGTCGCAGTCGGGGCCGCAGACGAAGTCCGGCGCAGCGAGGGCGTAGAAGTGGGCGATGTGGCTGTGGATGTAGTGGGCCTGGTAGTACATCTCCCGCAGCTTGCGCGCCAGGGGGGGCAGCTCCCCGCCGAAGCAGCCGTCCACCGCCTTGGCCGAGGCCATGTGGTGGCTCGCGGGGCAGACGCCGCAGATGCGGGTCACGATGCGGGGCAGCTCCTCGATGGGACGGCCAACGACGAAGCGCTCGAAGCCCCGGAGCTCGGGGATCTGGAAGTAGCAGTCGCTGACGCCGCCGTCGTCGTCCAGGAAGATCTCGATCTTGCCGTGGCCCTCCAGGCGGGTGATGGGGTCGATCCTGATGCTGCGCATGGTCAGATCCTCCTCTGGAGCATGGAGGCCGGAAGGCCGAAGCGGTACGCGTAGCCCATGATGTCGGGCACGTCCTCCAGGATGCGGTCGATCTCGGCCGGGTCCTTGGAGTCGATGATGGACGCGACGGCGCTGACGATCTTAGCGCCCTGGTCCTTCACGTTGGGGGCCGGGCCGTAGCAGCCCCGGCAGGGCATGTTGGAGTTCGGGCAGCGCACGCCGCAGCCCGAGCGGGTGGCGCTGCCGGCGCAGACGATGCCCTGTTCCAGCAGGCAGGTCTCGGGATCCTGGATGATCTGCCAGGGGCGGTAGAACTTCTTGATCTTCCGCTCGTGCCGGGTGCGCCGGCAGTCGTCGCAGACGGTGCGGTGGCCCGCGCCCACGACCGAGCCCCGGGCGGGGAGCTGGCCCGTGGCCACGGCCAGGAGGACGCCCTTGATCTGGGCGGGGAGGGGCGGACAGCCGGGGACGTAGTAGTCGATGGGGACGATGTCGTCCAGCTTGTAGACCCGCTTGTAGGCGGTGGGGATCTCCAGGGCCCCGGCCTCCACGTGGCTCTCGGGCAGGGGAACGGTTCGGTTGCCCGGCTCGATGGAGGGGTTGTTCAGGTAGGCCCGGTCGAAGATCTCCTCCTTCGTGACCTGGTTGGCCAGGCCCGGGATGCCCCCGATGTGGGCGCAGCTGCCGAAGGCGACCATGACCCTGGCCTTCCGGCGCAGGAGCTTGGCGACGTGCTCGTTCTCGGAGTTGCGCACGGCGCCGTTGAACAGGACCAGGTCCAGCTCCCCGTCCTCCATGGCCTCGATGTCCTTGTATTTCCCGTCGGTGGCGATGGGCCACATGCGGATGTCGGCGATCGCCGCCACGTCCAGGATGAACTCGTTGGTGTCCAGCACCGCGACGTCGCACCCGCCGCAGGCGGCGCCCCAGTAGAGGGCGATCTGGAGCTTCTTCTTCCCGGTGGTTTCCATCGTCTACCTCTCGGCCATGTCGAAGGCAAGGGCGGTCCGGACCTTGCATGGACCCAGCGCCTTGATCTGCTCGGTCATGCGGTCCACCACTTCGGCGAAGCGCCGGCCTTCGCTGGCGCTCACCCATTCCAGCTGCACGCGCTCGTTCTCGATCCCGTAGGCGTCCAGGAGGCGCTTCAACAGGGGATAGCGGCGCATGGCCTTGTAGTTCCCCTCCACGTAGTGGCAGTCGCCCGGGTGGCAACCGCAGATCAGGACGCCGTCGGCGCCCTCCAGGAGGGCCTTGAGGATGAAGGTCGGGTCGATGCGGGCGCTGCACATGGTCCGGATCACCCGCAGGTTGGTGGCGTACTTGATGCGGCTGGTGCCGGCCAGGTCCGCCCCGGTGTACGAGCACCAGTTGCAGAGGAAGCCGACGATCTTGGGCTCGAAGCCGTTGGACATCAGAGCACCCCCTCGATCTGGGCGAAGATCTGTTCATCCGTGAAGTGCCGGCCTTTGATGGCGGCCGACGGGCATGCCGTCACGCAGGCGCCGCAGGCCTTGCACATGGCGCTGATGACGTTGGAGCGGCGGGTCTCGGAGTTGAAGTCGATGGCCCCGTACGGGCAGAGGTCGTTGCAGACCCGGCAGCCGGAGCAGTCGTCCTGGTTGACCTCGGCGAAGACGGCGTCCACCTCGATGCGCCCCTTGGCGATCTTCGCCATGATGCGGGCCGTGGCGGCCCTGGCCTGGGCGACGCTCTCGTTGATGTCCTTGGGGGACTGGCAGCAGCCGGCGATGTAGACGCCGTCCGTGGTGGTGGCCACGGGGTCCAGCTTGGGGTGGCTCTCGATGAACCAGCCGTCCTTGTCCCGGCTGATGTTCACGAGGCGCGCCACCTCGGCGCTGTCGTCCCGGGCCTCCATGCCCACCATGAGGACGACGAGGTCGGTGGGGATGTCCACCTCCTCGCCGCTCAGCTTGTCGTCGACCCGCAGGAACATCTCGCAGTCGTCCTTGGGTCCGCCCGGGAGGATCTGGGGGGCCGTGTTCTTCTGGAACATCATGAAGATGGTCCGGATCTCGGAGGCCTGCTTGTAGAAGTCCTCGCAGCCCTTCCCGAAGGCGTGCATGTCGATGTAGAGGTCGTAGACGAAGGCGTCGGGCAGGGCCGACTTGATCTCCTGGCCGTACTTCAGGGCCGTCATGCAGCAGACGCGGGAGCAGTAGGGGTGGAACTCCTCGGAGCGGCTGCCCACGCAGTGGATGACCGTCACGTAGCGGGGAGGGCGGCCCTTGTCGGTGAGGATCCGTCCCTTGCGGAGCATGGCCTCGAACTCGAAGCTCGTGATGACGTTGGGGTTCGTCCCGTGCCCGAAGGCCTTCACCCGGGAGGCGTCGAAGGGCTTGTAGCCCGTGGCCACCACGACGCTCCCGATCTCCACCGGAACCGTTCCGCCGGCCGAGGCCACCTTGGCCTTGAAGTTGCCCACGTAGCCGTCGAGGCTCTCCACCTTGGCGTCGAGGAAGACCGTGATGTTGGGGTTGCGGGTCGCGCGGAGGATGCGCTCGCGGATGAGGTCCCGGGCGGAGTCCAGGTAGGGGGCCGTGAGGTCCACATTGGCCAGGTTCCCGCCCAGGCGCCCGGACTGTTCGACCAGGTAGACCTGGTTGCCGCTCTCGGCCAGCTCCAGGGCCGCGGTGAGGCCGGTGATGCCGCCGCCGATGACGAGGGTGGCGGGGCACATGTCCACGAAGCGCTTCTCGAGGGCCTCGTGGAAGACCACGCGCCTGACGGCGCCGCGGGTCAGGTCGGTGGCCTTGTCCGTGGCTGCGCGGGGATCCGTGTGGACCCAGGAGCACTGCTCCCGGATATTGGCCATTTCCAGGAAGTAGGGGTTCAGCCCCGCCTTCGCCAGGGCCCCGCGGAAGGTGGACTCGTGCATGCGGGGGCTGCAGGCGGAGACGACGACCCGGTCCAGGCCCTGCTCCTGGATGTCCTTGATGATCATCTCCTGGCCCGGGTTGGAGCACATGTACTTGTAGCTCCGGGCGCAGACGACCCCGGGCTGTTCGGAGGCCTGCTGGGCCACCTCGTCGCAGTCCACCACTTTCTTGATGTTGGTGCCGCAGTTGCAGACGTAGACGCCGATCTTGGGGGTGTCCATGGGTGCCTCCTCACGCGGTCCGGGTTCCGGCCACGGGGCCGGTCTCGCGCGCCTCCAGCACGTCGATCTGGAGGGCCGCGAAGTACATCGCCAGGGGCCGGTAGCACATGTGGGCCCACTTGCTGAAGGGCACTTCCAGCACCAGCATCGGCACCACGCCCATGAGGTGGGCGAGGTAGGTGATGTTGGCGGCGTAGGGATGCCCCAGGCGGTGCAGCGCGTGCTGCAGGACGCCGGTCACGGCCACGTAGAGGAGCATCCCGAGGAAGATCCAGTCGGTCTCGTGGCTGTGCTTGTAGTGGGTCTGGCTCTTGCGGACGCGCCCCACGAGGGCCATGGCCACGGTGGTGATGAGGCCGATCGAGGCGGCGTAGCCCAGGATGTGGACGGCCCAGTTGATGGCGGGCCCGGCCTGGACGGCGGGGAGGAAGAACATGATCAGCACCAGCATCGTCACGTAGCTGAGCATCAGGACGATGTGGAGGCGCCAGGGGGCCTTCTTGTCGCACTCGCTGTAGCGTTTCTGGGTGAAGAAGTGCAGGAGCAGCTGGCCCAGCCGCTTCACGTACTGCGCCGGGGTGGCCCGGGTCTTCGGGTCCCTGCCCATGGTCATCCACCACATCCGGACGCAGTTGACGAGGAGGAAGGTGCCCAGGATGGAGGCCATGGTCCAGTCGAAGGCGTGGATGGCGCTGGAGGGAAGGAAGGCGTTGGGGCCGTCGTAGACCCGGATGTCGCCCACGCTGGTCCCGTACTTCCAGAACCCGAAGCCCGTGAGGGCGGCCAGGACCAGGATGCCGGCCAGCTCCGCCCACCAGGAGCGGTAGAGGAGGTTGGAGATGCCCGTGAAGTCGTACTGCGCGGTGAGCCAGCGCCGCATGCTCATCATGGTCTCGCCGGGCTCGGCCTCCCGGGGGCACTGCTCGCTGCACTCGCCGCAGTAGTAGCAGAGCCAGGGCTCCAGGTTGGACTTGAGCTTTTCCCTCAACCCCATCTGCAGGTAGCGCATGGACTTGCGGGGGAAGATGAAGGGTTCCTTCGAGAAGGGGCACACCGCGGTGCAGTTGCCGCAGTGGTAGCACTTGAGGACGTCCTGGGCCCCGTAGGTCTCCAGTTCGGCCACGAGTCTGGGATCCGCCTGAACAGCCATGTGAGCCTCCCTACGCTCGGGGTTCCGCCAGCTGGCGGGCCAGGTTCTCGATGCTGGCCAGGGAGAGGTCGCCCTGGCTTCCGCTGCCCTGCTCGCGCAGGACCGTCTTGAGGACCGCGGCGGCCACGCTGGAGGCCTGGGCCACGGTGTCGGGGATGTCCTTGGGCCCCTGGCAGGCGCCTGCCACGAAGATCCCCCCGCGGTGGGTCCCGGTGGGGTCCATGTTGTAGTCGGACTCGCTGTACCAGCCGCCCTCGTCCCGGGAAAGGCCCAGGATGCGGCCCAGGCCGTCGCTGCCGGCGTCGGGCTCGAGGCCCACCGCCAGGAGCACCATGTCGACGGGCATCTCCAGCACCTTGTCGTCCACGATGTCCTCGCCCCTCAGGACGAGCTGCCCGCCCACCTCCTTCACCTTGGCGCTGCGGCCGCGCACGACGTGGATGCCCTCCTCCTTGATGCGCTCGAAGAACTCCTCGTAGCCCTTCCCGAAGGCCCGCATGTCGATGTAGAACTCGTAGCACTTCGCGTCGTGGAGCTTCTCCTTGACCAGGTGCGCGAACTTCAGGGAATACATGCAGCACACGCGGGAGCAGTAGGGGTTGTAGTTGCGGTCCCGGCTTCCGACGCAGTGGATGATGGCCACCGACTTCGGGCGCGGGCCGTCGGGCTCGAAGCCCCACGTCTCCTGCCGGGTGCGCTTGTCGAGCTTCTTCGTCTTCATGACGATGTTGCCGCCGGTGGGGCCCGAGGCGTTGGTGAGGCGCTCGAATTCCAGGGCGGTGAGGACGTTGGGGTAGGTTCCGTACCCGTACCGGTCCATGCGCCGGGCATCGAAGACGTCGTAGCCGGTGGCCACCACGATGTTGCCCACGGTGACCTCCACCACCTCGTCCTTGGCGTCGAAGTGGATGGCCTCCTTGCTGCACTTCTTCACGCAGGCGCCGCACTTGGTGCCCCCGGACTGGAGCCAGGTGCAGTGCTCCTTGTCCACCACGAAGGCGTTGGGGATGGCCTGGGGGAACGGGATGTAGATGGCCTTCCGCGTGGCGATGCCCGAATCGAACTCGCTGCTCACCGTGACGGGGCAGATGGCTGAGCAGTCGTTGCAGGCGACGCAGGCGTCCAGGTCCACGTAGCGGGCCTTCCGGCGGATCTTCACCTGGTAGCTGCCCGGCCCGCCGGAGACGGCCTCCACCTCGGACCAGGTCATCAGCTCGATGTTCTCGTGCTGGTCCACCGCCACCATCTTGGGCGTGAGGATGCAGGCCGCGCAGTCCAGGGTGGGGAAGGTCTTGTCGAACATGGCCATGTGCCCGCCAATGGTGGGCGTGCGCTCGACCAGGTAGACCTTCTTGCCCGCGTCCGCGATCTCCAGGGCGGTCTGGATCCCCGCGATGCCGCCCCCGATGACGAGGGTGTCGGGGTGCATGGGCAGGCGCTCCGGGACGGCCGCCAACCCGAAGGGCACATCCAGCACGGCGCAGGCGATCACCGCCTTGGCCCGTTCCACCGCATCCCCGAACCCCGCGCCGTGCTCCCGGAAGGAGGCCAGGCGGATGGCCTCCGGGTCGAGGCCGGCCAGGGCCATGGCCCGGGTGAAGGCCGTCTTGAAATAGCCGGGGGAGTGGGCCGCGATCACCACCGTGGTGAGCTGGCGGGCCGCGAGTTCCCGGGCCAGGGCGGCCGGGTCCAGGGACGCTCCGGCAGGCAGGATCTTCACCTCCGCAACCTGGGGCAGCGAGGCCGCGTAGGCGGCCAGGGCCTTGGGGTCGGGCGCCGCGGATCCGTGCCTGCGGGTGCAGAAATACACGCCGATGCGAGGGTGGCTCATGGGGGCCTCTTGGGGTGGGAAAGAATAGCTGACGGTAGGGTCTTGTTATTCCCCGCTCAAGGGGAAAATCACCGGAACCCCATATTCGGGCGTTGCCCCCCATCCGCCCTATTCATATCGATATAAGTCCCACCAAATATGGGATTCCGATGGGAACCCGGGCCTCCGCGCCTTTTCGGACCCCAAGAATCCTTAAATGTTTTAATTAAATATTTACCAATCTACTCGGGTATCCCCGGCCTGAACCCCGGGGCCACCGGAAAAAGGCCACCCCCCGCGCCGGAGCGGACCATCTATCAAGCATTTCAAATCGATATAAGTTTCCCGAGAAATGCCCCGCCGGCCTGGGGACGGGGGGCCCTCAGCCGAGGGCCTTGACCACCTGGCCGCCCCCCAGATTGCGCATCTGGTTGAGGATCCATTCCTGGCGGGCGCGCACGTAGGCGCTGGGAGCGTCCGCCCGGTACTTGCGCGGGTTGGGCAGGACCGCGGCCAGGAGGGCGGCTTCCGAAGGCCCGAGGGCCCGGGCGGGCTTGCCGAAGAAGCGCCGGGAGGCGGCCTCCACCCCGAAGACGCCGTCCCCGAACTCCACGCTGTTGAGGTAGACCTCCAGGATGCGCCGCTTGGACCAGCCCAGCTCCAGCATGAGGGTCAGGTAGGCCTCGAAGCCCTTGCGCACCCAGGAGCGGCGCTCCCAGAGGAAGAGGTTCTTGGCGGTCTGCTGGGACAGGGTGGAGGCGCCCCGCTTCCGGCGGCTGTGCTCGTTGTGTTCCAGGGCCTTCTCGATGGCCTGCCAGTCGAAGCCGAAGTGGTCCGGGAAGTTCTGGTCCTCGGCGGCGATGACGGCCGCGCCCATGCTGGGGGCGATGCGCTCCAGGGGCACCCAGGCGTGCCGGACCTCGTAGGGGCGCCCCTCCACGAGGGCGCCGATCCGGCGCTCGATCATGAGCGCGGAGGTGGGCACGGGCACGAACCGGAAGAGCAGGACGACGGCGGCGGTCCCCCCCAGGACGGCCAGGCTCACCCAGGCCGCCCCCAGCAGGATCCGCTTCCACCAGGGCCGTTTCGTCATCCTCCCATTATGCCGGGTCCGGCCCTGGCTTCCTTGCTTGAGCCTTGGCTTGGCGTTTCGCCTCGTACATGGCCCGGTCCGCCTCGACAACCAAGCGTTCGGCCCAATCCGCCAGGGTGGGGATGGCCGTGGCCGTGCCCAGGCTCACGGTCACGTGGGCGGCCACCTCGGAACCGGGGTGGGGGATTCCCAGCCGGGCCACCGCCTCCCCCAGGGCCAGGGCCACCTGCCGGGCGCCCGCCGCGTCGGTCTCGGGCAGGATGCAGATGAACTCCTCCCCGCCGAACCGGGCCACCAGGTCCGCCGGCCGGCGCAGGGTCTCCCGCAGGACCTGGGCGATCTCCCGGAGACAACCGTCCCCCCGCACGTGCCCATAGGCGTCGTTGTAGGCCTTGAAGCAGTCCACGTCCGCCATGACGAGGGAGAGGGGCTTGCCTTCCCGGCGACTGCGCTGCCATTCGTGGCCCAGCGTCTGGTCGAAGGCCCGGCGGTTGGCGATGCCGGTGAGGGGGTCCAGGACCGCCAGTTCCTGGAGCCGGTCCTGGGCGGCCTTCAGGTCCACGTGGTTGCGCACCCGGGCCAGGACGGTGGCGGGGATGATCGGCTTCTGGATGAAGTCGATGGCGCCGGCCTCCAGGGCGCGCACCTCCTCCGCCTCGCCCTGGAGGGCGGTCAGGACCAGGACGGGGATCTCCCGGGTGGCCGGTTCCTCCTTGAGGGCCGCGCACACCTGGAACCCGTCCATGCCGGGCATCAGGACGTCCAGCAGGATGACCGCCGGCTGGTGGTCGCGGGCGGCGGCCAGGGCCTCCTCCCCGCCCGCCGCCAGGAGCACGCGGTAGTCCCGCCCGAGCACGGTGCGGAGCAGGCGCCGCACCATGGGGCTGTCGTCCACCACCAGCACGATGGGCCGGGGATCGGCCCCGGGGCCCTCGGGCTCCGGCTCCGGCTCCCCCAGTCCGGCCGGGGGCAGGACCTCCTGGGCGCGGCCCCCGGGGATCTCGTGGCGCAGCGCCACGTCCAGGGGCCGCGCGATCCGCTCCCGGTACAGGTCCAGGGCCAGTTCCCAGAGGTGGGGGAGGGTGGTGCCCTCGGGACCGCGCCGGGCGATGGTGGACAGGAGTTCATGGAGGAAGCCCATTTCCAGGGCCTCCCGCAATTCCAGGGCGCTGGCGTCCCGGAAGACCCAGAGGTGCCGTCCGTTTTCGTCCAGGGGCACGGGCGTGCCCGCCGGGCGCCAGCCCTTGGGCGAGGCCTGGGTCCGCACGAGGGCCGGGAGCAGGTCGGGGGCCCCGTCGCCCAGGGTGACGCCCAGGGCGCTGGGCAGGCCCGGGTCGTAGTCGGACACGCGCAGGTCCAGGTCCATCACGAGGGCGTGGGCATCCAGGGCCGCCAGGAGGGCCTGGACCAGGGGGGCGTCCAGCCCCATGCCGGGCGTGGCCGCCCGGGGGGTCTCCGCAGGTTCTGCCCTGGACGCCCCCTCCACTGCCATCCCCTCCATGCGCGCCACAATCAATGAATCAAACATATGTGAGAGGTCCGGGGGAGTCAATGATTGATTTATTAAATCGGCGCCCTTCCCCCGCCTTGCTAAAGTGGGAAGGCCCCGCGCCCCGCCCCCGGAGTTCCCATCCCGCCCACGTCCCCGACCCCCGGCAAACCAGCCCCTTCTTCCCTCCGTTCGGCGGGCGTGGTGGGGGTGATGACCCTCCTGTCCCGGGTGTCGGGCATGCTCCAGAGCCGGGTGGTGGCCCACTACCTGGGGGCCGGCCCCGCGGCCGACGCCTTCTTCGTGGCGTACCGCATCCCGAACCTCCTGCGCCGCTTCACGGCGGAGGGCACCATGACCTCGGCCTTCCTGCCGACCCTCAACGAGGTGGAGACGGGGGAGGGGGACGCGGCCGCTCGCCAGCTAACCGCCCGCTTCCTGGGGACCCTGGGCCTGGGGCTCGCCCTCCTGTCCCTGATCGCCATCCCGGCCATGGGCGTCCTCACGGGCCTCCAGATGCTGGGACGCCTGGCGCCGGCCGGCGCCGGCCTGGGCGAACAGCTGCGGGCCCTGGGCTGGATCCTGGCCCACCCCCGCCTCGCGCCGCCGGCCTGGACCCTCACGACGGTCCTGGCCCAGATCATGTTCCCCTACCTGACCCTGGTGAGCCTGACCGCCGGGCTTGCCGCGGTGCTTAACCTGCGGGGGCGCTTCGCCCTGCCCGCCTCGGTGTCCACCTTCTGGAACCTGACCTTCATCCTGGTCACCTGGGCCGGCCTCGAGGCGGGGCCGCGCGGCTGGCGGGTGCCCGAAGCGGCGGCCCTGGTGATGGCGGGGGCGGCCCTGGCGGGCGGGCTCGTCCAGCTGGCGGTCCTGTGGCCGGGTTTCCGGGCCCTGGGCTACGGCGTCCGCCCCGGCCTCCACCTCAAGGACCCGGGTGTGCGCCGCGCCCTGCGGCGCATGGCCCCCGGCCTCCTGGGCACGGGCATCGCCCCCATCAACGCCCTGATCTCGACGGCCCTGGCCTCCCAGCTGGCGGTGGGGGCCCAGACCGTCCTCTTCAACGCCAACATGATGGGCGAGATGGTGCTGGGCGTCTTCGCGGCGAGCATCGCCACCGTGAGCCTGCCCGTGATGAGCCGCCTCGTGGAGGCCGGGGACCTGCAGGGCCTCCGCCGCGCCCTCGCCGAGGCCCTGCGGGGCACGGCCGTCCTGGCCATCCCAGGCTCGGTGGGCATGGCCGTCCTGGCCCAGCCCATCATCGCCCTCATCTTCCAGACGGGCCGCTTCAACGCCCAGGCCGTAGCCTGGACGGCCGCCACCCTGGGCTTCCAGGCGGTGGGCCTCCTCTTCATCGCCACCGGGCGCATCACCGCCCAGTGCCTCTACGCCCTCAAGGACTACCGCCGGCCGGCCTACGCGGCCCTCCTGAGCATGGTGGTGAACATCGCCCTCTCCCTGGCCCTGATGGGCCCCCTGGGCACCGGCGGCATGGCCCTCGCCAACGGCCTGGCCAGCATCGCCGGGCTGGTCTACATGACGGCGGGCCTGCGGCCGCGCCTCCCCGCCCTCCCCTGGCGCGAGGTGGGTGGCGGCTGGGTCTCCATGGGCGCCGCCTCCGCGGTCATGGGGCTCCTGGCCTGGGTCGGCGCGGGCCAGCTCGGGCTGTCCGGCCCCTACCGCGGCCTGGCGGGCACCAGCCTGCGCCTCTTCCCCCTCATCGCCGCCTGCGCCCTCGTCTACGGCGCCCTGCTCCTCCTGTTCCGGGTCCCGGAGGGCACGGCCCTGCTCAGCCGGATCCGCCGGCGCCTCGGACGGTGAGCCCGGGATCAACCTGCCCGGTCGTTCCCGTCCCGCGCCCCTGTCATACTCAAGTATTCCCTGGAGAACCCATGTCCGTCCCGATGCTCGACCTCGCCCCCCAGAACGCCGCCGTGAAAGACCAGATCCTCCAGGGTCTTTCCGGCATCATCGACCGTTCCAGCTTCGTGCTCGGCGAGAACGTCAAGGGTCTGGAAGCCGACCTGGCCCAGTACGCCGGCGCCCGGTACGCGGTGGGCATGTCCAGCGGCACCGACGCCCTCCTGGTGGCCCTCATGGCCCTGGGCGTCAAGCACGGCGACGAGGTCATCCTCCCCACGTTCACCTTCTTCGCCACGGCCGGCGTGGTGGCGCGCCTGGGCGCGACCCCCGTCTTCGTGGACCTGGATCCCCGGACCTTCAACATGACGGGCGCCCTCGTCGAGGCGGCGATCACCCCCCGCACCAAGGCCATCATCCCGGTCCACCTCTTCGGGCAGCTGGCCGAGATGCCCGCCATCATGGCCGTGGCCGACAAGCACGGCATCCCCGTCCTCGAAGACGCCTGCCAGTCCCTCGGCGCCAAGGGCTGGGGCCGCTCCGCCGGCGAATTCGGCCAGATGACGGCCTGCAGCTTCTACCCCACCAAGAACCTGGGCGCCTTCGGCGACGCCGGCCTCACCCTGATCCGCGACGACGAGGCCCTGGCGGCCCGGGTCCGCCGCATGCGCGTGCACGGCATGGAGCCCGTCTACGTCCACCACGAGATCGGCATGAACGGCCGCATCGACGAGTTCCAGGCCCTGGTCCTCCGGGCCAAGCTGCCGATGCTGGAAGGCTGGCACGAGGGCCGCCGCCGCCACGCCCAGTGGTACATCGAGCGCCTCAAGGCCATCACCCCCGACGAGCTGGCCTTCCCCCTCGAGGTCGTCCCCGACGGGCGCCACATCTACAACCAGTTCACCGTCCGCGTGAAGGGCGGCCGCCGCGAGGCCCTGATGGCCCACCTGAAGTCCCTGGGCATCGGCTGCGCCGTCTACTACCCCATCTGCCTCCACGAGCAGCCCTGCTTCCAGTACCTGGGCATCAAGAAGGGCCAGCTGGCGGAATCCGAGAAGGCCAGCCAGGAAGTGCTGAGCCTCCCCGTCTTCCCCGAGATGACCCCCGCGATGCTCGAGGAGGTGGCCAAGGCCCTGCTCGGGTTCTTCGGCAAGTAGGGCGCGGCCCGGAACCTTCATCCCCGTTCCAGGAGGGCAGCCTCCGGGAACGGGGATGAGGTCGTACGGGGCCTGGCTGCGCGCTAGCTGTCCAGCTCTTCCTTGCGGCCCGCGTGGCCCATTTCGAGGAGGCGGTCGTTGGCCTTGCCGGCCCACTCGCTGCCGGGGTAGCTCTCCACCAGCTTCTGGTAGTAGCCCTTGGCCTCCTCCTTGAACTTGGCCAGCTCCTCGTTGATCATGGCCGTGATTTCCTTGTTGAACTGCTGGTGCTGCTCCTTGGAGAGCTTGGAGAAGTCCTCGACGCCCACCTTGGCGGAGAAGTCCTTGGAGAACCGCTTGAGGGTCTCGTTGTGCACGGGGCGCTGGCGCAGGGCCTCGCCCAGGTAGTAGTAGGCGCGCTCCCGGTCCACGTACTCGGGGTAGGTCTCCAGGAGGGTCTTGAGGCGCATCTCGGCGGGGGCGAACTGGAAGTTCTTGACCATGAAGATGCCGACCATCAGCTCGGCCTCGGCCATGCGGCGCCAGCACTGGACGACCTTGGCCTTCGCGTCGACCGCGTAGACGGAGCCGGGGGCCTCCTTGAGCAGGGTCTGGAACCCCTCCAGGGCCTTCCGGGTCTCGGTCTGGTCCCGCTCCGCGTTCATGATGGCGGCGTAGTGGCAGAGGGCGATCCGGTAGAGGACGTAGTCCCGCTTGTCGGACCGGGGGAAGTAGTTGAGGAAGCTCTGGTACTCGACCAGGGCCTCGGGATAGGTGTTGGTGGACCCGAAGAAGAAGCTGTCGGCGATCAGGAGCTTGGCTTCGGCGAACTCCTTGGAGCTGGGCAGGCGCTCCTCGATGACCCGGAGGATCCGGCGCCCGTCGTCCCACTTCCGGTTCTCCAGGTAGATCTTCGCCTCGGCCAGGATCTCGGGCGCCGTCTGGCCCTTGACCTCGGGGCCCTTCGGGGCGGTGATCGGCTTGTTTTTCCGGCACGCCGCCCCCCCTCCCAGGAGCAGGAGGGCGCAGGCGGCGACGGGGAGGAGACGGCGGTTCATGGCGATCCTTTGGTTGCTCAATTCAAGGTGGCGGC
The DNA here is from genome assembly GCF_030295425.1 of Mesoterricola sediminis. Taxonomy (NCBI): domain Bacteria; kingdom Pseudomonadati; phylum Acidobacteriota; class Holophagae; order Holophagales; family Holophagaceae; genus Mesoterricola; species Mesoterricola sediminis. Next base: position 736,753 of record NZ_AP027081.1, on the reverse strand, counting down.
AGACGGGGCGGCGGTTCCGGACAGGGCCGGGAATTTGCGTTCCAGCCAGCCCTCGACGAGGGACTCGGCTTCGGGACGCCTCACGTCATGGAATATCTCATGCATGAAGGCATCCAGGCGATGGCGTTCCAGGAGGTCGGGACGGACGGCCCGCCAGAGCGCCTCGGCCCCGTCCGGGTCGGCCACGGTGTCCCGGCCCGCCTCCAGGAGGAGGATGGGGCGATCCAGCTCGGCGCCCATGCCGAGCAGTTCCGCCTGCCCTTCCTGGAGAGCGGCCAGAAAGCCGGCCGTGACCAGGTGGTGGCAGAGGGGGTCGTCCCAGTAGCGCTGCACGAGCACCGGATCGGAACAGACCTGGGTCTTGTCGCCCTTGACGGCCACCGGCCGGTGGGGGGCCGCCAGGAGGAGGAGGCGCTGCAGGAGCCTCAGGGGGGCGGGGATGGGGCGCAGGGCCACGGCCGGGGCGGACAGGACGAGGCCGTCCAGGGCCTCCGGGTGCCAGAGGAGGGCGAGCAGGGCCAGGAGGCCCCCGTAGCTGTGCCCCAGAAGCAGCTGGGGCCGGCGTTCCCCCCAGGCCCGGGCGTCCTCGAGCCGCTCGTGGTGGAGGAGCTGGACCAGGTCGGCCACCGGGGCCTGGATCCCCGCCGCGTCCCCCCGGATCCCGCCGCTGCGGCCGAAGCCCTGGTGGTCCAGGGCGGTCACGGCCCAGCCGAGGCGGTGGAGCCAGCAGGCCGTATGGCGGTAGCGCTCCCCGTGCTCCCCGTAGCCGTGGCTCAGGACGACCCGCCCCCGGGGGGCGGGGTGGTCCCAGCGGGAGTAGGCCAGGGGCCGGCCCCCATGCCCCGTCAGGAACCCCCGGAAGGCGGGCTCGAGATCCTCGGGCAGGACGGAGGGGTTCAGGGACATCCGTCCAGGATACCTCAAGGCCCCGGAGTTCCGGTCCCGGCCCCGGCCCTGTAAAGTGGAAGGGCGCGCCGCACACGGATGGACCATGGACTTTGAAACCCTCGTCAGGGCCAAGAACGAACTCGAACCCCGGGTGGACCAGCTCCGCCGCCACCTGGATGCCGAGCGCAAGGCCCTCGAACTGGAACAGATAGAAGAGCAGACCGCGGCACCCGGCTTCTGGGACGACCCCGAGGCCGCCAAGCCCGTGCTCAAGAAGCGGGGGGTCCTCACCGACGAGATCGCCCTCTCGAAGAAGCTGGGCGGCGGGCTCGAGGACCTGGAGACGGCCCTGGAGCTGGCCCGGGAGGACGCGGAGATGCTCCTGGAGGCCGAGACCCTGGAGGGCCAGCTGCGGAGCGTGGTGGAGGACGCCGAGCTGCGGATGATGCTCAGCGGCGAGCTGGACCAGAACAACGCCATCGTGGCCATCGCCCCCGGCGCCGGCGGCACCGAGAGCTGCGACTGGGCCGCCATGCTCCTGCGCATGTACCTGCGCTACTGCGAGTCCCGCGGCTGGAAGACCGAGACCCTCGACTACCAGGAGGGGGACGAGGCCGGGATCAAGGGCGCCACCATCCTCGTCAGCGCGCCTTACGCCTACGGGTACCTCCGAGCCGAGGCCGGGGTCCACCGCCTCGTGCGGATCTCCCCCTTCGACGCGGCCAAGCGGCGCCACACGAGCTTCGCCGCCGTCTACGTCAGCCCCGAGGTGGACGACACCATCGAGATCGACATCCCGGAGAAGGACCTGCGGGTGGACGTCTTCCGCGCCAGCGGCGCCGGCGGCCAGCACGTGAACCGGACCGAGAGCGCCGTGCGCTTCACCCACCTCCCCACCGGGATCGTGGTGAGCTGCCAGAACGAGCGCAGCCAGATCCAGAACCGCGCCACCGCCCTCAAGGTCCTCAAGGGCCGCCTCTACGAGCTGGAGCGGCGGAAGATCGAGGAGCGGGTGGCCGCCTTCTCCGGGGAGAAGGCCGACGTGGCCTGGGGCTCCCAGATCCGCAGCTACGTGCTGGCGCCCTACCAGATGGTCAAGGACCACCGGACCCTGGAGGAGACCAGCCAGACCCAGAAGGTGCTGGATGGGGACCTGGACGCCTTCATCCGCTCCCAGCTTCTGGCCAAGAGCCTGAAGACCCGTGAGTGAACCCGGGACCCACTGCGATCTCTGCCTGACCCCCATCGGCGCGACGCGCGCCGTCCGCCACGCCGGCGGGAAGCGCCTGGACTTCTGCTGCCCGGGCTGCGCCACCGTCCATGATCTCCTGGGACCCGAGGAGGCCCGCCGCCTGGGGCCCACCTTCCGGGCCGGCCCCCGCGAGGGCGGCCAGCCCCCGGGCCCCTACCTGGAGGCCTGGTTCAAGCTGGACGGCCTGGCCTGCGGGGCCTGCGCCCCCCTGGTGGAGGGCATCCTGCAGGCCCGCCCCGGCGTCGTGAAGGCCACCGTCGAGCCCGTGTCCGAGGTGGCCCAGGTCCTGTACGCCCCCGGCGCCATCAGCAAGGAGGCCATCCAGGAGCAGGCCGCCCGCCACGGCTTCCCCGCCCGGGAGATCCACCCGGCCGAGGACCCCGAGGACACCGGCGGGGGCGTCCACGGCCCCCTCCGCCTGGTCCTGGCCATCGTGCTGGGGGCCAACGCCATGATGAACGCCATGGTCATGTACGCCGCCTACGCCCGGGACGCGGGGGTGGACTGGCTGGCGAACCTGGTGTTCATGGAGCGCCTCTACGACCCGGACCCCCTGCCCCTGACCGTGCGCAACGCCTTCACCCTCACCACGGGCCTGGCGGCCCTGCCCGTCCTCCTCTACTGCGGCTGGCCCATCATGGTGACCGGCTGGCGGCGGGTGCGCCTGGGAGCCCCCAACACCGACAGCCTGGTGGGGGCCGGGGCCCTGCTGGCCTTCGCCGTGAGCCTCTATTCGGCCCTGGTGCTCCACAGCCACCACGTGTACTTCGACACCGCCAGCATGCTGGTCTCCCTCCTGGTGATCGGCCGGGCCATTGAAGGCGGCGCCAAGGGCAAGGCCCGGCGGGCCGTCGCCGGCCTCCTCCAGCTGGCCGCCCCCACCGCCGAGGTGGCGGAGGGCGACGGCTGGCGGGAGCGGCCCGCGGAGGCCGTGCCCCCCGGCGCCAGGGTGCGGGTCCGCCAGGGCGGGCGGATCCCCGTGGACGGCCGGGTGGTGGAAGGCACCGGCTGGTGCGACGCCTCCTCCCTCACCGGCGAAGGCCGCCCCGTCCCCCTGGACCTGGGCGCCCCGGCCCTGGCCGGCACCCTGCTCACCTCCGGCACCGTCGTGCTGGAGGCCCAGGCCACCGGGGAAGACACGCGCCTGGCCCACATCGTGGCCCGGGTGCGGCGCACCCTCGCCACCCGCGCGCCCATCCAGCTCACCGCCGACCGCATCGCCGCGGTGTTCATGCCGGTGGTCCTGGCCCTGGCCCTCCTGGCCGGCTTCGTGGCCGCGGCCCGCGGGGCCGCCGCGTCCCAGGCCCTCATGGCCGGCGTGGCCGTCCTGGTGGTGGCCTGCCCCTGCGCCCTCGGCCTGGCGACCCCCATGGTCCTCGTCTCCGCCGTGGCCGCCTGCGCCCGGCGGGGCATCCTGCTGAAGAGCGCGGACGTGCTGGAGCGGGCCCCCGCCATCCGGGCGCTGATCCTCGACAAGACGGGCACCCTCACGACGGGCCGGCTGGACTTCACCGGCGCCCGCCACGCCGGGCCCGAGGCCGAGGCCCTGCTCCTGGCCGCCGCCCTGGAGGAGGTCTCCAGCCACCCCCTGGCCGAACGGCTCTTCCGGGAAGGGGCGACCCTGGCCCGGGAGCGGGGCCTGGCCCTGCCCACGGTGGACGCCCGCACCGAGCTCCCGGGCCTGGGCGTGACGGGGCGGGTGGACGGCCAAACCGTCCTCATCGGCCGCCCCGCCTGGCTCCAGGCCCAGGGGGTGTCCGCGCCGGAGGCCTGGTGGCAGGGAGATGGGCTGGAGGGTTCCCTGGTCATGCTGGCCCGGGACGGCCGGGCCCTGGCCCTCTGGGGCCTGGGCGACCCCCTGCGGCCCGAGGCGCCCGCCGCGGTGCAGGCCCTCACCCGCCTGGGCATCCAGTGCTGGCTGGTGAGCGGAGACCGCCTGGAGGCCTGCCTTGCGGTGGCCGCCCAGGTGGGCATCCCCGCCGACCGCGTCAAGGCGGGCGCGCTACCGATCGAAAAGGGCGAACAATTGGCCTGGCTCCAGCAGAACGTGGGCCCCACGGCCATGGCCGGCGACGGCGTGAACGATGCGGTGGCCCTCTCCCAGGCCGACCTGGGCGTGGCCCTGGGCCACGGGGCGGGCGTCGCCCTGGAAACGGCGGGGGTGGTGCTCGTGCACCGGGACCTGCGCCGGATCCCCGCCTTCCTGGGCCTGGCCCGGCTCGCCATGCGCCGCATCCGGCAGAACCTCGGCTGGGCCCTGGTCTACAATGCGCTCCTCATCCCGCTCGCCCTCTCGGGCCACATCCACCCCATCCTCGCGGCCACGGCCATGATGGCCTCGAGCATCAGCGTCGTGCTCAACAGCGGCCGGCCCCTCTCCCTCGCGTCCAGGGCCCGGGACCTGGAACAACAGTCATAACACCTGTAAATAATCTTTTTGTATCGCTGCGCCAGATCGATTTTGTATTGCCCAAAGCCTCGCAGCGATTAAATTGAGGGGAGCGGTTCCCGGCCGGGACTGCGAAAGGCCCTGGACGTCCTCGCCTCGCTTCACCCCATCGCTGTCATTCAAGCCCTTTTTACAGACCCCTATTCAACGAACCCATGGGAAAGGGTTCCATGTCGGTCTTCCCAGGCCGGCATGGGACCCAACGCCCCTGCGCCGGTATCCCGGCGCGTCAAGGAAAGTGCCATGCATCCCTTCAAGCCCCTCGTCCTGTCGGCGATGGCCGCCCTGGCCGCCACCGCCCAGATTCCCCTGGACCTCAACAGCCTCTCCGCCTCCGCCGACCGGTACCTCAACCGGAACCTCCAGGCCTCCCCGTACCCCATCACGCGGCAGATGGTCCTGATGCGCGGCGACAACGGCGGCGACGCCGCGCACCTGATGTCGAAGGCCCTCGACGTGCAGCGCTGGACCGTCTTCTACAACCTGGACGGCAACGGCCCGACCACCGATCCGCTGCCCAAGTCGGCCAGCGTGAAGTGCGTGCGGGGCATCTTCGGGGACTACCACACGGCGCCCAAGGCCGTGCCCGACTGCAAGTCCATCCAGGACACCTGGCTGGCCGTCAACCTCGACGCGGCCGTCAACGCCCTGGTGAGCCACGGCTACACCCGGGGCTTCTCCCAGGTGGAGATCCTGCGGCCCGACCGCACGGGCTTCTCCGATGAACTCGTATACCTCTTCACCTGCCCCTGGGAGCGCACGCGGGTGGCCATTTCGGCCAGCACGGGCGCCTACGTCTGGTACCAGGCCTACTAGCCCACCCTTCCGACCTGCCCGGTCCCCTCCATCCATCCCGGATGGTGGGACCGGGTTCGTCGTGTCGAGGCGGGGAGGCTGCCCCTGCTTCCTCACCCATGGGAGGAAGCAGGCACACGATCAGAGGTGGTTACCCTGGAGTGCGGAAAGGCGACGCCATGGGAACCCGAACGATCCTCCGACTCACCTTGAGCGCGGCCACGGCGGTGGCCTGGGCCCAGGAGGCCCCCTACGCCGCCTGGCGGACCCTGACCACCGCCCATTACCGCATCCACTATCCGCCCAGCCTGGCGGACTGGGCCCAGGACGTGGGGAGCCGCATCGAGGGCATCCACGAGGCCGTGGTGGAGCTGGTGGGCTACGAATCCCCCGTGCCCGTGCGGGTGGTGCTGGCGGACCCCCGGGCCGAACCCAACGGCATGGCCCTGCCCCTCCTGCCCTACCCCTACGTCGTCCTCTGGCGCACCGAGCCCCGCAGCGACGATCTCCACAGCGGGGCCTTCAGCACCTGGACGGAGGAGGTGGTGAGCCACGAGCTCGTCCACATCCATCACCTCACCCGGCCCTCCCGGGCGCCCCGCGTGTGGGACCGGATCTTCGGCCTGCCCCTGGGGCCCCTCGTGCTGAAATGCCCCCGCTGGGTCTCGGAGGGCTACGCCACCCTGGCCGAAGGCCGCATCACCGGATCGGGGCGGCCCCACAGCGCCATCCGGGCGGCCACCCTCCGGGCCTGGGCGCGCCAGGGGCAGTTGCCCACCTACGAGGCCCTCAGCGGCATGGACGGCTACCAGGGCGGCAACATGGCCTACCTGGTGGGCTCCGCCTACCTGGCCTGGCTGGAGCGGAGCCGGCCCAGCGACCCCGAGGTGCTCCGGCGCTTCTGGCGCCAACTCGCCTCCCGCAAGGGGCGGACCTTCGACGCGGCCTTCAAGGCCACCTTCGGATGCTGGCCCGCGGAGGGGTACCAGCGCTTCGTCGCCGAGACCACCCACGACGCCCTCGCGTGGGAGGCGCGGCTCCGGGCCGAGGGCCTGCGGGAGGGCGAGCCGGTGCTCCGGGCGCCCGGGACCCTCCGGACCCTGGAGGTGAGCCCCGATGGCAAGCGCCTCCTGGGCTCCCTGGAGGCCCGGCAGCACGCGGGCCTGTGCATCTGGTCCCTGGTCCCCCCCGCCCCGCCCGCCAAGCCGGCCCCGGCGGCCCGGCCGGACCCCCTGAACCAGGCGGAGGACGTGAAGCCGGACATGCCGGAACCGCCCCTCCTCGCCCGCCTGCCCACCCTGGATCACCGGCTGCCCACGAACGGCTGCTGGGTGGATGACCGGACCATCCGCTTCCAGATCAAGCAGGCGGATTCGGAGGGCACCCTCCACCCCGGCCCCGCCGTGTGGCGCCTGGGCCGGGGCGCGGACCTTCGGCCCGTCCAGGTCCCCGCCCCCCGCGCCACCTTCCTGGAACCGATCCACCGGGAGGGCCGGTGGCGGCTCCTCCTGGAGGGCCGGGAACTCCCCCTGCCCGGCCAGGCCATCGGCAGGGCCGTGCTGGACCCGACGGGCACGGCCGTGTGGGCCGCCAGCGAAGTGGACGGCATCTGGGCCATCGTGAAGGTCCCCTTCACCCGCGCGGAGGGGGCGCCCGTCTTCGGGCCCCCGGAGGTGATCACCCGCACCGTGGGCGGGGCCTGGAACCCGGCCCTGTCGCCCGATGGGCGGACCCTGTACTTCACCGTGCTCGACCCCCGGGGCATGGAGGTGCGCCGGCTCGACCTGACCCAGCCGCCCCCGCCCCGGGTCGAGGTGCCGGCCCCCCGCACCTTCACGGAGGCCACGGTGATGCCGCCCCCGGTGGAGACCGTGCACCTGCCGGTGGTGCCGGGCCCCCTGCCCACCCAGCCCTACCGCGCCCGGGCCGAAGGGTGGGTCCAGATGGCGAGCGGCATGACCCTGGGCCCCGCCGGCGAGGCCTGGCAGGTGGGCATCAGCGGGGCGGACCTGCTGGGCCGCCTGTCCTGGCAGGCGCTGGCGGGCTTCGGGAACGCCGCGGGCCCCCGGGGGGCCATGGCCGGGGTATCCTCCGCCGCCTGGGCCTGGAAGCCCGCCCTGGCGGTCTTCACGGACGTGGAGCGGCCCTCCCGGCAGCGGTTCGTGTCCGTCGCCGCGGACCGCCGGCGGACCGGCGCGGAGCTCTCCTTCACCCGGGACCTCCTGGGCGAGACGCCCGTCTGGGTGAGCCCCGTCCTCGGGTGGGAGCGGGTCGAGGATCCGGACGGCGCCTGGACCGCCTTCACCCGCGGCTTCGCGGGGGTCCGGGCGGGGGCGCGCTTCCTCCGGGCCCGGGGCCCCTGGGGCGTCACGGCCACCCCGGAGGTGGAGGTCCAGACGGGCACCACCCGGGCCGACGAGGCCCACCCCTGGACCCTGACCCGGGCCAGCCTGGCGGTGCGGTTCGACACGCCGGCCCTCCCCGTGCGGGTCAACCTGGCGGGAGGCCGCCTCACCCACGCGGCCTCGGAGGACCGCGACCTCCTGCACCTGGGCGGGCAGGCCACGAGCCTGGTGCCCGTCGCCCTGGACGCCACCCGCCTGGAGCAACCCGCCCTTCCGGCCTTCCTGGCCACGGGGGACCGGTTCCTCCGGTGGCGGGGCGAGGCCGGGGGCACCGTGTCCGCCTACCTGGAGGGCACGGCCCTCTGGCGGGAGGGCGCGAGCCGGCCCCCCTGGCTGCGGGTGGCGGGCCTCCGGGCCGCCCTGGACAACCCCCTCGGCGCCACCAGCGAGGAGACCCTCCGGCGCATGCGCCTGGAGATCGGCGTGCACCGCCCCCTGGACGGCGCCATGCGGAACCGCACGGTGGCCACCGTGGCCCTCATCCTCCGGCCCTGAGGGGGCGGGAGGACGGTGCCCGCCCTACCAGAGGGTGGGGCGGGCGGATTCCGGCCGGTGCATGGGACCCTCCTCCCGGCACCCGAAGGCCTCGAAGAACTCCGGCAGGTTGGAGAGGGGTCCGTTGACCCGGGCCTTGGCGGGACTGTGGGGGTCGGTGGCCGCCAGCACGCGGGCCGCGGCCTCCCGGGCGTGGAAGTGCCAGCACTGGGCGTAGCCCAGGAAGAACCGCTGCTCGGCCGTGAAGCCATCGATGGGGGCGGGGCGCGGATGGCCCGCCAGGGAGGCCTGGAAGGCGGCGTAGGCGATCTTGAGGCCGCCCAGGTCGGCGATGTTCTCGCCCAGGGTGAGGCGTCCGTTGAGGGGCAGCCCCGGCAGGGCCTCCAGGGCGTCGTACTGGCGGACCACGAGATCCGTCCGGGCGGCGTAGGCCCGCTTGTCGGCCTCCGTCCACCAGTCGCGCAGGTTGCCCTGGGCGTCGTACTGGCAGCCCTCGTCGTCGAACCCGTGGGTCAGTTCGTGGCCGATCACCATGCCGATGGCGCCGTAGTTCACGGCGTCGTCCGCCTCCGGATCGAAGAAGGGGGGCTGGAGGATGCCGGCGGGGAAGACGATCTCGTTGCGGGTGGGCTCGTAGTAGGCGTTCACGGTGGGGGCGGTCATGCTCCACTCGGTGCGGTCCACGGGCCTGCCCAGCTTCGCCAGGTCCGCCCGGAAGGCGAAGGCCGCCGCGCGGGTGACGTTGCCGAAGTAGCCGGTGGCCTCGATCTTCAGGGCGCTGTCATCGCGCCACACGTCCGGGTGGCCGATCTTGACCGTGAGGGCGTCCAGCTTCTTCACGGCCGCCTCCCGGGTGGCCGGGCTCATCCAGGCCAGGGCCTGGATCCGCGCCCGCAGGGCCCCGCGCAGGTTCGTGATGAGGGCCGCCATGCGGGTCCGGGCGCGGGCCGGGAAGGCCCGGGCCACGTACATGCGGCCCAGCGAATCCCCCAGGGCCTGGTCCTCGGCGCGGAGCACCCGTTTCCACCGGGGGCTCATGTCCCGGATCCCCCGCACGGTGGTGCTGTGGAAGGCGAAGTGGAGGCGCTCGAAGGCCTCGTCCAGGCAGGGCGCCGCCCCATCCAGGACGCGCACCTTGAGGTAGGCCCGCCACTGGGCGGCCGGCAGGTCCCGGCCGAGGGCGGAGAGGGCCTCGAGGAAGCGGGGCTGGCGCACCAGCAGGGTCGCCGGCGCGGCGAGGCCCGCCTCCCGGAAGTAGGCCTCCCAGTCGAAGGCGGGGGCCAGGGCCTTGAGTTCGGCCAGGGTGCGGCGGTTGTAGAGGGCCTGGGGATTCCGCAGCTCCACCCGGGTCATGGAGGCCTGGGCGAGGCGGGCCTCCACCTCCAGGGCCATGGCGGCGTGGGCCCGGGCGAGGGCCGGCTTCTCGCCGGCCAGTTCCAGGAGGCCGGCCAGGTAGGTGCGGTAGCTGGCCCGCAGGTCCCGGGCGCGGTCCGTGTCCAGCAGGTAGTCGTCCCGGTCGGGCAGGCCCAGCCCGCCCTGGGCCAGTTCGGCCGCGTAGGCCCCGCTGTCCCGGTCGTCCACCACCACGTTGAAGCGGAACCCGGCGCCCAGGCCCAGGACCCGCAGGCGGGCCAGTTCCTGGGCCAGCCCCCGGGCGTCCTTCACGGCCTCCACCCGGGCCAGCAGGGGCCGGAGGGGGGCCAGGCCCGCCTTGGCGAGGCCCTTCACGTCCATGCCCGCGCGGTAGAAGTCCCCGACCTGGCGGGGCACGGACCCGGCGGGCGCCTGCGAGGCCGCGGCCTCCTCCAGGATCTCCTTCAGGAGGGCGCTGTTGCGTTCCTCCACCTCGTTGAAGCCGCCCCAGGTCGCGCGATCGGCCGGGATGGGATGGGCCTTGAGCCAGCCGCCGTTGGCGTACTGGAAGAAGTCCTGGCAGGGGGCCGTGGCGGGATCCAGGTCGGCGGGGTGGACGCCCCGGCCCATGGGCGCCTGGGCGGCCAGGCCCACGGCGAGGGCAGAAGCGAGGAAGAGACAGGACGTGCGGACCAAAGCGGACTCCCGGAACGAACGCCCAGTCCACCACGGCGGGGCGCGGCCTGTCTGTGACGCCGGACAAAGGGGGCGCTATGGTGGAGGCGGAGGCGCCCATGAGGATCCACCTGTCCCGCTTCGTGACCACCGCCGTGGACGCCGGCCTGGAGCGCATGGACCAGGAGGGCGCGGCGGCCGCCGCGGCGGGGGCCGAGCTCGTCGTCTTCCCCGAAGGCTTCCTCCACGGCTACCTCCAGCCCGCCGATCCCGCCGCCCTGCGGGCCCGCTTCCGGCGCCTCTCCGGCGACCATCCCCGCACCGCCTTCCTCTTCGGGACGATCACGGAGGCGGGCCGCAACCGCCTCACCTTCTGGGAGGCCGGCGAGGCGCGGGCCCAGTACGACAAGGTGCACCTCTTCCGGCCCAACGGGGAGGACCGGATGTGGGCGCCCGGCGACCGGTACGTGGCCGTGCGCTTCCGGGACTGGACCCTGGGCCTGCTCACCTGCAACGACATCCGGTTTCCCGAGCAGGCCCGCGCGCTGCGCCTGGAGGCGGGCGCCGACGCCCTCCTGGTTCCCGCCTGGTGGCCCTGGCGGCGGGATCACGTCTGGCGCACCCTCCTCCGCGCCCGGGCCATCGAGAACGCCGTATTCACCGTGGGCTGCTGCGTGGCCGCCTCCGAATGGCCCGGGGAACCCTTCTCCGGCGCGGGCAACCACGTGTTCGACCCCCTGGGCGACCCCATCCCCACGGACGACGACCACACCTACGTCCTGGACCGCGCCCGCGCCGCCGCCGTCCTGGTGGACCCCCGCACCACCCACGTCCCCATCTCCCGCGTGGACGTCTGCTAGACATCCTGGCGTGGCCCCGCCATGAATGAGGGGCCAATCCAGGAGGTCCAGACCTGAACCGCGGCTTCGGCCGCGGACCCTCACGCCGAGGCGTGGGCCGGGCAGGGGAAGACCAGCCGGAAGCGGGTGCCGGCCCCCAGCTGGGACTGCACCTCCACCCGGGCCCTGGCCTTGTCCAGAAGGATCCGCACAGACGCGAGGCCGAGGCCGGAGGCCATGCCGGGCTCCTTGGTGGTGACGAAGGGATCGAACATGCGGGCCTGGATCTCGGGGGCGATGCCGGTACCCGTGTCTTCCACATCCAGGTAGGTCTCGCCGGTGGCCGCTTCCTTGCTCACCGCCAGGCGGATGGTCCCGCCCCCGGGCATGGCGTCCCGGGCGTTGGCCACCAGGTTGACGAGGATCTGCTTCAGGTCCTCGGTGTGGATCCGCACGGGGGCCGGTTCGTGCCCGGGCTGGAGCTGGAGGTGGACGCCCCCCGGGACCAGGAGCCGCAGCAGGCCCTCCAGGGCCGCCAGTTCCCGGCGCAGGTCGCGCACCTCGCCGTCCTCCTGGAGCTGCCGGGAGAAGTCCATGACGCGCGAGGAGAGGGTGGCGGACCGCTCCACCGCCTCGATGATCGCCTCCACCGCGAACCCGGACACCTTCATGCGGCGGGTCAGCTCCATGCGGAGCACCTCGGCCGCGTTGAGGATGGACCCGAGGCCCTTGTTCAGGTCGTGGACCAGGCCCGCGCCCAGGACCACCACCGCGTTCAGGCGCTCGTTCAGGAGGGCCACACCCTGCATGCGCTCCAGCTCCGCGGTGCGCTCCGCGACCCGCGCTTCCAGGGTGCGGTGGGAGGCCGCCAGTTGGACCTGGAGCAGGAACTGGCGCCCGACCAGGGCCGCCGTCAGCAGGAGGAAGGTCCCCATCACCCAGGGGGCGGGGGAGGCGCCCCGCATCACCTGCAGGACGATGAGGGCCGCGCTGGCCAGGAAGGGGATGTGGAGGAGGGCGGCCGCCAGGACGGGGTTGTCCGCGGGCTCCGCCTCCGGGGCTTCCACGGGGCGCTCGCACAGGGGAACCAGGAGGAAGCAGGCGGAGGTGAAGGGCGTGAGGGCCAGCCAGGGCGAGTGGGCGGCCACGTGGAGGCGGTGCACCCCCTTGGCGATGAAGGCCATCTGCAGGAAGACCAGACAGCTGTTCAGGATGAACCAGCCGAGGGGGCCCCGCAGGCGCCGGGGGTCTTCCGCGGCAAAGTAGGCGGCCACGCCCCCGGCCAGGACCAGGCGGGAGAGCATGGTCGTCGCCAGGATCCGGATCGTCGGCTCGCCCTGGTAATAGGGCACCCAGGAGGCCTGGCTCCAGGGGAGGAGCACGATGGAGAGGCAGAAGACCATGGCCCCCAGGGCGCTCGGGAAGCCGTGGTCCCCCACCCTGCGCCAGGGCCAGCGCCAGATGCCCAGGGCCATGCACACCCCCCCGAGGGGCGTGGCCGCGGATAGGGCCATCCGCCAGGCGGCCCGAGCCATCTCCGGCGCCGGCAGGAGGACCCAGAGGGCGTTTCCGGCCAGGATGATGCCGATGCCCAGGGCGAAGAGCCGCCAACCCGCCGCCTCGGCGGGGACGGCCCGGGCCCGGCCCCGGCAGGCGAGGATCGCCAGGACGTTGGCGGCCAGGATCGTGAAGCTGTGGACGTACCAGGGCAGGTTGCCCGGCAGGAAGGGGATGGCCAGCGCCAGGGCGAGGCTCGCCGCCGCCGCTCCCGCGAGGAGGAGACCGGGTCGGAGGCTGGGGGAGGGGAAGGACATGGCCTGGGCTTTTCCTTAAGGATGCTTATCGTCTGCCCGGAGTCTTCGGACAAGACCATTTTGAAGGAAAGCCATGAAAATGAAAGACTTTGATAAAAAGATGACCCTTTTAATGCAATATTTCATTAATGATAGAAAAACAGGCCGTGGGCGGCCTGACCGGTCCTCCCAAACGCCAACATGTGTTCCAACAACCAATTGACCCACCGGGCGCGCCGCCCGGAGGAATGAAGCATTACTCCATTTCGGGTCCCGGCCGGTTTCCCGAACCTTCGCCGTTCAGGCGGTAGCCGATGCTGGGCTCGGTGATCAGGTACCGGGGCCGGGTGGGATCCACCTCGATCTTCCGCCGGAGCGTGCCCATGTAGATGCGCAGGTAGTGGGTCTGCCCCGCGCCCGCGGGCCCCCAGACCTCGTTCAGGAGCTGGGCGTGGGTGACCACCTGGCCGGCGCGCCGGGCCAGGGCCTCCAGCAGGCGGTATTCCAGGGGCGTCAGGTGCACCGGCGTCCCGTCCACGGACACGTCCCGGCGCTCCAGGTCCAGGCGCAGGGCCCCCAGGACGAGGAGGGGCGTGTCCTGCGCCGGCCGGGCCGCGTGGCGGAGGGCGACGCGGATGCGGGCCAGCAGCTCCGCCGCGCCGAAGGGCTTGGTCAGGTAGTCGTCGGCGCCCAGGTCCAGGGCCGCGACCTTCTCGCCCTCCTGGTGCCGGGCGGAGATGATCAGGATGGGCTTGCGGCTCCAGCCCCGCAGCTGCCGGAGCACCTCCAGGCCGTCCAGGTCGGGCAGGCCCAGGTCCAGGAGCACGAGGTCCGGGTTGTGGGTGCGGGCCTGCCGGAGGCCCTCGTGGCCCCCTTCCGCCACCTCCACCCGGTAGCCCTGGGCCTCCAGCGTGGGAACCAGGAACCGCCGCAGGGCGGCCTCGTCCTCGATGATCAGGATCTGGGGCTGGGTCATCATGGGCCGGTCTCCAGGGGCGGTTCGGGCGGGGGTCCGCCCGTGGGCAGGGACAGGCGGAAGCGGGCCCCGCCCCCGGCCCGGTCCTCCACCCAGATGCGGCCTTCATGGGCCTTGAGGATGGCGTCGCAGATGGCCAGGCCCAGGCCCACCCCGCCATCCCCTTGGCGGTCCGGCATGCGGAAGAACTTCTCGAAGACGCGCGCGTGGTAGGCCTCCGGTATCCCGGGCCCCCGGTCCTCCACCGCCAGTTCCACCGAATCGCCGGCGGCCCAGGCCTCCAGCCGCACCGGACTGCCGCCCGCGTGCCGGCGGGCGTTGGCCAGCAGGTTCAGGAGCACCTGCTCCATGAGCCCTCCGTCCAAGGGCACCGGCGGCAGGTCGGCGGGCAGGACCACGTCCACCGGCAGCGGCCCCTCCCGCTCCGCCCGGCCCAGGGCCGAGCCCACCACCTCGTCCAGGGGTTGCCAGGCCTTCTGGACCCGCAGCACGCCGCTCTCCAGGCGCGTCAGGTCCAGGAGGTTGCCCAGGAGGCGGGCCAGGCGAACGCTCTCGTCCCGGATCATGGCGAGCAGGTCCCGCCGGCTGGCCTCGGGGAGGGCCCCCTCGGGCAGCAGCAGGCTGGTGGCCGCGCCCTGGATGGCCGCCAGGGGCGTGCGCAGGTCGTGGGAGACCGCCCCCAGGAGGGCGCTCCGGGCCCGCTCCGTCTCGTTCTCCACCCGCGCCCGCTGGGCGGCCTCCACCCAGCGGATCCGCTCCAGGGCCAGGGAGCCCTGGGTGGCGAAAGCCTGGAGGAGGCCCCAGCGGTGCTGCGGCAGGGAGCCGCCGCCGGCGGGGCGCAGCTGCAGCAGGCCCGCGGGGCCCGCGGGCCCTCCCAGCGGCACGTAGGCGCAGGGGGCCAGGTGCAGGGGCGCCAGGGGATCCTCTCCGGCCGGGGCCGCCGCGAAGGCGGGCAGCATCTGCTCCGGGGCGGGACAGGGGGGCGCCGGCCGCCCTTCCGGGTAGCTCCGCCACCCGCCCCCCTCCGCGGGCAGGCGCATCCACGCCTCCGCATGGAAGAGCCCCTGGATCCGCTGGGTCAGCACCTCCGCCACCTCCTCGATGGTGGAGCACCGCGCGAGGGATCGCCCCAGCAGCATGAGCAGCACGGATTCGGCCTGGGCGATCCGGCCCGCCCGATACTCCCGGCGCAGGCGTTCCAGCAGATGCACCAGGAGGAGCACGCCTCCCTGGTTGGCCGCGAAGGCCGCCAGGTGGGGCCAGTCGCCCACGGCGAGGCCGCGGGCCGGCCCCGGGAAGACGCCCGCATAGAGGGCGAGGCTCCCGGCGACGCCCGCCAGCGCGGTGGCGAGGCCCCAGCGCTGGTGGATGAACCAGATGGCCAGCCCGAACACCAGGGCCAGGGCCGGGAAGCCGATCTCCACCGCCAGCGCCGCCCCGAAGATGCCGGCGAGGACGAGGATCACCGCCAGGGCCGCCCCCACCCCCACCAGGTCGCGGAAGACATCGCCCCGCGGCTCCCGGGGGGCGTCGCCGTCCAGGGGCACCGCGAGGAGCGGCACGTCCAGGTGACGTCCCAGCAGGGCGTGGATCCGGGAGCGCTCGAGCCGGTCCCAGGGACCCCGCGCCCGGGCGAGCCCGAGGATGATCAGGGAGGGCGTCCGCCCCCGGGCCTGCGCCAGGAGGCCCGAGACCACCGAGGGGGCCCGCACCCAGAGGGCCTCCGCCCCCAGTTCCGAGGCCTCCTGCAGCCAGACCCGCGCCTGGTCCGATTCCTCGGGGGTGTTCCAGCCCGGCACCTCCACGTGCACCACGCGCCAGGGGCAGCCGCGTTCACTCGCCATGCGGAAGCCCGCATGGACGAGTCGCAGGCTCCGGGCGTCCGAGCCCAGGCCCACCAGGATGGGGCCGCCCGTGGGGTCGGCCTTCGCGGCGTTCACTGTTCGTGCCTCCTCGGCGTGTCCGCCCATCATGCCACGCCCTTGGGAAAGGCGCGGAATCCCTCACTTTTTACACAATCTTTATACCCGATGAGCGGGTCTTCATATCACTGTGGTGGGCAGTATCTTGCCCCCCCGAGGCAGGTGCGACCCCCGGCCCGACCGGGGTGGGCGCAGCCGTGTCCCGGGAACACCCCCCTTCATCCCCCTTTCAGGAGCGCCCCGTGCTACCCCAGATCAACACCGGCAACACAGGATTCATGATCCTTTGCGCCAGCCTCGTCATGCTCATGACCCCGGGCCTGGCCTTCTTCTACGGCGGCCTCTGCGGCCGCAAGAACGTGCTGGCCATCATGATCCAGAGCTTCGTCTCCATGGGCTGGACCACGGTCCTGTGGTTCGCCTTCGGCTACTCCATGTGCTTCGGCCCGACGATGCACGGCATCATCGGCAACCCGCTGAGCCACGCCTTCCTGAAGGGCATCACCCTGCAGAGCCTCTACCAGGGCAACGCCGCGCTGGGCATCCCGACCTTCGTCCACGTGGCCTACCAGATGATGTTCGCCATCATCACCCCCGCCCTCATCACCGGCGCCTTCGCCAACCGGGTGACGTTCAAGGCCTACATGTGGTTCCTGACGGCCTGGCTGATCTTCGTGTACTTCCCCTTCTGCCACATGGTCTGGCATCCCGAGGGCCTCCTGGCCAAGTGGGGCGTCCTCGACTACGCCGGCGGCATCGTCGTGCACAACACCGCGGGCATCGCCGCCCTCGCCTCCGTCCTCTACGTGGGCAAGCGCCGGATCGTGGACAGCGTCCCCCACAGCATCCCCCTCGTCGCCCTCGGCACCGGCCTCCTGTGGTTCGGCTGGTACGGCTTCAACGCCGGCAGCGAGTTCCAGGTGGACAGCGTGACCACCTCCGCCTTCATCAACACCGACGTCGCCGCCTCCTTCGCCGCCGTCACCTGGCTGGTGGTGGAGTGGATGAACGCCAAGCAGCCCAAGTTCCTCGGCCTCCTCACCGGCGCCGTGGCCGGCCTGGCCACCATCACCCCCGCCGCGGGGTACGTCTCCCCCGCCACCGCGGCGCTGATCGGCGTCCTCTCCGGCGTGATCTGCTACTACGCCGTGGCCCTGAAGAACCGCCTCGGCTGGGACGACGCCCTCGACGTCTGGGGCGTGCACGGCGTCGGCGGCTTCATCGGCATCATCTTCCTGGGCCTGTTCGCCAACAAGGCCTGGAACCCCTCCATCGTCACCAACGGCCTGCTCACGGGCGGGGGCACCTCCTTCCTCGTCAAGCAGATCACCGCCGTGGCGGTCTCCAGCGCCTGGGCCTTCGTCTTCACCTACGGCATGCTCTGGATCATCGACCGCATCACCCGCGTGAAGGTCGAGGAGGGCGTCGAGGAGGCCGGCCTGGACATGGGCCTCCACGGCGAAGTCGCCTACACGGACGCGCTCTAGCGTTCCACGTTCCACGCTCCCCGCGCCTCGGCGTTCGATCCCCCTCCCGGGTCCGGGAGGCGGGCCGGGCGCCGAGGCGCGGCGGCCCCGGAGGCGCCCCGCGTTTCAGGTCTTCCCCGCCGCGGGGCGCCGCCGCACACTTGACCATCGCCTCGCATCCCCCACGGAGCCTCCATGCGCATCCCCCTCCTCCTCCTCGCGGGAGGCCTCTGCCTCTCGGCCGAGGCCCCCGCCGTCACCTGGCACGGCGCCCTCTGGGCCTCCGCCACGGCCACGGACCGGGACACCCCGGACGGGTCCCTCTTCCTCCGGCCCCTCGACGCCTCCGCCGGATCCTTCGCCCTCGACGGCGTCCAGCTCAGCGCGGACGTGGCGCTGGCCGAAGGGTGGGCCTTCAGGTTCACGGCCCTGGGGGGCCGGATGGCCCGGAACCTGAACCTGGCCTCCGGGTCCTCCCACGACGGGGACCTGGCCTGGCCCGAGGCCTACGTGAGCTGGACCCGCGGCGCCGACACCCTCAAGGCCGGCCGCATGTACACGCCCCTCGGCATGGAGGTGCTGGACGGCACCCAGACCGTGACCGCCAGCCGCGGCCTCCTCTTCACCTACGCCCTCCCCTTCGCCCAGGTGGGCCTGGCCTGGCACCACGCGTTCTCCCCCTCCTGGAGCGCGGACCTCTGGGTCATCAACGGCGAGGACCGCCTCCAGGACAACAACCGCGGCAAGACCGTGGGCCTGGGGGTCACCTGGAACCGCGGCGGCTCCCCGGACCATTTCGTCACCCTCATGGGGTTCACGGGCCCCGAGCAGGACGGGCTGGGCGCCAGCGCGGGCACGGGCGCGGAGGGACGGAAGCGGAGCCGGGTCAGCCTCAGCGGCCAGTGGGTCCTGGACCGCCTCACCCTGCAGTTCGAGGGCGACGCCGCCCGCGAGGACCTGGCCCCCGGGACCCTCGTCCACGGGGGGCTCCGGGACCGGGCCACCTGGAACGGCGCCGGCCTCATCGCCCGCTATCGCCTGACGGAGGCCTGGGCCCTCTTCGGGCGGGCGGAGGCCCTGAACGACGACACCGGCCTCCGCCTGGCCTGTGACCCGACCCTGGCCGCCGTCCTGCCGCCCACCCAGGGGGTGGACCTGCAGGCCACCGCCTTCTGCCTGGGCGTCGAGCGCCGCTGGAAGCAGGCGTTCACCCGGCTCGAGGTGCGCCGGGATGCTTTGAATTTCAAGGTTTCCGACGCCGCCGGCCGGACCTTCAAGGACGCCCTGAGCGCCACCTGGCAGGTGGGCGCCAGCTTCTGACCGCCCTGCCCGGGCCCCGGGGGCGGACCGGTCTGCGCCGGTCTGCCCCCGACGCCGCCGGGGGATTGTTGACAAAATCGGTTATGATAAATTTGTTCGCCCGCCGGACCCCGGCGCAAGGAGAGCTTGTGGTCAACACCGAGACGATCCCCGGCGCCTGCACCCTCTCCCGCGAGGAGAAGGTCGGCCTGCTCCGCACGATCTACGCCTCCCGCCGCATCGACGACCGGGAGATCACCGGCAAGCGCCAGAACAAGGTGTACTTCCAGATCAATGGCGCCGGTCACGAGGCCTTCCAGGCGGCCGCAGCCCTCTGCTTCCGCCCCGGCCAGGACTGGTTCTTCCTCTACTACCGGGACCGCGCCCTGGCCCACGCCCTGGGCGTATCGGCCCGGGACATGTTCCTGGGCTCCGTGGGCTCGGGCCTCGACCCCGCCACCGGAGGCCGGATGATGCCCGGGCACTGGTCCGATGACCGCCTCAACATCTTCTCGACCTCCAGCCCCACGGGAACCCAGTTCCTCCAGGCCGTGGGCGCGGCCGAGGCCATCCTCCGGGCCGAGCGCGAGGGGCTTTCCGCCCGGCTCGGCATGACCGAAGGCGAAGTGGTGCTCGTGACCACCGGGGACGGCACCGTCTCCGAGGGCGAGTTCTGGGAGGCCGTCAACAACGCCGTCAACCTCAAGGCCCCCGTGGTCTTCCTGGTGGAGGACAACGGCTACGCCATCTCCGTGCCCACCGAGGTCCAGTACCCGGGCGCCAACGTGGCCGCCCTCCTCAAGGGCTGGGAACCCCACGGCCTCCTCGTCCTGGACGACGTGGACGGCTGCGACCCCGTGGCCAGCCACGAGGCCGTCCAGAAGGCCGTCGCCCACGCCCGGGCCCGGCGCGGGCCCGCCCTGGTGCGCGGCCGGGTGGTGCGGCCCTACTCCCACTCCCTCTCGGACGACGAGCAGCTCTACAAGACCCCCGCCCAGCGCGCCGAGGAGGCCCGCCGGGACCCCATCGTCACCTGGCCCGCCCGCCTCTTGGAGGCCGGGGACCTGACGCCTTCCGAATGGGAGACCCTCCGGGCAGAGGTGGACCAGGAGGTGGACGCCGCATGGCAGGAGGCCGAACAGGCCCCACCCCCGGAGAGCGGCTCCAGCTTCCGCCACCTGTACAGCGAGACGGTGGACCCCACCGGCCCCGCCTTCGACACCGAAGACCGGACGCCGGACCAGACCAACGCCGCCAAGACCATGCTGGACCTCATCAACGCCACCCTGAAGCAGGAGATGGCGGAGAACCCGCTCATCCTGGCCTTCGGCGAGGACGTGGCCGACGCGAGCCGCCCCGAGATCCTGGAGGTGGTGAAGGGCAAGGGCGGCGTCTTCAAGGCCACCCACGGCCTCCAGCGCCAGTTCGGCGAGAACCGGGTGTTCAATTCCCCCCTGGCCGAGGCCACCATCGTGGGCCGCGCCATCGGCCTCGCCGCGCGCGGCTTCAAGCCCGTGGTGGAGATCCAGTTCTTCGACTACATCTGGCCCGCCATGCAGCAGATCCGCGACGAGCTGGCCAACATCCGCTGGCGCAGCGACAACCACTTCAAGGCCCCCGTCGTCCTGCGGGTGCCCATCGGCGGCTACCTCATGGGCGGGGCCGTCTACCACAGCCAGTGCGGCGAGAGCACCTTCACCCACATCCCGGGCCTGCGCGTGGTCTACCCCAGCCGGGCCGTGGACGCCGCCGGCCTCCTGCGCACCGCCATCCGCTGCGACGATCCCGTGCTCTTCCTGGAGCCCAAGCACCTCTACCGGCAGACCCACAACAAGGGCAACGACCCGGGCCCCGGGTACATGATCCCCTTCGGCAAGGCCCGCCTCGCCCGGGAGGGCACCGACCTCTCCGTGATCACCTACGGCAGCACCGTGCACCGCGCCGTCCAGGCCGCGCGCCAAGCGGAAGCCGAGGGCCTGTCCGTGGAGATCCTGGACCTGCGCACCCTCAGCCCCTACGACTGGGAGGCCGTCGCCCGCACCGTGCGGAAGACCCGCCGGGTCCTCGTGGCCCACGAAGACACCCTCCAGTGGGGTTACGGCGCGGAACTGGCCGCCCGCATCGCGGACGAACTCTTCTTCGAACTGGACGCACCGGTCAAGCGCCTGGCGGCCAAGGACACCTGGGTGGCCTACCATCCCAGCCTGGAGGACGAGATCCTGCCCCAGCCCAGCGATTTCCTGGAGGCGTACCGGGCGTTGGCCCGGATCTGAGGCCCGGTCCCGGTCCCGCGAAGCGGGGGCCCACGGCGCGCGGCTGAGGCGCGCGCCGCGGGTCCCCGCTCCCGGGCGGGAGACCGCTCAGTGGTGGCCGTGGGCCGGGGTGTCGGCGACGGGCGCGGGGAGGTAGTCCACCTTGCGGCCAAAGACCAGCCAGACGCCGAAGACGGCTTCCACGAGGATCCCGGCGCCGTGCAGCAGGCCGAGGGAACCCTGGAACCAGGGGTAGAGGTGGCTCAGGAGGCCGGCCACCACCGAGGCGGCGCCGAAGGTGACCAGGAACCCGCCGATCCGGGCGGCCGGGAGGGGGTTCGGCTTGACCTCGGCCGGGACCGTGCCCAGGGGGCGGGTGAGCTCGCCCAGGAGCTGGGTGCCCTGCAGGATCAGGATGGACGCCAGGACGTAGAAGGCGATGTACGACAGCATTGCGGGCTCCGGTGACCTCCCAGGATGGCACGGATGGGGCCTCCTTGAAAAAACCTCTTGCAGCAATCAATCGATTGATTAAAACTGAAACCCGCTTGATCATTCGGTTGATTAAGCCCCAGGTGACCCATGACCCCCATCGATCCCGAATCCAACACCCGCCTCCGGCTGCTCGAAGCGGCCGTCTTCTGTTTCGCCGAGCACGGCTTCGACGGCACGGGGATCCGGGAGATCGCCCAGCGGGCCAAGGCCAATTCGGCGCTGGTCCAGTACCACTTCGGCGGCAAGACCGGCCTCTACGCCGCCGCCCTCACCCACATCTTCACGATCCGCCCCCTGCCCTTCGAGGTGGTGCCCTCGTCCCCCGATGAGCCGAACGCCCGGGAGCGGGCCATCCATGCCTTCCACCAGCTGGTGGAGAGCCTGCTGCGGGAGATGCTGGCCTGCGGGGAGGGGGGCGACTTCGACCGGGCCGCCCACCAACTCATCAACCGCGAACTCCAGTCCCCCCGCCCGGACATGGTCGAGCTCCTGCGGGGCCACATCCAGCCCCTGGTGGACCAGATCACCCGGTGCATGCGGGCCCTGCGCCCGGACCTGGACGACGAGGAGGCCTTCCTGTCGGTCAACAGCCTCTTCGGCCAGATCACCCACTTCCACATCAACCTTCCGATGATCCGCATGATGACCGGCGACCCGGCGTGGCCCCGGGACGTCCAGGCCCTCGTGCGGCACATCGTCCAGTTCAGCCTCAGGGGTCTGGCCGTCCCCGAAGCCCTTCCCGGAGCCCGTCCATGATCCTCCTCCTGCCCCCCGCCGAGACCGCCCCCCAGCCGCCCGCCCCCCCCGAGGTCCCCCTCGACCTGGCCGGCGCCCTCGCGCGCGCCAAGGCCGAGAACCCCCTGCTCAAGGCCGCCAAGGCGCGGGTCACCGAGCGCCAGGGCCTCATCACCAGCACCCGGGCCGACGCCCTGCCCCAGCTCACCCTGGCCGGGGACTTCACCCGGTACCGGGACGTGAGCCTGCTCAACAGCAACATGGGTTCCAGCCTCAAGGACTTCGGCCTGGACCCGGCCCAGCTCCTGAGCCCCACCAACCTCTACACCACCCAGGCCACCGTCTCCCAGCCCCTCTTCTATTTCGGCAAGCTGGGCACCGCGATCCAGGTGGCCAAGATGGGCGAGAAGGAGGCCAGCCTGGCCTACACCACCGCCGAGCTGGACACCCTCCACGGCGCCGCCAAGGCCTACATCGCCGCCCTCGCCGCCCAGGCCGAGCTGGAGGTGGTGCAGACCCGGCTCCGCACGGCCGAGCAGTTCCTGAGCGACGTGAAGGCCAAGCTGGAGGTGCAGTCGGCCACCGAGCTGGACCGCCTGCGGGCCGAGAGCGAATACCTGTCCGTGGTGCCGGAGAACCTGAACGCCGAGGCCACCTACAAGCGCGCCCTGGAGCTCCTCAACGGGGCCCTGGGCCTGGATCCGCACACGCCCCTGCGGCTGGCCGACCCCGGGGCCCCCAGCCTGGACCTCCCCCTTTCCGGCGCGGAGCGCAGCGAGATCGCCCAGCTCAAGCAGCAGGAGGCCATGTACCGGGCCAACGACACCATCATCAAGTCGGACCTGCGGCCCAAGTTCGATTTCAACGCCTCGTACGGCTACCAGGCCGGCAAGACCAACAACCTGTTCAAGGAGCCCTACGACACCTGGAAGGTGAACGTGACCATGCGCTTCCCGGTGTTCGACGGGCTGCGGTCCTCGGGCAAGCGGGCCCAGAACCGGGCCCAGCTCGAGCAGGTCACCCAGAGCCGCATCGACAAGGAACGGGCCATCGCCGTCGAGCGGAGCACCGCCGAGCGGGAGATGGTCAAGGCCCGCGCCTACGACGAGGCCGCCCGCAAGGCCTATGACGCGGCCCTGGAGGCCCTCCGCACCAGCCGCGAATCCTTCGACCAGGGCCTCATCACCTCCCTGGACCTCCTCCAGGCCGAGCGCGCCGAACGGCAGATGGACAGCCAGCGCCGCCGCGCCCAGCTCGGGGTCTGGACCGCCCTCTTCGATCTGCGCCGCGCCTGTGGCCTGCCCCCCCTTGGATGATGAACCGGACCGTGAAAGGTGACGCCATGAACCCCACCCGTACCTATGTCTACACCGCCCTCGCCCTGGCCCTCGCCGCCGGCGCCATCGGCTACCACCGCGTGCAGCGCAACCACGAGCTGGCCAAGCAGCGCGGCCAGAAGGTGGAGGGCCTCGTGCCCGTCACCCTGGCGGCCGTCGAGAACCACCCCTTCCGGGCGACCCTCCCCTTCACGGGCACCCTCCTGGCCGTGAACCGCGCCGAGCTCAAGGCCGAGGTCGCGGGCCGGATCACCCGCGTTGCCGTCCAGGAAGGCGACAGGGTGGGCGCCGGCGCCCTCCTCTCCGCCCAGGACGAGGATGAGCTGCTCCTCGCCGTCCAGGCCGCCGAGGCCCAGCTGGCCCAGGCCCAGGTGCAGGCCGCCCAGGCCAAGCGCGACAACGACCGGGCCCAGAGCCTCCTGGAGAAGCGCTCCGTCACCAAACAGTCCGCCCAGCTGGCCGAGACCCAGTACAACGCGGCCATGGCCGTGGCCCGGGCCGCCGAGAGCAACCTGGGCCTGGCCCGCACCCGCCTGAAGAAGTCGCGGCTCACCGCCCCCTTCGCGGGCGAGGTGGCCCAGCGCATGGTCCAGCCCGGAGAGATGCTCAGCCCCGGCCAGACCGCCTTCAACCTGGTGGACAACCGCAAGCTGGAGATCGTCGCCGACCTGCCCAGCGAGATGGTCGCCCACATCAAGCCCGGCATGAAGGCCACCTTCCGCGTCCCCGGCTTCGAGGCCCCCTTCCAGGCCACCCTCGCCCAGGTGAGCGGTTCCGTCCTCCAGGACGGCCGGACCCTGCGCGTGCGCCTGGAGGTCCCCAACCCCGACGGCCGCCTCAAGAGCGGGCTCTTCGCGGAAGGGGAGATCCTGGGCGAGGGCGAGGTCCCCCGCCCCGCCCTGCCCTCGGCCATCCTCACCACCGTGGGCCGGGACGCGGACGTCTACATCAACGAGAACGGCGTCGCCCGCCGCCGCCGGGTCACCGTCGGCCAGGACCAGGGCGGCTGGCGCCCCGTCGACGGCCTCGCCACGGGCACCCAGGTGGTTGCCCAGGGCCGGGACCTGGTCGCCGACGGCTCCCGCCTCCAGCCCGCCGCCGCGAAGGGGAACTGAGCCATGTTCCTTTCCGACCTTTCCATCAAGCGGCCCGTCCTCACCACCTGCGTCATGCTGGCCCTCGTGGTGCTGGGCCTCTTCTCCATCAAGGGCCTGGGCCTGGACAGCTTCCCCAAGGTCGACATCCCCGTCGTGACCGTCAGCGTCGTCTACCCCGGCGCCAGCCCCGACGCCGTGGAGCAGGACGTCGTCAAGAAGATCGAGGAGGCCGTCAATCCCGTCGAGAAGGTGCGGGAGATCAGCTCCACCAGCCAGGACGGCCTGGGCACCGTCACCATCGAGTTCGAGATCGAGCGGGACCTGGACAAGGCCCTGGACGACGTCCGCTCCAAGGTGGGCCAGATCCGCCGCAACCTGCCGGACACCATCAAGGAACCCATCATCCAGAAGTTCGACCCGGCCCAGCTTCCCGTGCTGAGCCTCGTGGTCCGGCCCCTGGACACCCACAAGGACATGAGCCCGCGGGAGCTCACGCGCATCGCCGACGAGTTCCTGAAGCGGCGCATCGAGAACATCCCCGGGGTCGGCAAGGCCGAGGTCGTGGGCGGTTCCACCCGCAACATCCTCGTCAACGTGGATCCCCAGCGCCTCGAGGCCCTGGGCCTCACCCTCCCGCAGGTCATGGGCGCGCTCGGCCAGGACACCATGGCCATCCCCAGCGGCAACCTCCTGACGCCCACCCGCGAGATCTCCGTGCGCGTCGACGCCAAGGCCCGCAAGGTCGAGGACTTCGCCCACGTGGTGGTCGGCAACCGGCAGGGCCGTCCCGTCGAGCTCCAGGAAGTGGCCCGGATCGTGGACGGCATCAAGGAGAAGCGCAGCCTGGCCCGCATGGACGGCGTGGACGCCGTCGCCCTGGAGATCCAGAAGCAGATCGGCGGCAACACCGTCGCCATGGTCCAGCGGGTCGACGCGGCCGTGAAGGCTCTCCAGCCGGAGCTGGCCAGGCTCGGGGTCACCACCGTGAAGGCCAAGGACAACTCCAAGTTCATCGTCGACTCGGTGGACGACGTGGAGGTGTCGATCATCCTGGGCGGCCTCCTCACCGTCGTCATCGTCTTCTACTTCCTGAAGAGCTGGCGCTCGACCATCATCACCAGCCTAACCCTCCCGGTGTCCGTCATCAGCACCTTCACCATCATGAAGGGGCTCGACTTCACCCTGAACACCATGACCCTCATGGCCATCTCCCTGGCCATCGGCATCCTCATCGACGACGCCATCGTGGTCCGCGAGAACATCACCCGGCACGCCGAGATGGGCAAGGACCACGTGACCGCGGCCCGGGAAGGCACGGCCGAGATCGGCCCCGCCGTCATCGCCACCACCCTCTCCATCCTCGCGGTGTTCGTCCCCGTCGCCTTCATGGGCGGCATCGTGGGCCGGTTCTTCTTCAGCTTCGGCATCACCGTCGCCTTCGCCGTCGCCGTGTCGCTCTTCGTGAGCTTCACCCTCGACCCGATGCTCAGCGCCGTCTGGCCCGATCCCGAGCACGAGAAGGGCTACCAGGAGTCCCACCACGGGCACCGCCGGTTCATCATGCGGACCGTGGACTGGTTCAACGACCGCCTCGACGGGTGGGAGCAGTCCTACAAGAAGGGCATCGAGTGGGCCATGACCCACCGGGCCGCGGTCATGGGCGTGGGCCTGGGCAGCTTCGTCCTCGCCATGAGCCTCTCCGGCATGCTCGGGGGCGACTTCATGCCCGACTACGACCGCGGCGACTTCCAGGTCGGCTTCAAGGTCGAGGCCGGAGCGAGCCTGGAGGCGGCCAAGGCCAAGGCCGCCCAGCTGGAGACCATGATCCGCACCACCCCCGACGGCCAGCCCAGCCGCGAGGTGGAGCACGTCTACACCACCATCGGCACCGGCCTGAACGGGACCATCACCGAGGGCACCATCTACGTGAAGCTGACCGAGGGCCACCGGCGGGACATGAAGTTCATCCGCCGCGAGCTCCGCGACCGCTTCCGCGCCATGCCCGGCGTCGAAACCGACATCAGCGCCGTCTCCGACTTCGGCGACAGCAAGCCCATCGCCCTGGCCGTCATGAGCCCGGACCGGCGCACCATGGAGAAGGCCGAGCCCCTCGTCCTCGACATGCTCAAGGGCATCGACGGCATCGTGGACGTGACCAGCAGCCGCGACAAGGGCAAGCCCGAGCTCCGGCTGGCCGTGGACCGGCGCCAGGCCTCCGACCTGGGCGTGAGCCCCTACACCGTGGCCTCCCTGGTCCGCCCCCTGGTGGACGGCACCGATGTGGCGAAGTACGAGGATCCCGCCAGCGGCGAGCAGTACGACGTCACGGTCCGCCTGTCGGATCCGGACCGCAGCCGGGGCGACCAGCTCGAGGTCATGACCGTCGGCTCCACCAAGAAGGACAAGGCCGGCAACAACCTCCAGGTCAAGCTGAGCAACGTGGCCCGCTTCGAGGAGACCACCGCCCCCAGCAAGCTGCAGCGCCGGGCCCTCCAGGCCCAGATCCTCATCACCGCCAACAAGGAGGGCCGCACCCTCAACGAGGTGGTCGCCGACGCCAACCAGCGCCTGGCCCAGATGAAGAAGGCCGGCCAGCTCCCCGAGGGCGTGGACGTGGTCTTCACCGGCTCCGCCCGGAACAACAAGGAGACCGCCGGCTACATGGGCACCGCCCTGCTCATGGCCGTCTGCTTCATCTACTTCGTGCTGGCCAGCCAGTTCGAGAGCTTCAAACTGCCCATCACCATCATGCTCAGCCTCCCGCTGTCCATGGTCGGCATGGTGGTGATGCTGCTCATCACCGGCGACGCCAACAGCATGATGACCTCCATCGGCCTCATCCTCCTGATGGGCCTGGTCACCAAGAACGCCATCCTCCTGGTGGACCGCGCCCTCCAGAACATGCGGGAGCACGGCATGGACCGCAAGGCGGCCCTCATCGAGGCCGGCACCACCCGGCTGCGGCCCATCCTCATGACCAGCTTCGCCATGATCGGCGGCATGCTGCCCCTCTTCCTCGCCCTGGGCGCCGGCGCCCAGATGCGGGCCCCCATGGCCCGGGCGGTGGTCGGCGGCATCATCACCTCCACCCTCCTCACCCTGATCGTCATCCCGGTGTTCTTCGACCTGCTGGACGGGTTCTCCTGGGCGAAGGCCTGGGCCTGGGCGAAGGGCCGGCTGAAACCAACAGACAAGTGACCGACGGGGCCCCGCAAGGGGCCCTTTTTGCGGAGGGCCTTGCGGCGATCGATTAATTAATTATCTTTTCGATACCACCCACGGAGTCCCCATGTCCGGCCCTCTTTCCTTCTGCGCGTGCCTGCTGGCCGCCTCCTGCCTGTCCGCCCAGGAGAGCGGGACCCTGGACACCGTCATCTCCACGCCCAGCCTGAAGGCCTACCAGAGCTCCGTCTACGCGAACAACCGCAAGGACTACGGCAACGCCGCGAAGCTGATGAGCACGGGGCCCGTCCCGGACCTGGCCTTCCATACCCAGCTGCAGCAGAACCCCTACTGGTACGTGGACCTGGGCCAGGTCTACACCCTCTCCAAGATCGTCGTGAAGAACCGGGCCATCCTCGCCGAAAGGGCGAATGGACTCCAGCTGTGGATCGGCCCGGACGGCCCCAATGCCCCCGCGCCCCCCACCCCGACCCTGGTGAAGGGGTTCCAGGTGCCCCCCAGCTTCAAGGCCTACACCTTCACCTGGGGCGGCGCCAACGGCCCCGCGCCCAAGGCCCGGTACGTGTGCCTCCGCCTCCCCGGCACCAACTACCTGCATCTCAACAGCATCCAGATCTACGGCCACTCGGCCCAGGCCGACATGGCCGCGCCGACGGGCAACATGCCGGCCGGCGCGGAGGACCCGCCGTCCTTCTGAACCCCTCCGTCCGCAGACGCCTGCCCAGCTTTCCGCCCCCACCCGGTCTCCTTCATCCGCAAGTCGAAGCACTCGGATGGTGGGGCCGGGTGAGGCGTGGCCCAGGGGCCATGGCATCGAAAGGGTCGAAAAGCCGGGCTAGGCCTCGACGCGGCTGCCGAGCACCTTCAGGAAGGCGCCGATCCAGGCGGGATGGGCCGGCCAGGCGGGAGCGGTGACGAGGTTGCCGTCCACATGGACGCCGTCCACGGGGATGGATTCGAAGCGGCCGCCGGCCTCGGTGATCTCGGGCCCCACGGCGGGGTAGGCGGTGCAGGGGCGGCCGGAGACGACGCCGGCGGCGGCCAGGATCTGGGGGCCGTGGCAGATGGCGGCGATGGGCTTGCCGGCCTTGGCCATGGCCTTCACGAGGTCCAGGACCTTGGGGTTCAGGCGGAGGTACTCGGGGGCGCGGCCGCCCGGGATCACGAGGGCGTCGTAGGCCTCGGCGGCGACGGCGTCGAAGTCGGCGTTGAGGGTGAAGCGGTGGCCGGGCTTCTCGCTGTAGGTCTGGTCGCCCTCGAAGTCGTGGATGGCCGTGCGGACGAAGTCGCCGGCCTTCTTTCCGGGGCACACCGCGTGGACGGCGTGGCCGACCATGAGGAGCATCTGGAAGGGGACCATCACCTCGTAGTCCTCCACGTAGTCGCCCACCAGCATCAGGATCTTCTTGGCCGCCATGCGCGCCTCCAGCAGAAAGGGGGTTGGGATGCGCTTGAGACTATACCTGGGCGTCCGGGAACTGCAACGAAGAAGGGCCCCGCGCGCGGGGCCCTTGCCTGGTCTGCCCGGGAGCCTCAGGGCGTGACGGTGAAGTCCGTGGCGCTCTGGACGGTGGCGCCGGACGCGGTCACGGAGACCTTGCCGGTCGTCGCGCCGGTCGGAACCTGGGCGACGATCGCGTTGGCGCTCGTCACGGAGAAGTTGGCGGCCACGCCGCCGAAGAGCACCTGGGTGGCGCCCTTGAAGCCGGAGCCCGCCAGGGTGACCTGGGCGCCCACCTGGCCCTGGGCCGGGGTGAAGCCCGTGAGGGCCGGGGTGACGGAGAAGAGGCTCGTGGAGCCGCCGGCGACGCCCTTGGCGTTGGTGACGGAGATGAAGCCCGTGGTCGCGGCGCTGGGCACCGTCACGGTGATCTGGGTGTCGCTGTCGACGCTGAACGCGGCGTCGGCCTCGCCGACCTTGACGGCGGTCGCGCCGGTGAAGCCGGAACCCGTGACGGTGACGGCGATGCCCACGCCGCCGGAGGCGGGATTGACGCCGGCGATGACGGGCGCGGCGGTCGCGTCGGCCAGGTAGGTGAAGGAGGCCGCGCTGGTGCCGGTCACGCCGTTGGAGACGACGCTGACGGGGCCCGTGGCCGAGCCCGCGGCGACGTTGGCCAGGATCGTGTTCGCGTCACGCACGTAGAACGTGGAGGGGACGCTGTTCCCGAAGGTCACCTGGGTGGCGCCCTTGAAGCCGGTGCCGGTGAGGGTCACCAGGGCGCCGGCGGCGCCGGTGCCGGGCGTGAAGGCCGTGACCGTGGGGGCGACGATGAAGCGGGTGGCGGAGGAGGCGTTGCCCAGGGCGCTGTTGACCTGGACGAAGCCCGACTCGGCCTCCTGCGGGACCTGGACGGTGATCTGGGTGTCGGACACCAGGGTGAAGTAGCAGGCGACGGTGCCGATCTTGACCTCGGAGACCCCGGTGAAGCCGGAGCCCGTGAGGGTCACGGTGCCGCCGGCCAGGCCCTGGGCCGGGGCGAAGGCGTCCAGCACCGGGGCCGTGACGGCGCCCGTGGTGCAGGTGAAGCTGGGGCCCGTGGCGACGACGCCGCTGGAGGAGGTCATCTGGATCGCGCCGGTCACCGCGCCCAGGGGCACGACGGTCTGGGCCTGGGTGGCGCTGTTCACGTAGAAGTTGGCGGTGAGCCGGCCCCCGGACTGGGAGGGGAAGGTCACCTTGGTGGCGCCCACGAAGCCCGACCCGGTGAGGGTGAGGGTGGTCCCGGCGGAGCCGCTGGTCGGCGAGAGGGTGTCCACCTTGGGCGTGACGTAGAAGGAGGTCGAGGTCCCGCCCGTGCCCTTGGCGTTGACCACGCCGATGACGCCGGACATGGCCTCATCCGGCACGGTCACCGTGAGCTTGGTGTCGCTCTGGCGGCTGTAGGTCGCGGTCGCGCCGCCGACGCTCACGCTCGTCGTGCCGTCGAAGCCCGTGCCCGTGAGCGTCACCACGGTCCCGATGGGCCCTTCCGAGGGCGAGAAGGAGGTGATCACGGGGGCCGACGAGGCCGACGGATCGGACTTCTTGCTGCAACCCAGCGCCGCTGCGATGCAGACGGCGGGCACCAGCGTCAAAACGTTTCGAACGACCATGTCGTGATCCTTGCTCAGCTGTGACCACTCCTCGGCGGGGCCATTCCGGGAATGTGCTGAAGTGATTGACAACCCCAAGGCAGGTTAACGGTTTGTCCAGAAGGGGGTCAAGCGCCCGGATCGCCGTTGATCGCCTCCAGGAAATCGGCGCCGTAGAGGTCCAGCTTTCTCGGCCCAACTCCGCTGACGGCAAGCATTTCGCTGAGGGTCGCGGGGCGGCTCCGCGCCAGCTCCTGGAGGGTGGCGTCGCTGAACACGAGATAGGCGGGCAGCTGCTTGCCGTCCGCGATCCGTTTCCGTAAGGCCTTGAGTTTCAAATACAAGGCCTCGCCGGGATCGGCGGCCTCCTCCCCGGACGCCCAAGTGCGTGATTTCTGAATATTTTCCGTGGGAACTTTTCGGGTCCTGCCCGCACGGGCCGCGGCCCTCAGCGCCTCGCCGACCACGTCCCGGCCCGAGCAGAGGTCGCACGCGTCCCCGCAGTCCCCGGCCCGCTCCCCGAAATGGGCGACGAGGGCCCGGTGCCGGCAGGATTCGCGCTCGGCGAAGGCGTACATGGCGCGGATCTGCTTGCGCTGGACGAAGGCCTGCGCGGGATCCAGGCCGTCCAGGAACCGTTCGAGGCTCAGCACATCGGCCCAGGAGTAGAACAGGACGCAGTCGGCGTCGGCGCCGTCGCGGCCGGCGCGGCCGATCTCCTGGTAGTAGCCCTCCAGGCTGCGGGGCATGTCCCGGTGGATGACGTAGCGGATGTTGCTCTTGTCGATGCCCATGCCGAAGGCGATGGTGGCGGCCACCACCTCGGCGTCGTCCCGCCGGAAGGCCTCCTGGACGCGATCGCGCTCGGCGGGGTCCAGGCCCGCGTGGTACGCCAGGGCGCGGATGCCCTTCTCCCGGAGGAAGTCCGCGGTGGCCTCGGCGGCCTTGCGGGACAGGCAGTAGACGATCCCGCTCTGGCCCGGCCGGGCCCGCACGAGGCGCAGCACGGCGTCCCGCACCCCGGGACCGTCGCCGCCCTTCTTCACGGCGTGGAGCTTCAGGTTCGTCCGGAGGAAGGACCCGAGGTGGACGAAGGGATCCGCCATCCCGAGCTGGGCCACGATGTCCCGCCGGACCTCGTCGGTGGCGGTCGCGGTGAGGGCCAGCACGGGCAGGCCCCCGAACCGGGCCTTGAGCCCGGCCAGGTTCCGGTAGGCGGGCCTGAAGTCGTGGCCCCAGTGGCTGATGCAATGGGCCTCGTCGACGGCGATGAGGCGCAGGTCCAGCTGGTCCAGGAGCGGCCCCACGCTCTGCTCGATGCCCTCGGGCGCGGCGTAGACCAGCTCCATCTCGCCGCGCCGGAGCTGGCGGATGCGCTCCATGCGCTCGGCGGGATCCAGGCTCGAATTGAGGAAGGTGGCGCGCAGCCCCGCCTCCTGGAGGGCGTCCACCTGGTCCTTCATCAGGGCGATCAGGGGCGAGATCACGAGGGTGGTGCCCCCCAGGATGCGGGCGGGAAGCTGGTAGGTGAGGGACTTGCCGGCCCCGGTGGGCATCACGGCGAGGCAGTCCCGGCCGGAGAGGACGGCCCGGATCACCTCCTCCTGCCCCGGGCGGAACCGGTCGTAGCCGAAGGTCTCCTTCAGGCGGGGCCGCAGGTCCCCCCCGGCGCGCACGGCCAGGGCCAGTTCCTTGAGGGCCTGGAGGTCCTCCGGGCCGAACGCCTTGGGCTCCTGCCGGTAGCGGCCCCGCAGCGCCTGCAGGGCCCCGCCGGCGGCCTCGGTGTCCCCGGCCGCCACCAGGGCACGGAGGGATTGGATCTCGGTTTCAAGGGTCGGTGGGGCCGGCGGCATCCCTCCAAGGTACACCGGAGCGATGGCTGCTCGTCAGCTTTGGGGCGGCGTTCGTTCGCCGCCGTGACCGCCGGCCCCCGGTTGGGGCACACTGGAAGGGTTATGGAAAGCCGGGACCGCGCCGCCGTGAATGACCTCCTCCGCCTGATGGAGGCTCCGGCGAAGGCCCTCGCGGAGCCCGGGGCCCGCCTCCGGTGGACCTCGCCGACGGCCCTGGCCCTGATCCTGGCGGCCTGGAGCCAGGAGGGGGGGCGCCAGCGCGCCCTCTGGGTGGACGCCCCCACGGAGCCGGACGCCCAGACCCTGGCCCACGACCTGGCGGTCCTCCTCCCCGACGCCCACGTGGCCCACTTCCCCGGCCTGGCCCCCTTCGCCGGCGGCGAGAGCAGCCCCCCGGGCATGGTCCTCAAGGAGCGCCTGGCGACCCTGGTGGGCCTGCTGGAGCACCGGGTCCAGGTGCTGGTCACGGGGCCCCTCGCCGCCCGGGAGCGCCTGCCCCATCCCACCTGGTTCCAGAAGCAGCGGCTGGAGCTGCGCCAGGGCGCGGAGGTGCCCCGGGAGCTCCTGCTGGAGACCCTGGCGGCCCTGGGCTACCGGCGCGTGGAGCTGGCGGGGAGCCCGGGGGAGTTCAGCGCCCGGGGCCTCGTCGCGGACCTGTGGCCGGACCACCTGGAGGCACCCCTGCGCCTGGAGTTCTTCGGGGACGAGCTGGAGCGCATCTCCCCCTTCGACCCCGACACCCAGCGCCGCACCGGGGACGCCCTGGAGGCCGTGACCCTCTACCCCCGCTTCGAGGGGGAACGGGCCGGGCTCCTGGAGGCCGTGGCGTCCCGGGCCGCCCTCACCCCCGACCCCGGCGACGACCTGGACTTCCGCCGGTCCCGCCTGGCGACCCAGGGCCACTTCCCCGGGGAGGAGCTCTTCTACCCGCTGCTGGCCCACCCCAAGGGGCAGCTCACCCACTGGGTGCCGCCCTGCCTGCGGGTGCGCCTGGAGCCCCAATGGGCCGACGCCATCGCCGACCGCGAGGGGGAACGCATCCGGGAGAGTCTCGCCGTGCTGCGCCGGGGCGGCGTCGTCTGCCCCGAGTTCGAGGACCGCTTCCTGCCCTCCGACCCCAGCCGGACCTCCCTCCTGCTGACCGAATGGCAGAGCGAGGCCACGGTGCCCCTCCAGGCCCAGCCCGTGCGGGAGTACCAGGGCCGCCTCGGGGAGCTGGGCGAGCACCTCCAGGAGCTGGCCCTGTCGGACCACCGGGTCTTCCTGGCCGGCTCCACCCCGGGCATGCGGGACCGGTTCGCCGAGATCCTCCAGGACCGGGAGCTGCCCGTGTCCTACGGCACCCGCGCCGGGTGCCGGGCCCTCCACCTGGGCC
This sequence comes from Mesoterricola sediminis, assembly GCF_030295425.1. Taxonomy (NCBI): domain Bacteria; kingdom Pseudomonadati; phylum Acidobacteriota; class Holophagae; order Holophagales; family Holophagaceae; genus Mesoterricola; species Mesoterricola sediminis. The sequence continues at coordinate 702,744 of NZ_AP027081.1, read as the reverse complement.
TCTCGGCCGGCACCTTCCTCAAGGAGCCCCGCCTGCTGGTGCTCACGGAGCGCGAGGTCTTCGGCCGGCGGGCCATGGCCGCGCCGCCCAAGCGGAGCCGCACCGCCCCCTTCCTCTCGGACCTGCGGGACCTGAAGCCCGGGGACCGGGTGGTCCACCTGGACCACGGCATCGGCGAGTTCGTGGGCTTCGCCGCCCTCACCGTGGGCGGCGAGGAGCAGGAGGTCGTCCAGCTCCGCTACGCGGACGGGGGCCGCCTCAACGTGAGCCTGGAGCGGGCCGACCTCATCCAGCGCTACGTCAGTCCCGACGGGGGCCAGGCCCCCCTGGACAAGCTGGGGGGCGCCTCCTGGGCCAAGGTCAAGCGCAAGGCCCGGAAGGCCATCCGGGACATGGCCGAGGAGCTCCTCAAGCTCTACGCCCAGCGGCGGATGGAGAAGGGGCGCGCCTACCCCCCCGACGGCCCCGAGATGGCCGAGTTCGAGGCCACCTTCCCCTTCGAGCCCACCGCGGACCAGGTGGAGGCCACCGAATCCATCAAGGCGGACCTGGAGCGGGAGGCCCCCATGGACCGCCTCTTGTGCGGCGACGTGGGCTTCGGCAAGACCGAGGTGGCCATGCGCGCCGCCGCCAAGGTGGCCCTGTCCGGCGCCCAGGTGGCCGTGCTCTGCCCCACCACCATCCTCTGCTTCCAGCACTACCGGACCTTCAAGGAGCGCTTCTCCGCCTTCCCCGTCAGGGTGGAGATGCTGAACCGCTTCGTGGAGCCCGCCCGGGCCAAGGCCGTCCTCCAGGACGTGGAGGCGGGGCGGGTCGAGATCGTGATCGGCACCCACCAGCTGCTGGGCGCCAAGGTGCGCTTCGCGGACCTGGGCCTGGTGGTCATCGACGAGGAGCAGCGCTTCGGGGTCGGCCACAAGGAGAAGCTCAAGAAGCTGCGGGCCAACGTCGACGTGCTGGCCATGAGCGCCACCCCCATCCCGCGCACCCTCCACATGAGCCTCACGGGCCTCCGGGAGATGAGCCTCATCGAGACGCCCCCCAAGAACCGCCTGGCCATCGAGACCGTGGTCGCCCCGTGGAGCGACGAGCTCATCGCCTCGGCCATCCAGTTCGAGCTCCGGCGCAACGGCCAGGTCTACGTGGTGCACAACCGGGTGGAATCCATCCTCTCCATCGCCGAGCGCATCCGGACCCTGGTCCCCGACGCCCGGGTAGGGGTGGGCCACGCCCAGATGAGCGACGAGGCTCTGGAATCCGTGATGGTGGCCTTCATGGAAGGCCGCGTGGACGTCCTCGTGGCCACCACCATCGTGGAGAACGGCCTGGACGTGCCCAACGCCAACACCCTCATCGTCCACCGGGCCGACACCTTCGGGCTCTCCCAGCTCTACCAGCTCCGGGGCCGGGTGGGCCGCAGCGACGTGCCGGCCTACGCCTACCTCCTCATCCCCGGCAAGGGCGAGATCTCGGAGGACGCCCGCAAGCGCCTCCAGGCCCTCGAGGACTTCTCCGAGCTGGGCTCGGGCTTCCGTGTGGCGGCCCAGGACCTGGAGCTCCGGGGCGCCGGCAACATCCTGGGCGGGGAGCAGTCCGGCCACATCAGCGACATCGGCTTCGAGCTCTATGTGAAGCTGCTGGAGGAGACCCTCCAGGAGCTGCAGGGCCAGCCCAGCGGCACCTTCGAGGTCAAGGTGGACCTGGGCCCCGCCCAGATCGCCCGGCGCTGGGTGGACCAGGCCAGCGAACGCCTCGTGGCCTACAAGCGCGCCAGCCGCCTCCGCACCGAACGGGACCTGGAGCTCTACCGCCTGGAACTGGAGGACCGCTTCGGCCAGATCGCCGAGGACGACGAGGAGAGCGCCCGCTTCTTCGAGCTGCTGCGGGTGCGCCTGCTGGCCCAGGCCCTGGCCGTGGGCGAGGTCACCACCGACCGCGGGCGCCTCAAGCTCCGCCTCAGCCCCCAGACCCAGGTGGACCCCGGCCAGCTGATGGCCTGGATCCGTGCCCAGAAGGACGGCCAATTCCAGCCGGACGGCACGGTCCTCCTGCCCCTAGCCGGCACGGGCGACGCCGCCATCCGCCGGGCCCAGGAGGTGCTGCGGGCCTGGGCCGCCCTGGCGGGCTGACGCGGATTTCCCGTCAGGAACGGTGGCCGGGGCCCGGCCCGCGGCCCACCTTGGAGCCTGGCCCCGGCGGGGGCCGACCCCGAGGCCCCCATGGAGCAAACGACCGTAGCCACCACCCTCGCCCAGCGGCTCGTCGAAGCGGGCGTCCATGCTTGTTTCGCCGTACCCGGCGATTTCAACCTGACCCTGCTGGACGGCCTCCTGGCCCATCCGGACCTGCGGCTCATCACCTGCTGCAACGAACTGAACGCGGGCTACGCCGCGGACGGCTATGCCCGGTCCCGGGGCCTCGCGGCCCTGGCCGTCACCTTTTCCGTGGGCGGGCTGAGCGCCGTCAACGCCGTGGCCGGCGCCTTCGCCGAGGACCTCCCCCTCCTCGTGATCTCGGGGGGCCCCAACACGGCCGCCCTCAAGGCGGGCCGGACCCTCCACCACACCCTGGCCCAGCCGGAGGAGGGGGAGCGCTTCGTGCAGGCCATCTACCGGGAGATCACGGCGGGCACCTTCCTCGTGCGGGACCTGGGGGCGGCGGCCCCCCGCATCGACCAGGCGCTGCAGACGGCCCTGGCCACCCGCAAGCCCGTGTACCTGGAAATCGCCTGCGACCTGGCGACGGCGCCCCTGCCCCGGCCCCGGCCCCTGGACCTGGTCCTCCCGCCCCCGGCGGGCCCCGCCGCCCTCGCCGCGGCCGCCGCGGAAACCGCCGCCCGCCTCGACGCCGCGCGCCAGCCCGTGCTCGTGGCGGGCGGCCGCCTCCGGAGCGCGGGGGGCCTGGGGGCCTTCCGGCGCCTGGCGGAGCGCTGCGGGTACGCCGTGGCCTGCATGCCGGACGCCAAGGGCTTCTTCCCCGAGGACCATCCCCAGTTCATCGGCCTCTACTGGGGCACCGCCAGCAGCGCCGGCTGCCGGGAGGTGGTGGAGTCCAGCGACGCCTACCTCTTCGCCGGGCCCCGCTTCAACGACTACAGCACCGTGGGGTACTCCACCCTCCTGCGCCAGGACCGCCTGGTGGAGGCCCATCCCGGGCGCGTGTGCGCCCAGGGCCAGGCCTTCCACGGCGTGGACCTCCCGGGCTTCCTGGAGGCCCTGGCGGACCGGCTCCGGCCCAACCCCGAGGCCCTGGAGGCCTTCCGCCGCGCCCAGGGCCCCTGCGCCGAGCCGCCGGAGGACGGCGACCCCGGGGCCCCCCTCACCACCCGGGCCCTCTTCCGCCGCATCCAGGCCTGCCTGGAGCCCGGGGACACGGTGGTGGCCGAGACCGGCGACGCCTGGTTCAACGGCATGGACCTGCGGTTGCCGGACGGGTGCCGCTTCGAGATCCAGATGCAGTACGGCGCCATCGGCTGGTCCGTGGGGGCCCTGCTGGGCCTGGGGGCCGCCGACCGGTCCCGGCGCGTCGTGGGCCTCGTGGGGGACGGGTCCCTCCAGATGGCGGCCCAGGAGCTCTCCACCTTCCTGCGGGAGGGCCTGCGGGGCCTCGTCTTCGTGTTCAACAACGGGTCGTACGCCATCGAGGCCATGATCCACGACGGCCCCTACAACGCCCTGCAGCCCTGGTCGTACGTGGGCCTGGCGGAAGCCCTCCGGGGGGACGCGAAGCTGCTGGCCCGGCGCGTGGCCACCGCCGGCGAGCTGGACGAGGCCCTGGCCGAGGCCCGGGACTTCCCGGGCCTCGCCCTCGTGGAGGCCGTGCTGGACCCCAGGGACTGCAACAAGGCCCTCCTGGGCTGGGGCACCGCCGTCTCCGCCTTCAACGCCCGGCGGGCCTGACTCAGAGCTGGAGGAGGAAGGCCACCAGGTCCCGCTTCTCCTGGGGGGTGAGCCGGACGCCCGTGACCAGCGAGAAGAAGGCCACCGTGTCGTCCAGGGTCAGGAGCCGGCCGTCGTGCAGGTAGGGAGGGGAATCCTTGAGGCCCCGCAGGGGGAAGGTCTTGCGCCGGCCATCCGGCCCCGCCATGGCCCCCCGGACGAGCCGGGGCGTGAAGAACCGGTCGGTGCGCAGGTCGTGCATGAGGTTGTCCGTGTAATAGGGGGCCGGGTGGCAGCCGGCGCAAGCGGCCTTCCCGAAGAACACCGCCTGGCCCCGGAGTTCCTGGGCGGTGGCCAGCTTGGGGTCCAGGCGCCCGTCCAGGCCCAGCTTAGGGGCGGGCGGGACATCCAGGAGGTTCTGGAACTCTCCCATGAAATGCACCTGGCTGCCCCGGTCCAGCACGTTCTCGCCCTTCTTGCGGGCGATCACCGGATCCCCGTCGAAGTAGGCGGCCCGCTGTTCGAACTCGGTGAAGTCCTCCACCGACTTCAGGGCCCGCTGGGACCCGAAGAGGCGCTGGAGGTTCACGCCCCGCAGGGTGGGGGTGTCCAGGCGGTGGCGGAAGGCGGTGGGCCGCGTGTCCTGGCTCAGGTGGGTGGCCCCGTTGGTGTGGCCGTTGGTGTGGCAATCGAAGCAGGCGACACCCAGGCTGGGCCGGGCGCTCCGGCGGTCCTCCGTGGCGTTGAACTGCTGCTGGGGGAAGGGGGTCAGCAGGAGGCGGAGGCCCTCGAGCTGCTTGGGGTTCAGGATCCCGTTGAAGAGCGCCTGGTAGTTCATGCGGGTCACCACGCGCCCCCGGGAGACGTCGCCCAGGTCCGGACGGGTGGTGAGGTAGATGGCCGGCGGGAATTCGGGCAGGAAGGGCTCGGGCAGGTCGAAGTCCAGGTCGAAGCGGGTGAGGTCCCGGTCCTCCTGGGCGAGGAGCTCCCGGATCTGGTTCCCGGGGAAGAGCTGGCCCCCCTGGGGGTGGTCCGGGTGCGGCAGGGGCAGGAAGCCCCCGGGCCAGAGCCCGCGGGCCTTGATCTCCGCGGGGTCCAGGGCCTCCAGGGCCTCCCAGGTGACCCCCTTCGGCAGGCGCACGCGCACGCCGCCCTGGATCCGCTTCCCCCGGGACATGCGGGCCCCCTCCAGGGGGCGGTCCGACAGGTCGTACCGCTCCCGCAGGAGGGCGGCGTGGCCGGCCTCCGTCGCCGCCTTCGCGGCGACCAGGCGGTCCCGGAGGGCCTCGAAGGATTCGGTCATGACGACGGGCATGTAGCTGCTGGGCGGAGGCTCCGGCGGACCCGCGAGGGCCACCAGGGCCACAACGAGGGCCGGACCGGCGAAGGCGGGCCAATGCATGGGCATCTCCTGATAAGCATTTAAAAAAGGCCTGTTAGGGGCAGGACCTCCCCAATGTAGGGGCCCCAGGGACCGGGTCAATGGCCCACCCCGGCGGGGCCGCCGGTCCCCGCCCCCCGGCGCCCCCGGGTGGAAGCGCCCGCCCGCGTCTGCCAGAATGGAGGATTCTCGGGAATGGCGATGCAAGAGATGGACAAGGCCTTTGATTTCAAGACCGCCCAGCAGCGCTGGTACGGGCGCTGGGAGGCTTCCCGCCTCTTCGAGGCCCAGCCGGACAGCGGCAAGGCGCCCTGGTCCATCGTGATCCCGCCCCCCAACATCACGGGCAACCTGCACATGGGCCACGCCCTCGTGTTCACGCTGCACGACATCCTCACCCGCTTCAAGCGGGCCCAGGGCTTCGACGCCCTCTGGGTGCCGGGCGTGGACCACGCCGGCATCGCCACCCAGGTGGTGGTGGAGCGCCAGCTGAAGGAGACCGAGGGCAAGACCCGCCACGAGGTGGGCCGGGAGGCCTTCCTCCAGCGCCTGTGGGCCTGGAAGGACCAGAACCAGGGCGACATCGAGAACCAGCTGCGGCGCCTGGGCGCCAGCGTGGACTGGACCCGGAAGCGCTTCACCATGGACCCGGACCTGAACCGGGCCGTGCGGAAGGTGTTCGCGGCCGCCTACAAGCAGGGGAAGATCTACAAGGGCCCCCGCATGATCCAGTGGGATCCCGCGAGCCAGACCGCCCTGTCCGACCTGGAAGTGAAGTACGTCGAGCGCAACGGCAAGCTCTGGCACATCCGCTACCCCCTGGCCGACGGCAGCGGGCACGTGGTCGTGGCCACCACCCGCCCCGAGACCATGCTGGGCGACACCGGCGTCGCCGTGCACCCGGAGGACGCGCGCTACGCGCACCTGGTGGGGCGGATGGTCAAGCTCCCCCTCACGGACCGCGAGATCCCCGTCGTCCAGGACACCCTGGTCGACCCCGCCTTCGGCACGGGCTGCGTGAAGCTCACCCCCGCCCACGACCCCAACGACCACGCCGCGGGCAAGCGCCTGGGCCTGCCCAGCATCACCGTCATCGGCTTCGACGCGAAGATGACGAAGGAGGCCGGGGAGGGCTACGCCGGGCTGGACCGCTTCGAGTGCCGCAAGAAGGTCGTCCACGACCTCGAGGAACTCGGCCTCATGGAGAAGATCGAGCCCTACACCCACCAGGTCTCCGTCAGCGACCGCAGCGGCGCGGTCCTGGAGCCCCTGGTCTCCGAGCAGTGGTTCATGAAGGTCGACGACGCCGCCCGGAAAGCCCTCGAGGCCGTCCGGGGCGGGCGCATCCGCTTCACCCCCGAGCGCTGGGCCACCGTTTGGGAGCACTGGCTGGTGAACATCCAGGACTGGTGCATCAGCCGCCAGCTCTGGTGGGGCCACCGCATCCCGGCGTGGACCTGCGACGCCTGCGGGCACATCAACGTCGAGGAGGACGCCCCCGCCGCCTGCGCCCAGTGCGGCGGCACGGCCCTGACCCAGGACCCGGACACCCTGGACACCTGGTTCTCCTCCGCCCTCTGGCCATTCAGCGTCTTCGGCTGGCCCGACGAGACCGCCGACCTCAAGCGCTACTACCCCACCAGCGTCCTCATCACCGGCTACGACATCCTGTTCTTCTGGGTGGCCCGCATGGTCATGGCCGGCCTCACCTGGATGGACGAGGTCCCCTTCCGCGACGTCTACTTCAACGCCCTCGTGCGCGACGAGCACGGCGCCAAGATGTCCAAGTCCAAGGGCAACGTCATCGATCCCCTGGAGACCATGGACGAGTTCGGCACCGACGCCCTCCGGTACTCCCTGGCCGCCATGGCCGCGCCGGGCACGGACATCAGCCTCTCCCGCTCCCGCCTCGAGGCCAGCCGCAACTTCTGCAACAAGCTCTGGAACGCGGCCCGCTTCGTCCAGATGAGCCTCACCCCGGACATCACCCTGGACGTGGAGCCCGAGCTGGGCGAGGCCGAATTCTGGATGATCCGCCGCCTCCGCGAGGCGCTCGGCAGCGCCACGAAGGCCATCGAGGAGTACCGCTTCCACGAGGCCGCCGAGATCCTCTACCACCTGGTCTGGGACGACTTCTGCGCCACCTACATCGAGCTGGCCAAGGTCACCCTCCAGAGCGGCAGCCGGGAGCAGAAGGCGGCCATCCTGCACTTCCTGGACATCCTCCTGCGGGCCCTGCACCCCCTGGTGCCCTTCGTCACCGAGGAGATCCACGCCGCCGTCCTGGAAGGCCGCCTGCCCAAGGGCGAGCCCGAGCTCCTGGCGGCCCGCGCCTGGCCCCTGGACGACCCCCTGCTCAAGCGGGAGGGCGGCGATCCGGACCTGGTCCCCCGCTTCCAGGAGGTCCTCTCCGCCTTCCACCGCCTCAAGGCGGAGAACGGCGTGGATCCCGCCAAGCGCGTCCCCGCCTTCTGCACCCTGGAGGTCCTGGCCCCCTTCGCCGAGGGGCTCAAGAGCATCGCGCGCCTGGAATCCGTGGCCTTCGGGCCGGATGCGGGCCACGGCGCCACCCGGGCCGTCGCCGTCGTGACCGGCGGCACGGTGGCCCTGGAACTGGCCGGCCTCAAGGATCCCGCCGCCGAGAAGGCCAAGCTCGAGAAGGAAAAGGAGAAGCTGGAACGGGATCTGGCCGCCGCCCTGGCCCGCCTCGCCGACGAATCCTTCACCACCAAGGCCCCCGAGGCCGCCGTCGCCAAGATGCGCGCCGGCGCCGAGGAGAAGCAGGCCCGCCTCGCCAAGATCAACGAACTGCTCGCCCTCTAGGGCAGGCCGATCAGAGGAGCGGAACCGGTTCCGCCCATCCCATCCTGCACGAGGCGGCTACCGCCGCCGGCTGTCCCCCTCCACGTAGACCCGGAAGGCCTCCGGCTGCCCCGGGGGGGCGATGGCGAAGGCCACGTGGACCCGGTCCGGGGCCGTGAGGCGGTAGGTCAGGCGGAAGCGCGGACCCTGGCCCGCGGGGCTCGTGAAGGTGATCCGGTCCGGGCCGGCGGCCACCTCGTAGGGGATGGTGTGGCCCTCGTTGTCCCAGTACAGGGCCTTCAGGGCGCCGCCCTCCGCATAGACGGTCATGAGGTCCTCGTGCCGGAAGGCCGGGCGGCCTCCCTGGGCCGGGTAGGCGGACCAGCTCTCCCGCACCAGGACCCGCCCGCCGAGGCGGGAGGTGAAGGTGAAGGCCCCCTCGCCCTGCCCGGGGTCGCCGCCACCCTCCCCCACCCAGGCGCCGGCCAGGCTCCGCAGGGGCGCCAGGGGATCCGGGGTCTGGGCGGCCAGCGTGCCGCAGAGGAAGGACAGGGCGAGGCGTTTCATGGGCCGAGTCTACCACCGGGACCGTTCGCCGACGCCGGCGGCGCGTTCGCCGAATCCCGGCGGGAACTGGCGGACTCGGGCGTTTCCCGCCGGCCGGGGCGCCTATGCTGGGAGGCACGTTCTCCGAGGTTCCCATGCGCCGCCTTTCCTTCGCCCTCGTCCTCACCCTGGCCGCCGCCTCCCTCGGAGCCGGCACCACCGCCCCCCGCCTCGAGCCCCTGCCCATGGGCGGCAAGCTCTGGATCAAACAGGTGGATGGCCGCGTGGAGGTGGAGGGCTGGGACCGCCCCGAGGTCGAACTGGTGGCCGAGGGAGAGGACGCCGCCGAACTGGCCCGGCTGCGGGTGGAGCGCACCCGCGAGGGGCTCCTCATCGCGGTCCCCCGGCACCACGTCTTCCCCTTCGGCTTCATCCTGGGCGGGCGGGGCCGCCGCCACACCGTCCACCTCCGCCTGAAGGTCCCCCGGCGGCTGAACGTGGACATCCGCAGCGTGGACGGCCCCATCCGGGTCCATCAGCTGGAGGGCTACGCCGGCGTGACCACGGTGGACGGGCCCATCGAGCTGGAGGCCATCGCCGGGGAGATCCACGCCCGGGCGGTGGACGGGCGCATCCGCGGCCGGGACCTGCGGGCCCGGGTGAAGGCCTCCACGGTGGACGGCTCCATCACCCTGGAGCGGGTGGCGGGGGGCCTGGACCTCCACACCGTGGACGGCACCGTCCGCGCCGAGGACCTGGACGGCTGGGGCGAGGGCCTCCAGGTCCGCACGGTGGACGGGAAGGTCCACCTGCGCCTGGGCGCCGCCAAGGGCCTCGTCGACGCCCGCAGCCAGGGCGGGACCATCCGGGCCTCGGCCCCCGGTCTGACGGCCACCGAGGCCACCCAGCACCGGTTCACCGGGACCGTCCCCGGCCGCGACCAGGCCATCCGGATCCGGACGATCGACGGCAGCATTGATATCCAATAACCCAAAGCTGCCTCCTAACGCCTGGCCCATGTCCCGGAAGGACGCGCCCGAGGTCCCGGGATGAAATGGCGCTGCATGTCTTTCTGGCGGCCTGCATGCGCTTGCTGTAAAGGTTGATCAAATCCAGAAACGGCGCTGTCCGATTGCATTAATTATTTATTTGCCTATCCTGGGCCTCACCCCCTGCGCCCGGACCTGCCCCGGGCCGGTACCCGAGGTGATGCCCATGCCCCGCCCCCCCGTCCCGCCCCTGCTCCTCCTGGGCGCCCTGACCCTGCCCCTCGGCTTGGCCTGTGGCCGGGGCGGGAGCCGGTCTTCCCTCCAGCCGGCGGCCCGGCCCACCCTCAGCGGATTCGAGCCCGCCCAGGCCTACCCGGGCGACGTGGTGACCCTCGCGGGACAGAACCTGACGGGGGCGGACCAGGTGACCTTCGGCGGGGTCCAGGCCCCCCGGTTCACCTTCGACGCCCAGGGCCGGATCCAGGCCACCGTCCCGGAGGGGGCCGTCGCGGGTCCCCTCACGGTCCGGGCCCGCGGCGCCGTGGCCACCTCCGCGGCCGCCTTCACGCCCCTCCCCGTCCCGCCGGCCCCCGTCATCACCGCCTTCCATCCCGCTTCGGGACTGCCGGGCACCGTGGTCACCCTCCAGGGGCAGGGCTTCACCCTCGCCACCGGCGTCACCTTCGGCGGGGTGCCCGGAGAGGGCCTCCAGATCCTGTCGGACACCCAGCTGACGGTCCGGGTCCCCGCGGGGGCGGCCGGGGGCCTCATCGCCGTCCAGCTGCCCGCCCAGACCCATGGCTATTCCCCCGTCGCGTTCGGGGTGCTCACCCCGCCCCCGGCCATCACGGGCATGACCCCCCAGAGCGGCCGGCCCGGTGACACCCTGACCTTGACGGGGTCCTGGCACGGTCCCGTGGCCCAGGTGACCTTCCCCCACGGGGTGCCGGCCCCCTTCGTGGCCCAGGCGGACGGGACCCTGATGGTGACCGTCCCCCCCGCCGCGGACACGGGTCCCCTCACGGTGATCACCGCGGCCGGGGCCCAGGGCCTTTCCCCCCGGTTCACCGTCCTGACGGACCTGGCCGTTCCCACGGGCTTCACCCCCACCTCCGGCGCCCCCGGCGACACCATCACCCTCTCCGGCACCTACCTCGCGCAGGTGGATGCCGTGTGGTTCGGCGACCAGCCCGCGCGCTTTTCCGTCACCCCCGATGGGGCGGCCCTGCGGGCCATCGTGCCCCTGGGCGCCGTCACGGGTCCCATCACCATCCAGACCGATGCGGGGAGGATCCCTTTCACCGAGCAGGCGTTCACCGTGGTCGAGCCCCCGGTCACGGTGACGGGCCTGAGCACCCTCCACGCCCTCCCCGGCGCCACCGTGTACATCACGGGCACCCGGCTGGAGGCGGTCACCGCCGTCGCCCTGAATGGCGACCGGGCCATCTTCACGCCCGCCCAGCCAGGTGACACCCGTCTGGCGGTGGTGGTCCCCGGGGGCACCTCCGGCGGCACCTGGACGGTGACGGGCCCCGGCGGCACCCTCCCGGTGCCGGGCGCCTTCACCGTCGACCCCGCCCCCCTTCCCGTGCTCCTCTCCGCCTCCCCCGCCGCCGGGGTTCCCGGGAGCGAGGTGTGGCTCGCGGGCGAGCATCTGGAGGGCGTGGGGGCGGTGTTCTATGGCACCGACCGGCTGGATTCCGGGGACTGGCGCTACGAAGCGGACGGGCGGATCAGCCTCTACCTCCCGGATTCCGCCCAGACCGACGCGGGGTTCAGCGTCGTGGCCGAGGACGGCACCGTCATCCCGCTGCCGGGCTTCACCTTCCGCCTCCTGCCCTCCCGCGCCCAGGCCCTGCCCCGGCCCCTGGCGGGGGCTGGGAATCCGATCGATCCCAATCGAGGCTATCCCGAGGGACGGCAGCGCTCCAACCTCTACGCAGACCAACTCATTCCCGCGTCCACGGTCTTCCATCCCCTGGACCCGGAGGATCTCAGCTTCTTCGGACTTGCCCCCTCCTGGACCCTCGACCTGGCCCTGGACCCCGCCTTCCACCCGGCCCTCCCCAGGTCCATCCGGGAGAAGCTGGCGAGCCTGGCGGTTCCGCCCGACCGGGTGGCCATCCATGTGTCCACCCAGGATTACGCCTACCTGGACCACGTCACAGCGGGCGCTGTCTGGCTCATGCGGCCCCACCATTGGACCGATGCCGGCGCCCCCGAATCCGGGACCTACCACGCCACCCACGAGCTCCTGGCCGGCATCTTCGAGCCCACCTCCGGCATCCGGTTCGCCCCAGGCGTGGTCGGGGGACCCGGGGTGGTCCGCAACGTCGGTGGTGACCTGTACCCCATCCGCATCGAGACAAGCGGGGCGGGCGGGCCGATCCTCGCCGGGCCCGAGTCCGAGGAGATGCAGGGCTTCAATCGCGACGAGGTCCTGGGCTTCTGGACGCTGGTCGTGGAGCCGGCCCCCGCGTCCGGGGAAGCCCCCCGGGCCGAGGCCTGCCTCCACCTCTTCCTTCCCACCCGCGAGCAGGACGCCCTGGAGCGGGCCTGCCGGGGCATGTCCACCTTGGCGAACCTCCGGGACGCCCTCTGCGGCCCCGCCAGCCCCCTGGCGGGAACGGCGGCCCAGGCCCTCTTCGCGGACCTGTGGCGCCCCCTGGTGGATCCTGCGGCGACCCAGGTGCTGCCCAACGGAGCGGCCGGCGATCGCTGGATCCTCCTCCACGGCACCGGCCTGGGCGCGCCCGGGCTGCGCATCGTCCGCTCGGACGGTCTGGACGTGCCAATGGAGCAGGTCCAGGTGCTCACCGACGCCGCGCTCAGGGTCCTCGTCCCCGCCGGGACCACCTTCGTCCGGGTGGGCTCGGCCGGATCCACCCTCAGCGATCCGATCTTCCTGCCCTGAGGCCGGCGCAGGCCCCGGAAGGCCCCGGCGCTTCCCGCGCCGGGGCCTTCCCCGTCCTCACTGCACGGCCGCGACCCGGAGGGCGAGCTCGCCGCCCTCCACCGCCAGCGCCACGGTGTCGCCGGGGCGGGCGCGCCCGTCCAGGACCATGCGGGCCACGCGGTTGACCACCACCTGCTGGATGAGGCGGCGCAGGGGCCGGGCGCCCATCTGGGGATCGAAGCCCTCCCGGGCCAGCCAGTCCAGGGCCGCGGGGGGCGCGTCCAGGGTGATGCGCTTCTCCGCGAGCTGGGCCACGACCCTGGCCATCTGGATGCGGGCCACGGCGCGCATGTCCTCCTGGCCCAGGGCGCGGAAGGTGACCACCTCGTCCAGGCGGTTGAGGAACTCGGGCCGGAAGTGGGCCTTGAGCGCGGCCTGGACCTCGGCCTGGGCCTTGTCCACGGCGCCGCCCGCCTCGAAGATGGCGTGGCTGCCCACGTTCGTGGTCATGAGCACGACGGTGTTCCGGAAGTTGACGGTGCGGCCCTTGCCGTCGGTGAGGCGGCCGTCCTCCAGCACCTGGAGGAAGAGGTCGAAGATCCGCGGGTGGGCCTTCTCCATCTCGTCCAGGAGGATGACGGCGTAGGGCCGCCGCCGCACGGCCTCGGTGAGGCGGCCGCCCTCCTCGTAGCCCACGTAGCCGGGGGCGGCGCCGATGAGGCGGGTGGCGTCGGCCTCGTGGGTGAACTCGCTCATGTCGATGCGGACCATGGCGTTCTCGTCGTCGAAGAGGAATTCCGCAAGGGCCCGGGCCACCTCGGTCTTGCCCACGCCCGTGGGCCCCAGGAAGAGGAAGGAGCCGATGGGACGCCGGGGGTCCCCCAGGCCCGCGCGGTTGCGGCGGAGGGCCTCGCTGATGGCGACGAGGGCGGGGTCCTGGCCCACCACGCGCTCCCGCAGGCGGTCCTCCATGTGCAGGAGCTTCTGGATCTCGCTCTCCATGAGGCGCGCGACGGGGATGCCGGTCCACTTGGCGACCACGGCCGCGACGTCCTCCTCCCGCACCTCCTGGCGGAGCATGGCGCCGTCGGCGTCGTCGGAGGCCGCGAGCTCCTTCTCGAGGGCGGGGATCTCGCCGTACTCGAGCCGGGAGGCCACCTCGTAGTCGCCCCGGGACTTGGCCCGGTCCAGCTCGATCCGGAGGTCGTCCAGGCGCTTCTGGCGGCCGCGGTTCTCCTCGATGCGGCGCTTCTCGGTCTCCCAGCGGGCCCGAAGGGCGCGGAGGTCCTCGGTGAGGTCCGCCAGCTCCTTGTCCAGCTCCGCCAGGCGGGCCCTGCTCGCGGGGTCCTTCTCCTTGGCCAGGGCGTGGCGCTCCAGCTGGAGCTGCATCTCGCGCCGCTCGCGGACGTCGATGTCGATGGGCCGGGTGTCGATCTGCATGCGCACGAGGCTGGCGGCCTCGTCCACCAGGTCCACGGCCTTGTCGGGCAGGAACCGGTCGGCGATGTACCGCTGGCTGAGCTGCGCCGCGGCCACGAGGGCGGCGTCGCGGATGCGCACGCCGTGGTGGAGCTCGTAGCGCTCCTTCAGGCCGCGCAGGATGGAGATGGTGTCCTCCATGCCGGGCTCGTCCACGTACACGCTCTGGAACCGGCGCTCCAGGGCGGCGTCCTTCTCCACGTGCTTCCGGTACTCGTCCAGGGTGGTGGCGCCGATGCAGCGCAGCTCGCCCCGCGCCAGGGCGGGCTTGAGGAGGTTGGCGGCGTCCATGCTGCCCTCGGCGGAGCCCGCGCCCACGAGGAGGTGCATCTCGTCGATGAAGAGGATGATCCCGCCTTCGGCGGCCTGGATCTCCTGGATGACGCCCTTGAGGCGCTCCTCGAACTGCCCCCGGTACTGGGTGCCGGCCACGAGGGCGCCCATGTCCAGGGACATGAGGCGCATGCCCTTGAGGCTCTCGGGCACGTCGCTCTTGGCGATGCGCTGGGCCAGGCCCTCGACGATGGCGGTCTTGCCGGTGCCGGGCTCGCCGATGAGCACGGGATTGTTCTTGGTGCGGCGGGAGAGCACCTGCATGACGCGGCGGATCTCCTCGTCGCGGCCGATGACGGGGTCCAGCTTGCCGGCCTGGGCGGCGGCGGTGAGGTCCCGGGCGTACTTCTCGAGGGCGGCGAACTTCTCCTCGCCCCGCTCGTCCTCCACCCGGGCGCCCTTGCGGGCATCGCGGATGGCCGTCTCCAGGGCCTTCCGGTCCAGGCCGAAGGAGGCGAGGAGACGCTTGGCGTCGGTGGCGGCGTTGGCGAAGGCCAGGAGCATCGCGTCCGTGGCCAGGAAGCGGTCCCCCAGGCCCCGGCCCGTGTCGCTGGCCACCTCCAGGAAGTGGCGGAGGGCGGCGCCCGCCTGGGGCTCGGCGCCGCCGATGGCCTTGGGCTGGGTGGCGAGGGCGGCCTCGGCGCCGTCCACGAGGCCCTTCACCTGGTCGGGCCCCAGGCCGGCCTTCTCCAGGACGGGGCGGAGCCCGCGGTCGGGGGCCAGGATGGCCAGGAACAGGTGCTGGGGCAGGATCTCCGGGTGCTGGGCGGCGGCGGCCGCGTCCCGCGCGGCGACAAGGGCTTCGTTGGCTTTCTGGGTGAAGGGCAGCATGGCCATGGGGGCCTCCAGGGTCCAGGATAGGACCAGATTGATGACTGTCAACTAAGATTTTTTGCGCGCTTCTTTCACCTTTCCTGGGGGGCGCCCATCGCGGTCATCATGGGTCCATGCAGGATTCGCCGCTCTGGTCCCTTTTCTCCGATCTGCGCTTCGGGCGGCCCCGGACCCAGGGGGGCCGGACCTGCTTCGTGGCCGAGGGCCGGATCCTGGTGGAGGACCTGCTGGCCTGGGGCCGGGCGGGCCGTGTGGAGGTGGCCGCGGTGGTCGCCGAGGCCGGCCACGCGGACGCGGTCCAGCCCCTGCTCCCGGCGGGGGCGGAACTCCTGACCGCCACCCGGGCGGAGCTGGAGGCCCTGGCGGGCTTCCCCTTCCACCGGGGGCTGATGGCCGCGGCCCGGGTGCCCGAGCCCCCTCCCCTCGCCGACCTGCCCCGCGCGCGCCGCCTGCTGGTCCTCCCCGCCCTCTCCGACGCGGAGAACCTGGGCCAGCTCCTGCGCACGGCGGCCGCCCTGGGCCTGGACGGCGCCCTCCTGGGCCCCGGGCCGGATCCTTTCAGCCGCCGGGCCATCCGGGTCTCCATGGGCGCCGCCTGGAAGCTCCCCCTGTGGCGCGCGGAGGACCCCTGGGCCGCCCTGGAAGCCTGGCGCGCGCCGGGGGGCGAGGTGGTCGCCGCGGCCCTGGCCGGCAGCATCCCCGTGACCGCCTGGGTGCCGGCGGCCCGGACCGCCCTCGTGCTGGGCCCCGAGGGCCCCGGCCTCGCCCCCGGGGAGGTGGCCCGCTGCGGCCGGGCCGTGCGCATCCCCATGGCCGAGGGCGTGGACAGCCTCAACGTGGCCGCCGCCGGGGCCATCCTGATGCACCGGATGATGGCCCCGTGACCTTCAACGCCGGCCACACCTACACGGACCGGGCCCGGACCGCGGGCTCCGTCCTGGCCCACCTGGCCACCCACCATCCCCATGACTCCCTGGCGGAATGGCGCGCGCGGATCCTGGCCGGCGAGGTGGAGGTGGACGGCCGGCAAGCCGGGCCGGACGATCCCCTGAGCCCCGGCCAGACGGTGGCCTGGCACCGCCCCCCCTGGGACGAGCCGGACGTGGACCTGGCCGTGGCCCTCCTGTACGAGGACGAGGCCCTCCTGGCGGTGCGGAAGCCCCGGGGCCTCCCCACCCTCCCCGGCGGGGGCTTCCTGGCCCACACCCTCCTGGCCCGGGTCCGGGCGCGGTATCCGGAGGCCCGGCCCATGCACCGCCTGGGCCGGGGCACCTCGGGGCTGGTCCTCTTCGCGCGAACGGCCGACGCCGCGGCCCGCCTCCAGGCCGATTGGCGGGACCACGCCATCCGCAAGACCTACCGGGCCCTGGCTTCGGGCGCCTGCCCCCAGGCCGCCTTCCGGGTGGAGGCCCCCATCGGCCCCGTGCCCCACCCCCGCCTGGGCACCCTGCACGCGGCCTCGCCCGAGGGGCGGCCCGCCGCCAGCGAGGTCCGGGTCCTCGCCCTGCGGGAAGACGGCACCCTCGCCGAGGTCGACATCGAGACGGGCCGCCCCCACCAGATCCGCATCCACCTGGCCTGGGCCGGCCATCCCCTCGTGGGCGACCCCCTGTACGGCCCCGGCGGCCTCCCCCTGCCCGATGGCGCGGCCGTACCGGGGGACGGGGGGTACTGGCTCCACGCCTTCCGCCTCGACCTGCGGCATCCCCTGGACGGCCGCCCCCTTCACCTGGAGGCCCCGCCCCCGCCCCGCCTGGCCCTGCCCAGTGAGGCCCCCTGGCCCGGCTTGCCTGAATTTAATAATTATTTATAATTCTCCTCGGCCCCTGCCGCAGGAGACCCCATGTCCCGCCGACCGTCCCTTCCGCCCACCCTGGGCCTTTGCGCCCTCTTACTCACAACGGGCGCCCTCGTCACGACCCAGGTGGCCTGCCGCGGCAACGGCCCCGCGGCCCGGCCCAGCCTGACGGGCGCGACCCCGAGCGAGGGCTACCAGTACGATGAAATTACCATCACCGGCAGCGGCCTCGGCGCCACCTCCCAGGTCCTGGTCGCCGGTCGCCCCTCCCCCCGGGTGACCCGGGAGAGCGACACGCGGCTCCGGGTGGAGGTGCCTGCCGGTCCCGCCGAGGGCCCCCTGATCCTGGACACGGGCCGGGGCCGGGTCGTGTCCGTCCGGACCTTCCGGATCCTCGCCGCCCCCGCGGCCCCCACCATCGCCGCCTTCGCCCCCGCCCTGGCGGCCGCGGGGGACACGGTGACCCTCACGGGCTCCGGCTTCACGCTGGCGCGCCAGGTCCTGTTCCATGGCCTCCCCGCCCCCTTCCAGGTGGTGGATGATGCCCACCTCACCGCCACCGTGCCGGCCGGGTTCTCGGCGGGGGCGATCACCGTTCGCCTCCCCGGCGGCGTCGCCACCACGGCCTCCGGCACCTTCCAGGTGGCCCATCCGGCCCCCATCCTGGGGACCTTCACCCCCCTGACCGGCCCCGCGGGCGCCGAGGTGATCCTGACGGGCCAGCACCTCGAGCACGTGGTCGCGGTGACGGTGGGCTCCCGGCCCGTCCAGTCCTTCACCGCGGAAGCCACCCGCCTCCGGTTCACCCTGCCGCCCACCGCCCTGACGGGCCCCATCGCCGTGACCGACACCCTGGGCAACACCGTCGCCACCGCCGTGCCGTTCACCGTGCAGGCGCCGGCCCCGGCGGTCACCGCCTTCACCCCCGCCACCGGCGCGGTCGGCGACTGGGTGACGGTGACCGGGGCCCGCCTGGGTCAGGTCACCGGCCTCAACCTGGGCGGCGTGACGGCGGAGGTGGTCGAGGCGGCCGCGCCGGACGGCACCAGCCTCCGGTTCCGGGTCCCCCCCACCGCCCTGACGGGGCCCGTGGTGGTCCAATCCGCCGCCGGGGCCTTCCCCGTGCCCGGCGGCCCCTTCACCGTCACCACCCTGCCGCTGAGCGCGGACGGCTTCACCCCGAACCAGGGCCTCCCCGGCACCCAGGTGACCCTCGCCGGCCAGAACCTGGAGCAGGTGACCGGGGTGGCCTTCGGCGATGCGGTCACCTCGGTCTTCAGCACCACCGGCGACCTCCTGATCACGGCCGTGCCGGACGGCGCCACCACCGGCCCCGTGCGCCTCCTCACCCCCGGCGGCGACGTCCAGGTGCCCGGTGGGGCCTTCACGGTGCTCGAGGCCACGCCGGTGATCACGGGCTTCTCCCCCGCCGGCGGCTACCCGGGCACGGAGGTGACCCTCGTCGGCCAGAACCTGGGCGCCTTCACGGAGCTGAGCTACGGCACCCTTGTCATCCCCCACGGCGAGGTGGAACACACCGCGGATGGCCTCCGCTTCCGGGTGCCCGACGGGGCCAACGCCGCGAGCCCCATCACCATCGTCACCCCGGGCGGCACCACCGCGTCCGCGGCAGCCTTCGGGCTCATCCCCACGCGCATCACGGCCCTGAACATGCCCCTGGTCGCAAGGGAGGACGGTTTCGGGGAGCCCATGCTCGACTTCCCCGGCATCGCCCGGACGGCGCAGTACGCCATCAATCTGCCCACGGCGCCGGTGCTGCACCCCTACAACCCTTCCAACCCGGACGGGGAACGGCCGGATCATTTCACGACGCATTTCACCCTGAGCCTCCGGCTGCCCAGGGCCTTCTATCCCGCCCTCCCCCGGGCGGTCACGGACGCGCTGGGGGCCGCGGGGATCGATCCCGCTGAGGTGGACATCCTGGTGGCCAGCCAGGATTACCGATTCACAGGCCTGTTCAATACGGACGGCACGCTCAATCGCGACAGCACCTATCTCTTCCGGCCCCACTACTGGACCGATCCGGCCGCGCCCTGGAGCGGCGACTACAGCACCGCTCAAACCCTGGACGCGGGCTTCTTCGAGGCCGAGCCCGCCCTCAGGATCGACAACCACCCTGCCGGCGAGATGTTCCATTTCGGGATCTCGGTGCATCCCGCAGACCCCGGGACGATGTCCCAGATCATTTCCTCGAGTGCTACCCAACCGGTGGCCGGCCTGGACGTGGACCGGACCACCGCCTTCTGGAGCCTCACCAGGCTGGGCACCAGGGCTGCGGCGACCCTGCACCTGCTGTTCGCGGACGGGGACCAGGCCGAGCTGAGCGCCCGCACCGCCGCCATGGCCACCCTGGGCGACCTGATGAACGGCTCCCCGGCCTTGAACGGCACCCGGGCCTTCCGGATGCTCCGGCAGCTGGCCCGGCCCATGGTGGCGGTGGCCGAGTCCACCGACCTCCCGGCAGAACGGGTCGTGGTCCTGAGGGGCAGCGGTTTCGCCGGCCTCACGGCGGTGCAGCTGAACGGGGCGGACGTGCCCTTCACGGCCCTCAGCGATGCCCTGGCGCGGATCACCCTGCCCCTTTCGGCCACCGGGACCGTGGTCCTCGTCACCCCCTACGGGGCCAGCGATCCCTTCCCCCTGCCCTGAGCCCGGGCGGTCGTACGCGCAGGGGCCCCGCCGCGGCGGGGCCCCTGCCTTGCACGGTTGCCGGTCTACCGCTCCGGCGCGAGGCCGAGGGAGGAGGGGCTGCGCCACAGGGCGCTCAGCAGCAGCTGGCGCATGTGGAAGAACTCCTTGGGCAGGCGGTCATAGAGCTTCTCGAAGAGCTCCTCGTGAAGGAGGATCTCGTGGCGCCATTCGTCCCGCTTGATGGTCATGGCCTGGCAGAAGTTCTCCTTCGTGAAGCCGTCCATGCCCTCGATGTCCAGGTCCTCGGGGCGGGGGATCCAGCCCAGGGGGCTCTCGGCGGCGTAGGCGCGGCCGTGGACGCGGTCCACGATCCACTTGAGCACGCGCATGTTCTCGCTGTAGCCGGGCCAAACGAACTTGCCGTCCTGGTCCTTGCGGAACCAGTTGACGCAGAAGATGCGGGGCGGGTTCTTGATCATCCGGCCCAGCTGGAGCCAGTGGTTGAAGTAGTCGCCCATGTGGTAGCCGCAGAAGGGCAGCATGGCGAAGGGATCGCGGCGGACCTCGCCGATGTTGCCGGCCGCGGCGGCGGTCATCTCGCTGCCGATGGTGGCGGCGGTGTAGACGCCGAAGTTCCAGTTCACGCTCTGGACGACCAGGGGCACCGTGGTGGCGCGGCGGCCGCCGAAGACGAAGGCGCTGATGGGCACGCCCGCGGGGTCCTCCCAGGCGGGATCGATGGAGGGGCACTGCCGGGCCGGGGCGGTGAAGCGGCTGTTGGGGTGCGCGGCCTTGCGCCCGCAGTCCTTCGTCCAGGGGTTGCCCTGCCAGTCGGTGAGCTGCTCGGGCACTTCCTCCGTCATGCCCTCCCACCACACGTCGCCCTCGGGGGTGAGCGCCACGTTGGTGAAGATGGTGTTCTCCTTCATGCTCAGCATGGCGTTGGCGTTGGACTTCATGCCGGTGCCGGGGGCCACGCCGAAGAAGCCCGCCTCGGGGTTGATGGCGTAGAGGCGGCCGTCGGGGCCGGGCTTGATCCAGGCGATGTCGTCGCCCACCGTGGTGACCTTGTAGCCCTGGAAGCGCTCGGGCACCTGGAGCATGGCGAAGTTGGTCTTGCCGCAGGCGCTGGGGAAGGCGGCGGCCACGTAGGTCTTCTCGCCGTCGGGGGCCTCGACGCCCAGGATCAGCATGTGCTCGGCCAGCCAGCCCTCGTCCCGGGCCATGCAGCTGGCGATGCGGAGGGCGAAGCACTTCTTCCCGAGCAGGGCGTTGCCGCCGTAGCCGGAACCGAAGCTCCAGATGGCGCGCTCCTCGGGGAAGTGGACGATGTACTTGTCGGTCTTGTTGCAGGGCCAGGGCACGTCCTTCTGGCCCGGCTCGAGGGGCATGCCCACGGAGTGCAGGCAGGGCACGAACTCCTTGTCGCCGAGCACGTCCCACACGGCGCGTCCCATGCGGGTCATGATGCGCATGTTCGTGGCCACGTACGGGGAGTCGGAGAGCTCGATGCCGATGTGGGCGATGGGCGAGCCCAGGGGGCCCATGCTGAAGGGGATGACATACAGGGTGCGGCCCTTCATGCAGCCCTTGAAGAGCCCAGTCAGCTTGGCCTTCATCTCCCTGGGGTCGACCCAGTTGTTGTTGGGGCCGGCGTCCTGCTTGCGGGTGGAGCAGATGAAGGTGCGGTCCTCGACCCGGGCCACGTCGCTGGGGTCGGACAGCGCCAGGAAGCTGTTGGGGCGGAGTTGGGGATTGAGCTTGCGGAAGGTGCCGCTCTCCACCATCTGGGCGCAGAGGCGGTCGTACTCCTCCTGGCTGCCGTCGCACCAGTGGATGGCCTCGGGCTGGCACAGTTCCGCGATCTCCTTGATCCAGGCGATCGCCTTCCTGTTCACGACGTAGTCGGGCACGTTCATCACCGCGTTCATCACACCATCTCCGTATGGGGGCCGGAAACCGCCGTCCAGGGCGAATCTCCCGCAAGGGGCTCATTTTGTAGCAGTCTAGGCCCGCTGGGCGGCCCGGGGCAACGCGCAAAGGACGCCTCTTCCCCCGCCCTTCCGGCCACCTTGCTATCCTGGTTCCAGGCAGGTCGAGCCCCTGCGGGCATTTGCGACCGCCAGACCCCTGCTGTGACCTTTGTCATTCTCCACCCCGGCCCTGAAAGGGGTCTTTTGACATAAGCTTTCGGCCTATCAACCCATCCTCCCCGGAGAGGCCCCGTGTCCATGCATCCCGAAGCCCAGGAACGCAACGCCCGTCTCAAGGCCATCAATCCCGTGATCGCGGAGTCGCTCTCCCCGCTCGGGCAACGGTCATTCTTCCCGAAGGGCATCCCCTACCAGGCCGGGCAGTCGAAGAACTGCCGCATCAACGCCACCATCGGCCAGATCACCGACGGCGCCGGCAACCCCCTGCCCCTGGCCCCCATGGCCGAGAAGCTGGCCTCCCTGAACCCCAAGGACGCCTTCCTCTACTCCCCCATCCAGGGCCGCGAGCCCGCGCGCAAGGCCTGGCACGCCAAGCTGGTGAAGGAGGACGCGCGCATGGACGCGGTGGGCCTTCCCGTCGTCAGCGCGGGCATCTGCCACGCCCTCACGATGGCCGCCGAGCTCTTCTTCGGCAAGGGCGACACCCTCGTCCTCGCGGATCTCTACTGGGACAACTACGAGCAGATCTTCAACATCCGCCTCGAGGGCGACTTCAAGCGTTACCCCTTCTACGACGCGCAGATGCGCTACAACGTGCAGGGCCTCAAGGAGACCCTCGCGAGCGTGCCCGGCAAGGTCCAGGTGCTCCTGAACTTCCCCAGCAACCCCAGCGGCTACAGCCCGACGCCCGCCGAGATGAAGGCCATCGCCGACGTGCTGGTGGACGCCGCCAAGGACCGCCCCGTCGTCGTCTACTGCGACGACGCCTACCACGGCCTCGTCTTCGACCCCGCCGCCACCTCCAAGAGCCTCTTCTTCGAGCTCATCAACCGCAGCCCCAACCTCATCCCCCTCAAGTGCGACGGCGTCACCAAGGAGCTCAGCTTCTTCGGCGGCCGCGTGGGCTTCCTCCACTTCGGCGTGGCCAAGGAGGCCTCCGACATCCTGGTGGACAAGTGCATGGGCCTCATCCGCTCCGGGGTGGGCAGCCCCGTGGGCATCAGCCAGTACCTCATGGAAATCGAGCTGGCCGACGCCCGCCACGAGGCCGAGTTCGAGGCCATGCGCCAGGTACTCCAGGGCCGCTACGAGGCCCTGCGCAAGGCCCTCGACCGCCCCGTGCCCCACTGGAAGGTCTTCCCCTTCAATGCCGGCTGCTTCTGCCTCCTGGAACTCCGGGCGGGCCTGGATGCCGACGCCATCCGCCAGGAACTGATCGCCGACGAGAGCGTGGGCGTGGTCAGCCACGGGGACCGCTACATCCGCCTCGCCTTCTGCTCCATGAAGGAGGAATCCATCCAGCCCCTGGTGGACGCCCTGGAACGGGTCTGCGCGAAGCACTGACCGGAAACGCCGGCGAAGCACTCCTTCGCCCGTTGCCGCCTAGGGCCTCCAGGCTCCAGAGAACCTGACGGCATACCAGCCGGGATACCGGGCCTCCATGGCCTCCCAGGCCGGCGCAGCCCGTTCGGGGGAATCCCCTGGCGGGGGCCTGGGCGGGGCGGGGATACTGGGGGGATGAACCCCTGGCGAGGACTCCGCGGGCTGCCCAGGCCCATGTGGGCGCTGGCCCTTGGCACGCTCATCAACCGCATGGGCACGATGGTGATGTTCTTCCTGGCCCTTTACCTGGTCCAGGGGCGGGGATGGACGGAGGGGGAGGCGGCCACGGCCCTGGCCCTGTACGGGGCGGGGGCCCTGGCGGCCAGCCCCTTCAGCGGGTGGCTGGCGGACCGGTATGGGCACCGGCGGGTGCTGGTCCTCTCCCTGGTCCTGTCGGCGGGGCTCATGCTGCTCCTGCCGTACCTGGTCCACCGGGGGGCGATGCTCGCGTGCATCACCCTGTGGTCGGCGGCGCTCCAGGGCTACTGGCCTTCTTCCATGGCCCTCATCACGGACCTGGTGGCCCCCGGGCAGCGCAAGCAGGCCTTCGTCCTGCACCGCCTGGCCAGCAATCTGGGCGTCTCGGTGGGCCCGGCCCTCGGCGGCCTCATCGCCGCCCATTCGTACCCGGCGGTCTTCTGGCTCGACGCCCTCACCACCTTCCTGGGCGTCGGGGTCATCCTGGCCTGGGTGCGGCCCGGGGCGGCGCCGGCGGCCCCCGCCGAGGCGGGGCGCACCGCCTGGCGGAATCCCCGGCTCCTGCGCCTGCTCCTGGCCCTGCTGCCGGCCACCCTGGCCTTCACCCAGATCCACGGCGCCTTCCCCCTGTACGTGTGCGTGGACCGGGGCCACGGGACGGCGGTCTTCGGGCTCTTCTTCACGTTCAACACCCTCCTCATCCTGCTCTTCGAGGTGGCGGTCAACGAGCGCCTGGCCCGGTGGACCCACGGCGCCCAGCTCGCGGCGGGGGCCCTCTGCATCGGGGCGGGCTTCGGCGCCCTGGGCCTGGTGGGCAGCCTGGGCCTGATCGCCGCGGCCACGGCCGTGTGGACCCTGGGGGAGATGATCTACCTGCCCGCCTCCACCGACGCGGTCGCCGCCATGGCGCCCCCGGACCGGCGGGGCCAGTACCTGGGCTTCTACAGCCTCACCTGGACCTTCGCCCTCACCGCGGGGCCCTGGCTGGGCCTCCACGCCCACGCCTGGGGCGGTCCGCGGCTCGTCTTCGGGGCCTGCGCGGTCCTGGGCGCCGCCGGGGCCGCGCTCCTCCGGGGCTTCCGGGAATAAGGGTATCCTGGGGTTTTCGAGGTTTTCCGGATGTCCACACCGATGCTCCAGCAGGTCGCGGCCCTCAAGCGGGAGGCGGGTGACGCGATCCTCTTCACGCGGATGGGGGACTTCTACGAGCTCCACGGCGAGGACGCGGTGAAGGCCGCGCCGGTGATGGAGATCGCCCTGACGGTGCGGGGGCGGGGCACGGAGTACGAGACGCCCATGTGCGGCGTCCCCCACTTCGCCCTGGAGAGCTACCTGCCCAAGCTGCTGGCGGCGGGCTATTCGGCGGCCATCGCGGAGCCCACGGCCAAGCCCGAGGAGGTGAAGGGCCTGCTGCCCCGGGCCCTCACGCGCATCATCACCCCCGGCACCTGGCTGGACGACGACGCCCGGTGGCTGGCCGCCGTCCACCGGATCGGCGCGGCCTGGGGCATCGCCCTCGTGCAGCTGGCCTCGGGGCAGCTGCGGGTCATCCCCGGCGAGGGGGAGGCCTTCCTCGCCTCGACCCTGGAGCGCCTGGCGCCCCAGGAACTGATCCTCGCCGAGGGCGCGCCCGACGCCTTCGACCTGGAGGCGGCCCGCGTGCGTCTGCCGGCTTGGCGCTTCGAGCCCGAACGGGCGCGGAACCAGGTGATGGCCTTCTTCGGGTGGAGCCACCTGGAGGGCGTGGGCCTGGATCCCCACCCCGCGGCCACGGGCGCCCTGGGGGCGCTCCTGGACCAGCTGGAGACGATCCAGCGGGGGCGTCCGGCCCACATCCAGGGCGTCAGCCTGGAACTGGGCGCCGCCGGCCCCCTCCTGGACGCGACCTCGGCCCGCCACCTGGAGGTCTTCGCCAACACCCTGGACGGCTCGCGCCAGGGCAGCCTCCTCGAGCTCATGGACCTCTGCCGCTGCCGCATGGGCTCGCGCCTGCTCAAGGCCTGGCTGGACCAGCCCCTGCGGGACCGGGCGGCCCTGGAACGGCGGTGGACCCAGGTGGGCTGGTTCACGGAGGACCGCCACCGGGACCCCGTCCAGAAGCTGATCGCCGGGGTGCCCGACCTCGACCGCATCCTGGGCCGGGTGGCCATGGGCCTCGCCACGCCGCCGGAGCTGGCCCAGCTCCGGGAGGGCCTCGCGCGGGTCCAGAAGCTGCCGCGCCTCATGGTGGAGGAGGGCTGGTTCGGCGAGACCGCGGACCTGGGCATCTGGCCCGAGGGGACGCCCCTCTGCGGCGAGCTCGAGGCCGAGCTTCGGCGCTGCCTGGCGGAGGCCCCGCCCCTGGAGCTGGAGAAGGGGGGCACCATCCTGGACGGCGTGGATCCGGAGCTGGACGCGGTGCGCCGCCTGGCCCGGGACGCCAAGCAGGTGATGCTGGAGCTGGAGGAGGAGGAGCGCGCCGCCAGCGGCATCTCCAGCCTCAAGATCAAGTACAACCGGGTCTTCGGCTACTACTTCGAGATCACCAAATCCAACCTGGCCTCCGCCCCGGCCCACTTCATCCGCAAGCAGACCCTGGCCAACGCGGAGCGGTTCACCACCGAGAAGCTGATGGCCTTCGAGCAGCGCCTGCTCTCGGCGGAATCCGACCTGCTGCGCCTGGAGGAGGCCCAGTACCGGCGCCTCCTGGCGCGGGTCCTGGAGGACCGCGCCGGGCTGGCCTCCCTGGCCCGGGCCGTGGCCTTCGTGGACGTGCTCTGCGCGCTCGGCGAGCGCGCCCGGGTCTCGGGGTGGACCCGGCCCGCCCTCTCCGAGGAGCGCGAGCTGGTGCTGGCCGGGGCGCGCCATCCGATGCTGGAGGCGCGGATGGGCCGGGAGTGCATCCCCAACGAC
Source organism: Mesoterricola sediminis (assembly GCF_030295425.1). NCBI lineage: Bacteria > Pseudomonadati > Acidobacteriota > Holophagae > Holophagales > Holophagaceae > Mesoterricola > Mesoterricola sediminis. The sequence goes on along the minus strand of NZ_AP027081.1, from coordinate 676,530 downwards.
CTCTCGCTTCCGCCGGGCCGGGCCATGGCGGTGGTCACGGGCCCCAACATGGGCGGCAAGTCCACCTTCCTGCGCACGGCGGCCCTCCTCGTGGTGCTGGCCCAGACGGGCTCGTACGTGCCGGCGGAGCTGATGCGCCTCTCCCTGGTGGACCGGATCTTCACGCGCATCGGCGCCTCGGACTTCCTGGCCAAGGGGCAGTCCACCTTCATGGTGGAGATGACGGAGACGGCCCGGATCCTCAACCAGGTGACCCCTTCGAGCCTGGTGATCCTGGACGAGATCGGGCGGGGCACGAGCACCCGCGACGGGCTGGCCCTGGCCGAAGCCATCGCGCTCCACCTGCGGGACCTCAAGGGCGGCGAGCCGCGCACGCTCTTCGCCACGCACTACTTCGAGCTGACGAAGCTCGCCGACGACCCGCGCATCCAGAACCTGCACGTGGAGGTGCAGGAGTGGGAGGAGCACCTGCTCTTCCTCCACCGCATCAGCCCGGGCCCCGCGGACCGCAGCTACGGCATCCAGGTGGCGCGCCTGGCGGGCCTCCCCCGCCCCGTCATCGCCGCCGCCCAGCGCATCCTGGCCGACACGCCCGAGCCCGCCATCGAGGCCCCCCGGCGGGGCCGCAAGGCGCGGGCGGAGGCGGCCCAGCCGCTCCTGCCCATGTTCGACCCGGAGCCGGATCCCCTGCGCGCGGAGCTGGAGGCCCTGGACCTGGACGGCATGAGCCCCCGCGACGTGGTGGCCTGGGTCGCGGCGCGGCAGAAGGAGCGCCGCGCCTGATCAGGCGCCCGCGAGCCAGGGCATGCAGGTCCGGTGGATGCGCCGGAGCCGCAGGCGCCGCTCCCGGTCCAGGGCGCCCGCGCTGGGGTGCATCACCGTCCGCCGGAGGTCGTTGAGGTCCTGGATCCAGGCGGTGGCGGCGGCCTTGCCCCCCGCCCCGGTGAGGGCGGCCAGGGCCCGGAACTCCGGCGCCTCGTCCCAGAGGGCGCGCACGATGGTGCGGTAGTCGATGAGGAAGAGGCATTCGCGCAGGTCCTTCGCCGGGCTGGAGCCCTGCACTTCCCGGGCCTTGCGCACCACCTGGGGGGGCAGGACCCCGTCGAAGGGGCTGGCCAGGCCCCGGGCGGCCGCGAGCCGGTCCGCGCAGCCCAGGACCCGCTCCTGGAGGCCGGTCTCCAGCTCCTTGACCAGGGCGTAGTCGGCCATCTGGAGGCGGTCGGCCTCCTGGGCGAGGGTCGCCCGGGCGATGGGCTCCAGCTCCCGGGCGGCCCGCTCCTTGAGGACGTAGTCGCGGGCCCCGGACCGGGTGGCCTCGATGGCCTCGGACAGCGTGCCGCGCCCCGAGAGCACCACCACGGGCGGCGGCAGCTCCTCCCGGGCCAGGGCCTGGATGAGCCAGAGGCCGCCCCACTCGCCGGGGGGCATCTGCAGGTCGGTGAGCACCAGGTCGAAGGCACCCTCCCGAAGGCGGGCGAGGGCCTGGGTGCCGTCCGGCGCCCAGGCGCAGCCCGCGGCCAGGTCGCCCAGGCAGGTCCGGTGGGCCTCCACGAAGGCCGGTTCATCGTCCACCCAGAGGAGGGCCGGTCCGCTCATGCCGCGCCCTCCCCGGGGGCGGCCAGGGGCAGGCGGAGCACGGCCGTGGTGCCGCCGGGGCCGCCGGTGATCTCGAAGGCGCCCCCATGGAGGCGGGCGATGCGCTGGGCGTTGAGGAGGCCAAGGCCCACCCGGCCGGGCCGGGTGCTGCTGGCGGGCGCCACCCGCCGGGCCAGGGCCTCGCTGACGGCCGGCGGCAGCCCCGGCCCCGCGTCCTCCAGTTCCACCCGCACGGCGTCCCCCCCCGGCGCGAGGCCCCAGCGGAGGCGCACGGATCCGCGCCCGGCCATGGCCGAGACGGCGTTCTTGAGGAGGTTGTCCAGGACGGTCAGGAGCAGGTCGCCGTCGCAGACCACGGGGCACGCGCCCCCCAGGCCCTCGGAGGCGATGGCCACGCCGGGCGGCAGCAGCTGGTGGGCCCGGGACAGGAAGGTGCGCAGGAGGCCCTGGAGGTCCTGGACCTCGAAGCGGTAGTCCACGGCGCCGCCCAGGGTCTCCCGGAACTGCTCCCACAGGGCCCGGGCCTGCTGCTGGCAGCGCTCGGCCTCGGCCAGGCGCTCGTACCGGGCCGTGCGCGCCGCCCGGGCGGCGCGCAGGCAGGTATCCATGGACAGGAGGGCGTTCTTGTAGTCATGGAGGGTGACCGCGGCCAGGCGGGCCTGGTCGGGATCGATGGCCGGCGCCGCGAGCACGGTGCGGATGAGGGCGTGGGCCTGGTCCAGGGGGAAGCCGGCCGGCACGTCCAGGGCCTCGGGGAGCTGGGCGGCTTCCAGGCGCCAGACGTCCTCCGCCAGGGTCACCCGGGCCCCGGGCAGGCAGGCTTCCAGGAGGGCCTGGTGGGCCCCGCCGGTCCAGAGGGCGGCCTCGGGCACGGCCGCCAGGCCCGGGGCCCGGAGCACAGCGGTCCAGCCTCCGGACGGGGACGGCTCCCAGGCCAGGGCGCAGGCCTCCGCCCCGGACCGCTCCACCCCCTCCAGCACGAAGGCCAGCAGTTCCAGCACGACGCCCGTCGCTTCGAGCCAGCGCAGGTCCGGCGGCGCGGGGTCCGCGGCGAGGGTCAGGCCGCCCAGGCGCAGGCGGCCCAGGTCGGCCATCAGGCGCGGACCGTCCACCACCTGGCGGCGCCCCGAGGCCAGTTTGCCCAGGAGGCTGTTCAGGCCCTGGAGGGAGAGGAAGGCGGGATCGGCCCCCAGGTCGGGCAGGAGGCCCCCTTCATCCCAGCGGGCGCTGGCCAGGTCGGTCCCCGTACTCCAGGCGGCCAGGTGGCGGCGGAGGGCGCCGCCCCCTTCCAGGCCCCGGGTGGCGAGGGCGGCCAGCAGCCGGGCCGGGTCGAGGTCCAGCCGGCTGGCGAGGGCCAGCAGGGATTCGGCCCCACGCAGCCGGATGGCTGGGTCCGGGTCGGCGAGGTCCCGGGCGGCCAGGAGGCGCTGGGTGCGGAGGGCCTCCCACCGGAAGGGGACCTGGGCCACCCCCTCCAGGAGCTCCTCCACCAGGCGGCGGCAGGGCCCCTCGGCGCCGGGCGGCACCGCCTCGTCCAGGAGGGGGGCCAGGAGCACCCGGGCGGCGGTCTTCTCCGCCGCCTTCACCGCGCTCGCCCGGGCCGCCCAGGCGATGGGGTCCCGGCCCGCGCGGGTCAGGGAGGCGGTGCCCGTGAACACGGGCGCGTGATCCGGGCCCCCCTCCCGGCGGGAGGCGTAGGCCGCCACGCGCCCCGCGCACACCGCCACCTCCTGGAGGAGGGTCTTGGGGTCCACCCGGCCCCGGTCCGATTCCGCGTAGGCCTCCAGCAGGGCGCGCCGGCCCGCGAGCAGGCCCTCCGCCCGGGCCGCGAACCCGTCCAGCGCGTGGCCCGCGTCGAGCCAGGCGGCCCCCAGCAGGGCGCGGAAGGCCTCCACCCCCACCTGGATGCGGGCGGCCGCGTCCAGGCGGGTCCGGGGCGAGGCCCACACCAGCCGGCCCAGTTCGGCGCAGGCGGGATCCCGGGCCAGGACGCCGTTGTGGACAGCGGCCATGACGGCGGCCTTGGGGCGGATGAACATGTCGTGGTCCTCCGCCAGGTGCGGGACCATGGCCCGCAGGAGGTGATCCTCCAGGGCCCAGGCGCCGAAGCTGGCGAGGGTGGCCTGGGAGACCCGGCCCGGCGCCAGGCTGGGATGGGCGAGGGCGGCCTCCACCAGGCGGGGATCCGAGAAGGTTCCGCCCAGGAGGGCCTCCGCGGCCCGGATGCGGCGCGGATCCTTCACCGGGGGCAGGCGCAGGGGTTGGCCTCCGGCCAGCTCCCGGGGGGGCGCGAGGCGGCCCGCCTTCACCAGGGCTGCGAGGAGGCCGTCGGCGGCGGCCTTTTCCGCCTGTTTCCGGGAGGCCCCCTGGGCCTCCACCCGGTGGGCCCCCAGCCGGACTTCCACCCGGAAGTTCGGTCGGTGGTCCGGGCCCTCCTGGGCCAGCAGGGCGTACGTGGGGGCGGGGAGCCCCGCGGCGGCGGCCGATTCCTGGAGCTGGGTCTTGGGATCCTTGCGCCAGGCGGAACCCAGGCAGGCGTCGAAGGCCCCGGCCAGGTCCGCCACGAGCGCGGGGAAGGGCTGGGACAGGGACAGCAGGCCCAGGATCCGGAAGGTCGCCTCCTCCCGGGGCTGCACCAGGCCGCCGCCCACGGGCCGCCAGCGATCGCTGGGCAGCAGCGGGCCCAACCGGGCCTCGAGGGCGTCGGGGCGCGCCAGGGCGGCCCGGAGGGTGTTGGCCGTTCCCTCTTCCAGGAACCCGTGCCGCCGCTGCAGGTGGCTGACCGTGGCCAGGGTGTGGGCGGAGCGCCCCAGGTGGCCCAGGAGGCGCCCGACGCGGTCCCCCTGGGGGCTTGGGGGCCGGAAGCACAGGCAACAGGCCATCAGGGCGGGCCGGGACACCTCGACCGGCAGGGCCGCGCCCAGGGCCGCCAGGGGGGCCTGGAGGTCGGCGGGGAGGGTCTCAAAGGCGGGCCAAGGGGCCGCCGCGAGCACGGGGTCGAGGAGGTGGCGCATGCAGGGTCCTGGAAGGAGCCAGCATACCCGCTCCGGCGCGCCGCGCCCCAGCCCTCAGCGCCCGCGCTCGCCGCTGGCATCCAGCCGAACGACGCCCTCCTCGGCCAGGCCGGCCAGCTCCCAGGGCAGGCGCGGCCCGTGCTGCGCCCGGTCCAGACCCGGCAGGGCGGAGGCCCCGGCCCAGGCGTCGCGGCCCGCGCGCTTGGCCATGTAGAGGCAGGCGTCGGCGATCTCGACCACGCGCTCCCAGCCCAGCCAGGCCGGGTCCGCGGGGTTGAAGGGGTAGGCCGCGTAGCCGATGGAACAGGTCCAGCGCAGGGTCTCCCCCGACTCCAGGGGGACCCCCTGCTCGGCCACGGCGGCGCGGATGCGCTCGGCCATCTGGGGCGCCTCGGCGCGGGAGGCGTTGCGGGCCATCACGAGGAACTCCTCGCCGCCCCAGCGCACGACGGCGTCCGAATCCCGGGCGGCCCGGCGCAGGGCCCGGGCCACGGAGGCCAGCGCCAGATCTCCGGCCCGGTGGCCGTGCCGGTCGTTGATCTCCTTGAAGTGGTCCAGGTCCACCACGAAGAACACCAGGTCGGCGTTGGGGAGGGGACCGGCCTTGTCGGGCTCCCGGTAGGCCCGCTGGACCTTGGCCACGTCGTCGTCCACCACCACGCTCAGGTAGCGGCGGTTGTGGAGCCCGGTGAGGGGATCGGACAGGCTCTGGGCCTGGAGGGCGAGGTTCGCCTCCTCCAGGGCGTGGTTGGCCTTCACGAGGTCGGCGGTGGCCTGGTCCACGAGGACGGCCAGCCGCTCCTTCTGCTGGGCGAGGCCCTTGTACCGGCGGTCCACGATCCAGGCCACGAGGCCCAGGCCGCCCAGGAGGGCGAGGGTGGTGAACCACCAGGTCTTCCACCAGGGGGGCAGCACCTGGAAGGTGAAGGCGGTCACGGGCCCGAAGGCCATGCCCGGATAGGCGGCCCGCACCTCGTAGCGGTAGGTCCCGCCGGGCAGGGCGACGTAGCGGTCCTGGGGCACCTGGATGGAGCGCCAGTCGTCATCCAGGCCCACGAGGCGGACCTGGTAGACGACGGCCTTCTCGTTGATGTAGGTCTGGGCGGCGAACTGGAATTCCAGGGTGGCTTCGCGGCTGGGGATGGGGCGCGGGTCCCGCAGGGCGTCCACCCCCTTGCCCCGGACCACCCGCAGGAGGGTGACGGCGAGGGGGGGAAGGGGCGGCGGCCGACGGCCGGCGAGAACGCGGCCGAGACCCATCGTGGTGCCCACCCACACGTCCTGGTTGGCATCGACGTAGAGGCCGCCCTGGCTGCAGTCGTCCCCCACGAGGCCCCCGTCCCGCCCCAGGCGGACGACGTCGCCGTGGGCGCCGTGGGCCTCCACGCCCCGGTCCGTGCCCAGCCACAGGGTGCCCTGGCGGTCCAGGGCGAGGGCGAACACGCCTTCGGTGCCCAGGCCCCGCTTGGTGTCCAGGCCGCCGAGGAAGGCCAGGCTGCCGTCCGCCTTGAGTTCGACGCGGTCCAGGCCCACGGGCTCGCGGTAGAGGAGCCAGGCCGACCCGTCCGGCGCTACCCCGAGCTCGTTGAGGGCATCCGCCCGCAGGCCATGGTGGCGGTTGAAGAGGCGCCAGGTGGGCCCGTCCTTCACGAGGAGGCCGGCGCCGGTGGCGATCCAGAGCCGCTTCCGGCCGTCCTCGGCGAAGTGGTAGGCGGGCAGGTCCGACGCCCCCGCGTCCTGGGGGCCGTAGGCCACCCGGAGGGTGCGCCGCTCCGGATCGATGAGCAGGATGCCCAGGGCCGGATCCGCCAGCCACACCCCTTCGCTGCCCGCCATCACCCGGAGGGAGCGGTCCGGCCGGTGTCCACCCTCCCACCGGAGGCTCCCCAGGAAGGCCTCCGAGGCGGTCGAGGCGCCCGGTTCGAGGGTGAGGAGGGGGGCGTTGTTGGAGCCGATGTAGAGGCGCCCCGCGCGGTCCTCGGCCAGGCTCACCACGTTCCGGCCCTCGGTTCCACGCACGGGCGTCCACCCCGTCGGGCCCAGGCGGGCCAGGCCTTGGCTGGTGCCTACGAAGAGGCGGCCGGACCGGTCCCGGAGGACCGCCCAGACCAGGTCGGACGGCAGGCCGTCCTGCACCGTGAAGGCCCGGGTCCAGCCCCGCCCCAGGGCGCGGCAGAGGCCGGGGCCCACCACCCAGAGGTTGCCCTCCCGGTCCACCAGGGAGGAGATGGTCCACTGGAAGGGCAGGCCCTCCCGGGGGCCGATCCGTTCGGACCGGTCGCCCTTCACCCGCAGGATGCCGGTGTTGGTGGGGATGACGAGGCCGCCGCTCCCGTCCCGGGAGGCGGAGGTGTTGGCGAAGGGGGTCCCGGGCAGGCGGTCCGAGGCGTCCTGGACGAGGCCGGCGCCCGGGTCCAGGCGCCGCAGGGTCCTGCGGCCCACGATCCAGAGGCGGCCCGTGCCGTCCACGGCCAGGGACTCGACCTCGTCGGGGACCAGGCCCGGCGCCAGGGCGAGGCGGGTCCAGCCCCCGGCCGGGGGCCGCTCCCACACCTCGCCCTGGGCCTCCACGAAGACGGAGCCGGACGAGGTGCGGCAGGCCAGGGCGCGGCCCCCGCCCCGGGGCAGGTCGTCCACCCGGACCATGGCCCGCCCTTCCTGGCGGTAGAGGCCGCCGGGCCCGATGGCCCACAGGTGGCCCCGGGCGTCCTGGTCCAGGGCGGCGCCCCGGACCGGGCGGAAGGGCTGGCCGTCCAGGTCCACGGAGAAGAAGGCCCCCCGGTCGTAGGCGCAGAGGCCGTTCTCGGCCACGATCCACACGCCGCCCCCCAGGCGGGGAAGCAGACGCCGGATCGTGGCGGAGGGCAGGCCGTCCCGGACGGTGAACTTGGTGAAGGAGGCGCCGTCGTACCGGATGAGGCCGGTGTCGCAGCCGATCCAGATGAAGCCGGCCTCGTCCTGGGCGATGGACTTGAGCGACAGGTCCTGGAAGCCCTGCTCGTGGCCGTAGGTCTTGAAGCTGAACCGTCCCGGCGCCTCGCCGGGGGCGCCCCCCAGGACCAGCGTGAAGGCCAGGAGCGCCACCAGGGTGAGGACGCGCCTCACGACCCCTCCCGCTCCAGGTAGGCCTGGGCGCCCTTCATGGCGGCCTTGGGCCCCTGGGCGGCCTTCCAGGCCCGCCCCCGGCGGGTCCCCCACGCGCGGGCCAGGTCCTCCGCCTCGGGGTTGCCCGGGGCCAGGGCCAGCACCTCGGCCAGGTCGGCCCGGGCCTCCGCGTCCCGGCCGGTGCGCCGGCGCAGCAGGGCCCGCTTCAGGAAGCCCCAGGGGTTGCCCGGCTCCTGGGCCACGAGCTCGTCGTACTCCGCCTCGGCCTCCCGCAGGTTGCCCGCTTCCTCCGCGGCCTCGCCGCACAGCAGGTTCGTGACCGCGCAGAAGCCCAGCCAGGCCTTCTGGGCCCGGAAGTCCTCGGGGGTGTAGATGGCCTTCGGCTTGATGGCGCTGGCGGCCCGCTCCAGGTGGCGGAGGGCCTTCTCGGTGTGCGCGTCCACCCGGGCGAAGACCTCGGCGTCGCCGGTGCCCCGGAAGAAGTCGCGGCTGATGCGCCCCTCCGCCCGGTACCGGTCGAAGAGCCGGGTCCCAGGGTAGAGGGCCAGCGGGGAGATCTGCACGTCGTGGGGCCGCACCTCGCGGATGAAGGCGGCCGTGGTCTCCACGTCCTCCCAGGCCTCGCCCGGGATGCCCGTGATGAGGTAGATCCCCATGTTCATGCCCACTCGGCGCACCAGCTCCAGGGCCTTGCGGGCCTGGCGCATGTTGGTGCCCTTGTCCAGGAGCTTCAGCACGCGCTCGCTGCCGTGCTCCACGCCGAACTGCATGAACTCGCAGCCCGCGCGCTTCATGGCCACGAGGCGGTCCTCGTCCACGAGGTTCACCCGGCTCTGGCAGTTCCACAGGGGATGCATCCCCGAGGCCTGGATGAGCCGCATGAGCTCCAGGATCCGGAGCTTGTTGGCGGTGAAGGTGTCGTCCCGGAAGCTGAAGTAGGTCAGGCCGTGGCGCTCGCGGAGCAGGCGCATCTCCCGCAGGACGGCGGCGGGGCTGCGGAACCGCACGGCGCTGCCCCAGAATTCCGGGGTGTTGCAGAAGTTGCAGGTGGCGGGGCAGCCGCGGCTGGTGCTCAGGTAGCTGAGCTGCCCGGGGTCGTCCAGGAAGTCGGCCTGGAAGTGCTCCACCGGCGCCCCCATGATGTCCAGGTCCTCCAGGGGGGGCGGGGAGGGCGTCTCGCCGTCCCGCAGGACGAGGCCCGGCGCCGTGCGCCAGTCGCGCCCGTCGGCGAGCCGCGCCAGGATCTCCACCAGGGGGACCTCCCCTTCGCCCTTCACGATGGCGTCCAGCTGGGGGCAGTCCTCGAAGACCTCCCGCGCCAGGTGGGTGGGGTGGGGCCCCCCGGCCAGGAGCACCGCGCCGGGGCAGGCCTCCCGGGCCCAGGCCAGCAGGTCCGCGCTGCGCTTGCGGTTGAAGGTGAACATGGAGATGCCCACCACCGCGGGGGCCTGCCGCCGCAGGTACTCCACGACCTCCTTGCGGCCCTTGCCGCTGAGGTTGGCCAGGCGGCAGGGGTAGCCGCGGGTGCGGGCCATGGCCTGGAGGAAGCCCAGCCCGATGGGCAGGAAGGTCATCCACTCGTCCCCGAAGCCGCTCCGGGGCGCGCTGTAGGCCAGTACGGCCGAAGGGCCGGAGGCCTCCGCCCCCCGCCTCGAAGCCTCGCGCCCGACCGGGTCCACCATGGCTCCATTTCATCACAGGAAACCCCTTCGCGGGGTCGCTTAAACTCAAGACAACGCTTAGACTGTCCGACGGATACCTCACCCGCCCAGCCCAGCGGAGCACCCTTGCCCGAGACCATCACCAAGCCCGACGACGTCAGGGAAGTCCTGCGCCAGGCCTGCGCGCGGCGGGAGCTCCTCATCCTGGCGACGCCCTACCTGCGGTTCGAGTCCAGCTTCGTGGGCATCCACGAGGGGGAACTGCACGTCCACGCCACCATGGCGCGGGAGGACGCCATGTTCGGCCTCCGGACCCCCGAGCTGAGGCTGCGCTTCCCGGACGGGCTCGGCTTCTTCGAGGCCAGGGTGGAGATGAAGGGGCTCGGAATCCTGGAAGGCAAACGAACAGTCAGGCTAACGCTGCCCAAGGCCCTCCAGGAGAACGACCAGCGCTCCGGGTACCGGGTCGAGCGGGTGGGCCGGGTCACCGTCACCTACGGGACCCTCAAGGGGGACCTGCTGCAGGGGTCCCTCGTGGACATCAGCACGACGGGCGCCCGCCTCCACGCCCAGCGGGACGTGGACCCCCAGGCCATGGGCCCGGGCACGCCCCTCCTCCTGTCCATCCCCCTCGCCCCGGACATCCAGATCGAGACCCGCGCCGAGGTCCGCCACGCCCAGGCCCGCACCCTGGGGGTGGCCTTCCGGCCGGCCCTTCCACCGGCCGTGGAACAGCCCCTCACCCGCTGGGTCTTCCTGCGGCGGGAGGAGGAACGGGAGCGCCTGTCCCAGCGCCTGGACATCCAGGCCCGGACCGCCGCGCCCAAGGGCCAGGAGCAGACGGGCATCCTGCTGGTGGGCGGGGACGCCGCCCTGGAAACCGACCTCGCGGGCTTCCTGACGCCCGTCCGCCCCCTTGCGCACATCCCCGCCTCCCTCCAGCCCCTCAAGGACGCCCTGGCCGGGGCGCCCCCGCTCGTGATCTTCCACGTGGCCAGCACCGGCCTGGACGAGCGGAAGCGCCTGCGGACCCTGGTGGAGCTGGCCCAGGCCAAGGCCCCCGTCCTGCTGCTGGCCACCCAGGTGGACGGCGCCTCCCTCTTCGAGCTGTCGGGTGAACTCAAGGCCTCCAGCGCCATGGTCTGGAACCCGGCCCGGGGCCTCTTCCTCCAGCGCCTGGCCCAGGGCATCATCCGCCGCCACACCCACGGGGGCGACAGCCCCATGGCCCCCGCCGAACCGTGAGCCGGCCGTGGACCTGAGCGCCTGGAACCTCCCCTCCGCCTTCCCCGACCTCGCGGGCCCGGCCCGGGACGAGGCCCTGGCCGAGCTCTGCGACCGGCGCCAGACGCTGCTGCTGGCCACCCCCTACCTCACCTTCGCCTCGCGCTTCGTGGCCATCGACAAAGGCGCCATCCTCGTGCGGGCCACCATGAGCCGCAGCGTGGCCGCCCACACCCTGGACCGCAAGGACCTGCAGCTCCGCTTCCCCTGGGGCCTCACCCACTACGGCGGCCCCACCCGGATCCTGGAGTACGTGCAGGAGGAGGGCGGCAAGCACCTCCGCCTCGCCCTGCCGCAGGTGCTCCGGCGCATGGAGCAGCGCAAGGCCTACCGGGTCGACTACGTGGGGCGCTGCCAGGGCACCCTGGGGTCCGACGACGGGGAGGGCGGCATGGTCTTCGCCCGGTTCAACGTGGAGAACCTCAGCACCACGGGCATGGCGGTCTTCTGCACGGACCCCCTGCCCGGCCGGAATTTCGTCCCGGGCCGGCGGGTCTCGGCCCAGTTCAGCCTCGAACGGGGACCCGACCTGGAAACCAACGTCCAGGTGATCCACGCCAGCGGCCAGAGCCTCGGCCTGGCCTTCCTGGACCTGGACCCCATCGACGGCCAGGCGCTGGCCTCCTGGCTCCAGCCCCGGTTCACGGAGGCCCTCCGCCGCTGGGACAACCGCGCGGCCCTGCGGGCCCAGGCCGTGAAGGCCGCCGCCCCCCGCCCCGCGCCCCAGGGGCTCCTCGTCCTGGGCGGCGAACCGGACGTGATCGCCGAGATCCAGCAGGCCCTGGAGGGCGCCCAGACCGTGCGGGTCGTGCCGCCGGTGCTGGTGCCCCTCCGCGAGGCCCTGGACCAGGCGCCGCCCCGCCTCCTGGTGGTGCCCTGCGAGGGCAGCGTGGAGGGCTGCCACCGCCTCCGCTCCCTCCTGGAGAAGTGCCCCCCCCGCTGCCCCATCGTCGTCCTCGCCGCCGGCGGCCAGCGCGGCACCGTCAACCTGTTCGCCCAGGAAATCCGCGCGGCCCTCACGACGGACCGCGCCGGCCAGCACCCCCTCTTCTTCCGCCGGCTCGTGACGGGGCTGATCCGCCGTCACTGGCAGGATCCGGAGGCCCCATGACCACCCTCCTCGCCCGCAGGACCTTCCTCGCCCTCGCCGCCGGCGCCGCCGCGGCCACGGCGGCCGGGACGCGCCGCCCCGCGCCGGCCGCGGGCCCCCGCCTCGAGGACGCGGGCCTGGACGACCTGGCCCGGGGCATGGCCTCGGGACGCTGGACGTCGGAGGCCGTCACCCGCCACTACCTGGCCCGCATCCGCACCGTGGACCGCCAGCTCCACGCCGTCGTGGAGGTCAATCCCGACGCGCTCGAGCTCGCCCGGAGCCTGGACCGCGAGCGCAAGGCCCGGGGCCCCCGCGGCCCCCTCCACGGCATCCCGGTGCTCCTCAAGGAGAACATCGACACCGCCGACCGCATGCTGACCACCGCCGGCTCCCTGGCCCTGGTGGACGCGCCGCCCCCGGCCCGGGACGCCCACCTCGTCTCCCGCCTCCGCGAGGCGGGGGCCGTGATCCTCGGCAAGACGAACCTCAGCGAATGGGCCAACCTGCGCTCCACCCACTCCGTGAGCGGCTGGAGCGGGCGCGGCGGCCTCACCCGCAACCCCTACGCCCTGGACCGCAACTGCTCGGGATCCAGCTCCGGCTCCGGCGCCGCGACGGCGGCGGGCCTGTGCGCGGCCGCGGTGGGCACCGAGACCGACGGGAGCATCATCAGCCCCGCCAGCATCTGTGGCCTGGTCGGCCTGAAGCCCACCGTGGGCCTCGTGAGCCGCGCCGGCATCATCCCCCTCTCCCACACCCAGGACACGGCGGGCCCCATGGCCCGCAGCGTGCGGGACGCGGCCCTCCTCCTCTCGGCCCTGGCGGGCCCCGATCCCCGCGACCCGGCCACGGCCGGCGCCAAGGCCCATCCCGACTACACGGCCTTCCTGGACGCCGACGGCCTCCGCGGCGCGCGCCTGGGCGTGGTCAGGAACTTCTTCCCCGAGACCCGGGCCATGCGCCCGGCGGTGGACGCGGCCCTGAAGGCCCTGGCGGACCGGGGCGCCGTCCTCGTGGACCCCCTCGACCTGCCCACCGCCGACTACGAGAAGGCGGAGCTGGAGGTCCTGCTCACCGAGTTCAAGGCGGACCTCGCCGCGTACCTGGGCGCGCGCTGCCCCCGGCACACGGTGCGGGACATGGAGACCCTCATCGCCTTCAACGAGACGCACCGGGACCGGGAGATGCCCTGGTTCGGCCAGGAGCTCCTGCTCCAGGCCCAGGCCAAGGGCGGCCTGCACGATCCGGCCTACCTCAAGGCCCTGGAGACCTGCCGGACCCTCTCGCGCCGGGGCATCGACGCCCTGATGGACCAGCACCGCCTGGACGCCCTCATCGCCCCCTCCGGCACCCCCGCCTGGACCATCGACCTCGTGAACGGCGACAGCGCGGGCATGGGCTGCTACACCCCCGCCGCCGTCGCCGGATACCCGCACCTCACCGTTCCCGCGGGCCTGGCCGCGGGCCTCCCCGTGGGCCTCAGCTTCTTCGGCCGGGCCTGGAGCGAGGGGGTCCTCCTGAAGCTGGGCTATGCCTTCGAGCAGGCCACCCGGGCGCGGCGTAGGCCCACGCTCCCGCCGACGCTCCGCGCCTGAGGCCCGGCCGGGAAGCTCAGACCGGAAGCCCCGCCACGTGGTCCGCCAGGGCGAGGCAGGCGGTGAGGCCCGGGGATTCGATGCCCAGGAGGTTCACCAGGCCCGGCACGCCGTGCTCCCCGGGGCCCTGGGCGAGCCAGTCCCGCGCGGGCTCGCCGGGGCCCTGCAGCTTGGCGCGGATGCCGGCGTAGGCGGGCTGGAGGGCCCCGTCGGGCAGGCCGGGCCAGTAGGCGCGGATGGCGCCGTAGAAGGCCTCGGCCCGGCGGGGGTCCACGGCGTAGTCCTCCGCCTCCACCCACTCCACGTCGGGGCCGAAGCGGGCCTGGCCGGCCAGATCCAGGGTGAGGTGCACGCCCAGGCCCGCGGCCTCCGGCACGGGGTAGACCAGCCGGGAGAAGGGGGCTGGGGCCGCGAGGGCGAAGTAGCTGCCCTTGGCCCGGTGGAAGGGCGGCAGGGCTTCCCGGCGCAGCCCGTCGATGCGGCCGGCCAGGGCGTGGGCGCCCAGGCCCGCGCAGTTGTAGACCCGCTCCGCCAGAAGCTCCAGAGGGGCCTCGCCGCCCACCCGCAGCATCACGCCCCCGGGGGCGGCCGCGCCGCCCAGCACGGGGCTCCGCAGGACGAGGACGGCGCCCTCGGCCTCCGCGTCCGCCAGGAGGGCCCTCATGAGGCCGTGGGAATCCACGATGCCCGTCTCGGGCGAAAGGAGGGCCGCCGCGCACCGGACCTCGGGCTCCAGCGCCCGGGCCCCGGCGCCGTCCATTTCCTGGAGGTCGCCCGCCCCGTTGGCCTCCCCCCGGGCGCGGAGGGCGCGGAGGGCCGCCTCCTGGCCGGGGCCGGCCACGATGAGCTTGCCGCAGCGCCGGTGGGCGATCCCGCGGGCGGCGCAGTACGCGTACAAGGCCTGCCGGCCGGGCGCGCAGAGCCGGGCCTTGAGGGAGCCCGGGGCGTAGTAGACGCCGGCATGGATGACCTCGCTGTTGCGCGAGCTGGCCCCGGTCCCGATGCGGTCCGCGGCTTCGAGGATCACCACCTCGCGCCCCTCCGACGCCAGGCGCCGGGCCAGGGCGAGGCCCACCACGCCGGCGCCGAGGACGGCGGTCTGGACCCGTTCCATCAGTTCTTCTTGAACTGCCGGTCGTAGGCTTCCTGGGCGTACTTGCTCGGGGGCACCCCGAACCGGCGCTTGAAGGCGCGGGTGAACGCCGAGGCGTCGTAGAAGCCCAGGCTCTCGGCCACGTCCAGGGGGCGCTCGCCGTCGCTCAGCATCTGCACGGCCCGCTGGAGGCGGCGCTCGATCAGGTACTGGTGGGGCGTGGTGCTGGTGGCTTCCCGGAAGAGGCGGATGAAATGGTCCGGCGTGCAGCGCGCCAGCTTCGCCATCTCAGGCACGCTGTTGGGGGCGCCCAGGTGGGCCTCCATGTGGTCGAGGACGAGCTGGAGGGTGGAGCGGCTGAGGCGGTAGGGGAACCGGGCGCGGTCCTCCTTCTCGCAGAGGCGGTTCAGCTCGGCGCCGAGGAGGATCAGGAAGAGCTCCCGGGTCATGAGCTGGAGGCCCTCGGGATTGGCGATCTCCTGGGTGAAGATGCCGAAGAGCTGCTTCAGGCTCTGGCTGCGCAGAACCGCGAAGCTCTGCTCCTGCCACTTGCGGGGCGGGTGCTGGAGGATGGAGACGAGGGGTTCGGGGAAGGGCCCGTCCATCTGCAGCGCCGTGAACCCGAAGGGCGTCTCGGGATGGTGGCGCTTGAAGGTGTGGCCGAACCCGGGCATCAGCAGCGCGAGGCTGCCGCGGGGGATGACCCCCTCCTCCTGGTCCTCGCCCGTGCACACCCGGATGGGGCTGGTGGGCAGGACCAGCGTCCACGACTCGTTGGAGGGCATGGCCTTGGCCGGGATCGGATCCCGCTTGAGGATCACAAGCTTCAGCGGGCCGCTGGTGTAGGTTTGGACGTTCTTGGTGTCAGGGCCGGTCATGGGCATGTTCTTCAACAGATGACGGGTTGGGATGCCGGTGCGTCAGGAATTCCTGGGCACCTGAAGAGACACCTGGATGGGAATGGAGGAATGCCGGACTTACCAGAGAATACCCCAAAGTTTTTTGACAACCACACAACCTTTTTTTTTCCTGTCAAAAAAAGCTGGGACCGTCCCCTGTGGGGGGCGGTCCCGGGTTAGGCAAGAATGAACTAGTAGGCGATCATGAAGGAGACGACGAGGCTGTCGCCGCCCTGCTCACCGGTCTGGCCCGTGCGGGGCAGCAGGAAGTTCTTGCTGCGCCAGATGTAGTTCACCTTGATCTTGCCGTAGGTGGCCTTGCTGGGATTGAACAGGTAGTTGTACCCGGCGGTGACCTCCGTGTACTTGGGGGTCAGATCGTAGCCCAGGCCGGTGGTGGCGTTGGCCATCTTGTAGGGGTTGTAGGTGGTGTACCAGTCGTCGCCGGAGTTGTAGTTCATGAAGTCGTAGCGCGCGAGGAACTGGTGGGCGCCCATCTTGTAGACGCCGGTCACCTGGTAGCCGAGGAAGGTCTGGTCCAGGTGCTCGCGCAGGGGGGTGGCGGCGGTGGTGAAGAGGCTGGGGTAGCGGCGGCCCAGGATGCCCGTCGCGCCCTCGGCCTCGAAGTGCCACTTGGCGTTGTCGAAGGCGTAGAAGGCGCCCGTCAGGGTGGTCTTGTCGCGGTTGTCCAGCACGGCCTGGTTGGTGACGCCGGCGGCGCTCCAGGCGGCGGGCAGGGTCACGGCGCCCGCGGTCTTCATGTTGGTCTCGCCGACGCGGTGGTAGACGCCGAACTTGTGGTTGGCGCCGTAGGACGCATCGTAGCGGAAGGTGTAGTCCTTCTGGGCGTTGGCGTCCACGGACTGCTTGCCCGAGGAGCCGTCGTCGGAGGAGCCGTTGGAGACGGCGACGTTGAACGTGCCCTTGAAGCCCTTGGGATCGCCGTAGCTGTAGGCGAACCACACGCCGCGGTCGCGGCGCTCACCGAACTGGCGGGCCAGCTGGGCGCGGTCGAAGAAGAGGATCTCGCGGGAGGCCACCAGGGTGGACTCGTAGACGGTCGGCATCTTGAACTGGCCGGCCTTCACGGTGAGGCCCTTCACGGCGGCGGGGGTCCAGGTGATGGCGAGGTCCTGCAGGATGTTGTTGGTGACCGTGTTGGTGGGCAGGTTGGGATCGAACATGAAGTTCGCGGCCCACTCGTCGCTCACCTTCCAGCTGCCGGAGATCTCCACGCGCTTGACGTGGAAGGAGTTCTCGGAAAAACGGCCGGAGGAGAGGCCCTCGTAGTAGGAGGAGGCCCCGCCGGGCTTGGCGGCGGAATCCCAGCGCAGGTTGGTGTTCAGCATCTGGGTGTACCAGAACTCGGTCAGCGCGTTGACCTTGAGATCCTGGGCCTGGGCGAAACCGGCCGCGACGAGGGCGGCCATGACGGCGAAGCGGTTGATTCTCATGGGTTGGCTCCTGAGAAGGTGGGTTGGGAAAAAGATCCTTGGAACGGTCTGATGGAAAGGTGGCCTGACCACCGATCCAGGGGGCTGCCCTCCATCCGGCAGGACCTCCTTGGGACTGCAGATCGCATGCCCCCATGGAAACACACTTCCAGGTCCGATTTTCACCCTTCGGCTTAATTTCACAGTTTCTTTACCGCCAACCGACGGGTCGGTAGGCGACCACCTACCGATCCACCGCCAGGCGGTACACGTCGCTGGCGGGCAGACCCAGGTGCCGGGCCAGGGGCTTCACGGCCTCCCGCAGGGTCATGCCCCCCTCCCGGGCGGCGTCCAGGTAGCGGAGGGCCCAATCCGGCAGGCCTTCGGCGGGCTCCGCCTCCGGCGCCTCCTCCCCGAGGGTGCGCTTGGCGTCGGCCCCGGCCAGGACCAGGACCATCTCGCCGCGGCCCTCGGTCCCCAGGGCGGTCCGCACCTGGGCTGCGGTGCCCCGGTACCAGGTCTCGTGGAGCTTGGTCAGCTCCCGGCCCAGGGCCAGTTCCCGCTCGGGGGCCACCTCCTCCAGCTCGGCCAGGGTCTCGTGGATGCGGTGGGGCGTCTCGAAGACGACGACGGTCTCCTCCCGGGCGGCCAGCTTCCGGAGGGCGGCCCGCCGGGGCTCGCCCCGGGAGGGCAGGTAGCCCCAGAAGCTGAAGGCGTGGCTGGGCAGCCCGGAGGCCACCACGGCGAGGGTGACCGCCGAAGGCCCCGGCAGCACGGTGACCTGGGCCCCCAGGTCCCGGGCGAGGCGGGCGACCTCGAAGCCCGGATCGTTCACCCCCGGCATGCCCGCGTCCGAGCAGTAGGCCACCCGCTGGCCCGCGGCCAGGGCCCGCGCCACCCGCTCCCGGTGATCCAGGGAGGCGTGGTCGTCGAAGCGGGCCAGGGGCTTCTCGAGCCCCAGGTGGGCCAGGAGCCCCCCGGTGCGGCGGGTGTCCTCGCAGGCGACCAGGTCGGCCTCCGCCAGGGCCTCCCGGGCGCGTTCCGTGAGGTCCCCCAGGTTCCCCAGGGGGGTGGGCACGAGGATGAGATGTCCGGCCAAGAGCGCCTCCGGGGGTATTCTGGCAGACTTCCCCCTGGATCCGCCCATGCCCCCTCCGCCCCAGGCCATGACCCCCTCCCAGGCCCGCCGCCTCCTGCTCGCCGGCCAGGCCCTCCTGGGCGCGCCCCCCCGGGACGCCGCGGAGGCCGTGGATCGCCTGGGCTTCGTGCAGATGGACTCCATCAACATCGTGGAGCGCGCCCACCACCTGACCCTGGGCAGCCGCCTCCCCGGCTACCGCCGCCCGGACTTCGATGCCCTCCTGGAGGGCGAGCGGCGCCTCTTCGAGCACTGGACCCACGACGCCTCCGCCATTCCCCTCGCCTTCTACCCCCAGTGGAAGCGCCGGTTCCCCCTGCGGCGCCAGCACCTCCTGGCCAGCGCCTGGTGGCGGGAACGGGTGGGCGAACAGGTGGAGACCCTCCTCAAGGCCGTCCGGGCGCGCATCCGCGAGGAGGGGCCCCTCATGAGCGCGGATTTCGAGCACCCGAAGGCCGTGGGCGGCAGCGCCTGGTGGGGCTGGAAGCCGGCCAAGGCCGCGCTGGAGTTCCTCTGGCACACCGGGGAGCTGGCCGTGGCGCGGCGGGTGAACTTCCACAAGGTGTACGACCTGGCCGAGCGGGTGCTGCCGGCCCACCACGGTCTCCCCGTCCCCTCCCGCGCCGCCCACCTGGACTGGGCCTGCGCCTCCGCCCTGGACCGCCTGGGCGCGGCCACCCCCCGGGAGCTCGCCGCCTTCTGGGAGGCCGTGGCGCCCGCCGAGGCCGAGGCCTGGTGCGCCCGGGCCGTCCGCACGGGGCGGGCCGTGCCGGTGGAGATCCAGGGCGAGCCCCCCCGCCCCGCCGTCGCCGTCCCGGACTGGGAGGCCCGGCTGCGGGAGGCCGGCGAGCCCGGGGACCGGATGGTGCTCCTCTGCCCCTTCGATCCCATCCTGCGCGACCGGGCGCGGGCCCTGCGCCTCTTCGGGTTCGACTACCGCTTCGAGGCCTTCGTGCCCCAGGCCAAGCGCCAGTACGGCTACTACGTGCTCCCCATCCTGGAGGGGGAGCGCCTGGTGGGGCGCCTGGATCCCAAGTTCCAGCGGGACCGCGGCGTCCTGGAGGTCCAGGGGCTCTGGTGGGAGCCGGGAATCCGGCCTGGCAAGGCCCGGCTCCAGCGCCTGGAACGGGCCGCCGAGGACCTCGCGGCCCGCATCGGCGCCGCCCGGGTGGAGCTGCCCCGGGGCTGAGCCCCCCTACTCGTGCCCGTAGTCCCCCGCCTGGACCTTGCCGCGGTGGACGCGGCCGAGGAAGGCGAAGTAGCCCAGGGCCAGGACGAAGGCCACGATCCACCAGCGCATCCCGGCCCGGAGGGCGTAGGGGCCGGCGCTGGCGTTCAGGGCGTCCAGGCTGAAGCGGGGGTCGAGGGTGGAGCGGAGCATCACCGGCCAGACGCAGGCGGCGGTGGCGACGAGGATGCCGAGGATGAAGGCGCTGGAACCGGCGAAGGCCAGGAGGTCCCGCTCCAGGCGGAGGCCGGCGAGGGCCACGCCCAGGCCGCCCACGTAGAGGGCGAGGCCCACCCAGGCCAGGGGGGCGTGGGGCAGGCGCGCGTAGAGGTCCGGGTTGACCCGGGCGGTGGCGATGGTGGCGGCCAGGGCCAGGCCCACCACGGCCGTCCAGAGGCGCAGCGCCGCGGTGCGGCTGCGGTGCCGGACGGGGCCGTCGGTCTTCCAGGCCAGGTACAGGGCCCCGTGGCAGGCCAGGGCCGCCAGCACGAAGAGGCCCATCAGCACGGTGTACCAGTCCAGGATGCCCACGGGATTCTGCACGTCCCAGTGGGTGAAGAGGGGGATATTGAAGAAGCCGGAGCCGTCCAGCGGCACGCCCCGGACCACGTTGCCCAGGGCCGCGCCCAGGAGCACCGGCATGAAGGCGCTGGCCAGGGCGAAGACCCCGTCCCAGAATGCGCGCCAGAGGCCGTCGCCCAGGTGGGAGCGGAACTCGATGGAGATGCCCCGCAGGAGGAGGCACCAGATCACGAGGAACATGGCCAGGTAGAACCCGGAGAAGGAGGCCGCGAGCACCTTGGGGAAGGCGAGGAAGAGCACGCCCCCGCCGGCCAGGAGCCACACCTCGTTGCCGTCCCACCAGGGCCCGATGGCCGCGAGCACCTGCCGGCGCTCGGCGTCCGTGCGCGCCACGAAGAGGTGCAGGATCCCCGCGCCGAAGTCGAAGCCGTCCAGGATGGCGTAGAGGGCCATCACCACCGCCACGGACCAGAACCAGAACATCTCCATGACCTACTCCTTGGGTCCGTGCGCCACTTCCCGGCTCACCAGGAAGAGGTAGAGGAGGCCCAGGACGAGGTAGAGTCCGGCGAAGCCCAGGGCCGTGAAGATCGTCTGGCCCGGGTGGACCAGGTGGGAGGTGCCGTCCGCGGTGCGCAGGAGCCCGAAGACGAGCCAGGGCTGGCGGCCCAGCTCCGCCACCATCCACCCCGCGCTGTTGGCGATGAAGGGGAAGGGGAAGGCCAGCATCAGGCACCAGAGGACGGGCCGCGCATGGTCCAGGATCCCCCGCCAGAGCAGGAGGGCCGAGAGGCCCATCAGGGCGATGAAGAGGGTGCCCAGCCCCACCATGATGTGGAAGCCGTAGTAGAGCAGCTCGATGTTGGTGGGCCACTGGTCCGGGGGGAAGGCGTCCAGGCCCCGCACGTCGCTGGAGAAGGAGCCGTAGGCGATGAAGCTCAGGATGCCCGGCAGAGGCACGGGGTTCTCCAGGCGCTGGTTCCGCACATCGGGCTGGCCGATGAGGTTCACTTCGGCGTAGGGGCCGCTGTGCCACCGCCCCTCCATGGCCGCCAGGGCCACGGGCTGGTGACGGGCCACGAGCTTGCCCTGCTGGTCACCGGTGGGGAAGGCCGCCGCGAGGCTCGCCACCAGGCCCAGGGCCACGCCGAGGCGCAGGTTCAGGCGGGCCTGCCCGGGATGGAGGCCCTGGAGGGTCCAGAAGGCCCCCACCGCCGCCACCACGAAGGCGCCCGTCACGACCGCCCCCGTCATGGTGTGGGCGTACTGCACGAGGGCCCACGGGTTGAAGACGAAGGCCGCGAAGCTGGACAGCTGCAGGGCGCCGCCCACCGCCTGGTAGCCCACCGGGTGCTGCATGAAGGCGTTGGTGGCCACGATGAAGTAGCCCGAGAGCCAGCTCCCCAGGAAGAGGGCCACGGCCGCCAGGGCATGCATGCGCTCGCCCAGCTTCCGCTCCCCGAAGACCAGCAGGCCCAGGAAGGTGCTCTCCAGGAAGAAGGCGAACATGCCCTCCATGGCCAGGGTCTGGCCCACGACGCCGCCGGCGTCCCGGGAGAAGCGGGCCCAGTTGGTGCCGAACTGGAATTCCAGGGGGATGCCCGTCACCACACCCACCGCGAAGGTGAGCCCGAAGATGCGGATCCAGAAGCGCGCGGCCGTATGGAACCGCGGCTCCTGCTTCCAGAGGGCCAGCCCCTTTAGCAGCACGATCACCAGGGCCAGTCCCATCGTCAGCTGCGGGAACAGGTAATGGAAGGTCGCGGTGAAGCCGAACTGCAGGCGATGCCAGAAAAGTAGACCATCCATGGGAAAGACTCCGGAACCGGTATGAAACCCTATTGTAGACTGTCGCAGTAAACATTGGAACCCGTGGGTTTCCCCGCCCGCCTGAAACCTCGTAAGATGATGTGGGCGCCCGAGCGCCCTTTCTGGAGCCCGGATGCCCTACGCCGGAGAATTGGCAGCCCTGTTGACGGCCGTTTGCTGGTCCATCAATTCCGTATGCTTCACCCTGGCCGGGCGGCGCGTTGGATCGCCGGCGGTGAACGCCTCCCGCCTCTTCATGGCCCTGGCCATGCTCCTCGTGGTGCACCAGCTCCTGTACGGCACGCCCTTCCCCTTCCACGCGGGCGGCGCCCGGCTCGCCGCCCTGGGCGTCTCAGGCCTCATCGGCTTCGCCCTGGGGGACGCCCTGCTCTTCGAGGCCTTCCTCCTCCTGGGGGCTCGGGTGGCCATGCTGCTCATGACCCTCTCCCCCGTCTTCAGCGCCCTCCTCGCCTGGGCCTTCCTGGGCCAGACCCTCTCCCCGCTGAAACTGGCCGCCATCGCCGCCACCCTCGGGGGCATCGCCTGGGTGGTGGCGGAGGGGTCGGACGGCGCCACCGGGACCCACGGCGGGGCCCGGAGCCTGGGCGTCCTCCTGGGCATCGGCGGCGCCCTGGGCCAGTCCGTGGGCTTGATCCTCTCCGAGTACGGCATGCGGGGCGGCCTCCCCTCCCTCTCCGCGAACCTGGTCCGCGTGGTGGCCGGCACCGCCGCCATCAGCCTGTGGTTCCTCGTCCGCGGCCAGTTCCTGGACCAGGCCCGGCGCCTGCGGGACGTCCGCGCCTCCGTGCTCATCTTCGTGGGCGCGGTCACGGGCCCCTTCATCGGCGTGGTCCTCTCCCTCTACGCCATCACCCACGCCTCCATGGGCGTGGCGGCCACCCTCATGTCCCTGTCGCCGGTGATCCTCCTGCCCCTGTCGGTCTTCGTCTTCCGCGAGCGGGTCTCGCCCCGCGCCTGGGCGGGCACCGTGGTCTCCCTCGCGGGGGCCGCCGCCCTGTTCTGGGTCTAGGAGGACTGCCGGTAGGCCTGGTCCACGCTCTGGAGGACGGAGAGGATCCGGAAGGGGTCCACGACGACGAAGTCGGCGGCCCCCATGGCCTGGGCGCGGGCGCGCTTCAGGGGCGCGTCCTCCTCGGTGCCGGCCACGAGGAGGGGCACCGGGAGGGGGCCGTCCTTGAGGAGCCTGGAGGCCAGCTCCATGCCGCTCATGGCCCGCAGCCGCTGGTGGACGATCACGAGGCGCACCCGGCCCCAGGCGGCGCCCTCCACGCCCAGGGGACCCAGGAGCCCCTTGAACTCGCCCCGGGCGTAGTCCAGCCCCGCCACGCCGTACTTGCGGCCCAGGGCCTCGCCCAGGCGCTGGGAGAAGGGGGGCTCCCCGACCACGAGGACGAGGGGATCCTTCTCCACCAGCACCTGGAGGGTGGGCGCCGAGCGCTTCACGCCGCCGGCGGAGCGGTCCGCCCGGATGCCCCGGCTCTGGAACAGCTCCCGGTCCTTGCGGTCCTGGGCGATCATCGCCTCGTTCAGCCAGAGGCGGTAGTCGCGCAGCACCTGCGCGTCGGGCTTCTCCCGGAAGCGGAGGCAGGCGACGCCCTCCTCCATGGAGTCGCACATCGCGGCCAGCACGAACTTGGCCTCCAGGTCCAGGGACAGCTCCAGGGTGGTGGGGGTGTCCGGCTTGAGCTGGCCCTCCTTCACCGCGCCGGTGCCGTAGAGGGGCAGCTGGACGCCCTCGCCGCCCATGGCCCGGATCCGGGCGTCGCAGAAGTCCATGCTGGGGCTCGTGAAGACGGCCTTGAACAGCTTCTCGGGCACGAAGTCGGCGACGCCCCGGTAGTCGCGGCCCTTGAGGACGCGGGGCTGCTCGATGAAGGCGCATTCGGAACCGTCCTGGACGCCGAAGTCCGCGATCTCGACCGTGCCCTGGAACTTCCGCCCCCGGTCGAAGACCGTCATGCGGTAGTGGTCGCCCACCCGCATGTTCCAGCGGGTCCGCTCCTGGGAGGTGATGCCCACGACGATGCGGCCCTCCACCTCCTCGAAGATCGGGAAGGACCACTCCCGGCCTTCCACCCGCATGGAAATTTCCCCGCCCGCGCGGCAGAGGCGCTGGAAGACCATCCGGATGGTCGCGGCGTCGTCGAGCTGGAAGAAGTCGGACGGCATGCGCTGAGTATGCGCAAGCGTTCGAATTATTCAATATCCAAGTACGGCCTCGACGGCGGCGTAGGGGTCCATGCGCTGGGCGGCGATGGCGTCCACCAGGTCCCGGACCCGGTCCTCCCCCGCCCTGGCGCGGGCGCGGCGGGCGGCCTCCTCCGCCAGGAGGCTGCCGAAGCGCAGCCGGGCCCGCTCCCGCGCCTTGGCCTGGAGGCCGCCGTGGGCGGTGAGCCAGTCCTGGTGCTCCCGGACCTTGGCCAGCAGTTCCCGCACCCCCTCGCCCTGGGCGGCGACGGTCCTCAGCGCGGGCGGGTCCCAGGCCTTGGAGGAGCCCAGGGCCTTCATGGCCTCGATCTCCTGCTCCACCTTGTCCGCCCCGTCCCGGTCGGCCTTGTTCACCACGAAGAGGTCGGCCACCTCCATGATGCCGGCCTTGATGGCCTGGATCTCGTCCCCCATGCCCGGCACCAGCACCACGCAGCAGGTGTGGACGCAGCTCACCACATCCACCTCGTCCTGGCCCACGCCCACCGTCTCCACCAGCACGTCGTCGAAGCCCGCCGCGTCCAGGAGGTCGATGGCGTCCTGGGTGGCCCGGGCGAGGCCGCCGAGGGCTCCCCGGGTGGCCATGGAGCGGATGAAGATCCCGGGATCGGCCGCGATGCGGCCCATGCGGATGCGGTCGCCCAGGATGGCCCCGCCGCTGAAGGGGGAGGTGGGGTCCACGGCCAGGATCCCCACCTTCCGGCCCTCGGCCCGCAGGGTCCGGGCCAGCTGGTCGGTCAAGGTGGACTTGCCGCTGCCCGGCGCCCCGGTCAGGCCCAGGACCCGGGCCCGCCCCAGGTGGGGCCAGACCTGGGCCATGAGGTGCCGAGCGTCCGGGTGCCCGTTTTCCATCCAGGAGATCGCCCGGGCGAGTGCCCGGGTCTGGCCCGCCAGCAGGGGTTCCAGGAGGGGGTGCGCATGTTCCATGTCATCCAGGATGCCATCCGCCGGGTCCCAGGGGGGGGATGCTATGATCTTCGAAGTTCGATTGACCTTTCAGAGCCCAAGATGACCCCACGCCCCCCCGACGTCCCCGCCAGCCCCGAACCCGCCCCGGCGGAACAGGGGGCCCCCGGCTCCGTGAAGGTGCAGAAGCGCTCGGCCGCTCCCGCCGTCGCGACCCGTGAAAAGATCTGCGCCACCTGCGGCAAGCCCTTCCGGCTGGCCCCGGAGGAGAAGTTCTTCAACTGCCCCGCCTGCCACCGGAAGGCCAATCCCCCCCGGAAGCCCCCCCGGAGGTCGGACGCCCAGATCCTCACCCAGATCACCTGCTCGGCCTGCGGCACGCAGGAGTATGTCTCCTTCGTGCCCCCCGATCCGGCCGCCGCCCTGTGCGCCGCCTGCTTCGGTCGCCAGCGCCGGGAACTTCAGGCCCAGAAGAATCATCAATTTGGGCGATAGCCCTTGCTGGAGACATTCATGACGATGCGCATTCCCGTCCTGATGGCCGCCCTGTTGCTGGCCGGACCCGCCGTCCAGGCCCAGACCAAGGCCACCCCCAAGGCCAAGAGCGCGGAAAAAGCCCAGGCCAAGGAAAGCATGGAGGCCACCTTCGCCCGCCAGAGCCTGGACCAGGTGCTGGACGCCGTGAACGCCGCCTGGTTCGGCGAGGCGTACGAGAAGATCCCCGCCGTGGAGCTCGAGGGCAACCTCTCCATCCAGTTCACCGCCGCCGCGGCCAACGCCAAGGTGGAGCAGGCCGGCCAGGGGGCCTTGAAGGGCAACTTCACCCAGGGCGGCACCATCAACGCGCACCTCAAGGGCACCTACTTCGCCAACGCGGACTTCCGCACGGAGTTCAAGGGCGATTTCGGCACCCTCCTCTACACCCGGACCGGCAACAAGGGCTTCCTGTACAGCAAGGAGCTCAACGCCTACACCACCAAGATCGACCTCCCCCCCACCCGGCCGCCCCAGTACTTCCGCACCTGGTTCACCGAGTGCGTGAACGACATCAAGGCCGTCTACACCAAGGGCACCATGTTCAAGGCCACCCTGGGCCGCGAGGACGCCTCCGGCGGCCAGACCCTGGTGTTCAACGCCCCCACCGGCGCCTACGACGCCAAGAAGCGCGAGCAGAGCATGGCGGAGAGCCTCGGGTTCTGGAAGCGCGGCCGCCTCGAGGTGGTCTTCGACAAGGCCACGAAGCTGCCCCAGAAGATGAACTTCCATAACGAGGCCCAGGGCATCCGCACCCGGATGACCTTCCACTACTCCGGCGGCCGTCCCACCAGCGTCACCCTGGAGAACCAGAGCCGCGGCATGGAAGGCCCCGCCTCCCTGACGCTCTCCTACAACAACCAGGGCCGCATTGACCGCTTGGCCGGCCAGATGGGCTTCCCCGTCGGCGTCCTGAAGTTCGACCTGGGCATGTCCTGGCTGCCCAATGCCCGGCCCGTCGCCTCCATCCCCCCCGTCGGTTCCACCAAGAAGGGCGGCGACGAGCTGGAGACCCTCCTCCTGGTCAACCTGGCCGGCAAGGTGCTGGACCTCCAGAAGGTGGGCTTCAACCTCCGCAGCGTGACCCTCACCAGCAAGTGATCCCCCATGGCGGATCCCGCGGCCCAGGAGGCCTTCCGGCGCGGGGATGAGGCGGCCGCCTGCGGGCGGTGGGCCGAGGCCGCGGCCCGGTACCAGGAGGCCTTGGCCGGCGGCCCCTGCCCCGAAGCCTCCAACAACCTGGGCAACGCCCTCCTGATGGCCGGCCGGCCCAGGGAGGCCCTCGCGGCCTTCCTGGCCGCCGACTGCCCCGAGGGCCGGCTCAACGCCAGCGTCGCCGCCCGGGCCCTCGGAACCCCCGACCTCGCCCGGGACCTGCTGGAGCAGGCCGTGACCGAGGACCCCGGCTCCCCCCTCGCGTGGATCGCCCTGGCCAACCTCCTCAAGGACCTGGGCCGCGTGGACCTGGCCCTGCCCGCCCTGGGGCGGGCCCTGGACCTGGATCCCGGGGACCCCCTCGCCCGCGGCAACCTGGCCTACCTGACCCCC
Organism: Mesoterricola sediminis; assembly: GCF_030295425.1. NCBI lineage: Bacteria > Pseudomonadati > Acidobacteriota > Holophagae > Holophagales > Holophagaceae > Mesoterricola > Mesoterricola sediminis. Next base: position 649,843 of record NZ_AP027081.1, on the reverse strand, counting down.
TTCGCCCCCGGGGCCTCCCCGGAGGCCCTCCTCCAGGCCGCCCGGCTTTGCGAGCCCCCCCAGGGGGCCGCCCTGCGCCTGCCCCCCGCCCCGCCCCGGTCCGGCGGCCCCCTACGCGTGGGCTACCTGTCGCCGGACTTCCGGTGGCACTGCCAGGCCTTCTTCACCCTGCCCCTCTTCGCCCACCACGACCCCAGCCGGGTCCACGTCACCGCCTACGCCACCGTGGCCCGGCCCGATGGCGTGACGGAGCGCCTGAAGGGCCTCGTCCCCGCCTGGCGGGATTGTGCCCGCCTGGACGATGCCGAACTGGCCGCCCGGATCCGCGAGGACGGCATCGAGGTGCTGGTGGACCTGACCATGCACATGGCCGGAGGCCGCCCGGGCGTCCTCGCCCGCAAGCCCGCCCCCATCCAGGTCGCCTGGCTCGCCTACCCCGGCACCACCGGCCTCTCCGCCGTGGACGCCCGCATCAGCGACCCCTACCTGGACCCGCCGGGCCTCCACGACGCCCATTACGCCGAGCGCACCCTCCACCTCCCCCGCACCTTCTGGTGCTACGACCCCCTGGCCGAGGGCCCCGAGCCCGGCCCCCTCCCGGCCCGGCGAAACGGGCGGGTGACCTTCGGCTGCCTCAACAACTTCTGCAAGGTGAACGCCGGCGTCCTGGCCCTGTGGGCCCGGGTCCTGGAGGCCGTGCCCGGCTCCCGCCTCCGCCTCCTGGCCCCCGAGGGCGCCAGCCGGGCCTGGGTGCTCAGCCAGCTCCCCGGCCCCGACCGGGTCGACTTCGTGCCCTTCCAGGCGCGGGACGCCTATCTGGCCGAATACCGGGAGATCGACCTCTGCCTCGACACCCTCCCCTACAACGGCCACACCACCAGCCTGGACGCCTTCTGGATGGGCGTGCCCGTCGTCACCCGGGTGGGCGCCACCGTCGTGGGCCGGGCCGGCTGGAGTCAGCTCCAGAACCTGGGCCTCCCCGGGCTCGCCGCCTGGGACGACGACGCCTTCGTGGCCGCCGCCGCCGGCCTCGCCGGGGACCTGGACCGCCTGGAGGCCCTGCGCCGGGACCTGCGGCCCCGCATGGTCCGCAGCCCCCTCATGGACGCCCCGGCCTTCGCCCGGGACCTGGAGGACGTCCTCCTGCGCGCGGCCGGCCTCCGGGCCTGAGGACGCCCCCGGGGGGAGGCGCCCTCAGGCCCCTGGCCTCAGCCCTGCCCCCCCGGCTGGGGCGCCGCCGCCAGCAGCTGGGGCAGGAGCGCCTGCCCCCGCGGCACGAGGGTGATGGCCGCCTTGCGGCCCGTGAGCTTTTGGACCTCCAGCACCCGGAAGAGCGCCTCGGACACCTGCGGATCCTGGCTGATCTCCTGGAGGGCGGCACCCACGATCTCCGGGCGCACCGCCCCGGCCTTGGCGAACTCCACCGCCGCCTGCCGCTCGGCCGTGCTGGTGATGATGTTCACCTGGTTGACCCCGTCCTGCTTGATGCTGGACGTGACCTGGCGCAGGCGGTTGACCACCTTGCTCTCGATCTGGCGGATCATGTCGCCGTCCCGGAAATGGACCTTCCGGATGTAGACCGAGCCCAGCCGATAGCCCCACTCGTGGGACTGGGGCGACACCTCCGTGCGCACCGTCTGGCTCATGGCGTGGCGGTCGCTGAGCATGGAGCCCAACGGCAGGTTGCTGAGGCAGCGCACCGCCGAGTTGCTCACGTTGGCCGCCAGCGAGCCCCGGGGGTCCGTGTTCTTGAAGAGGTAGGCGACGGGGTCCGAGATGTACATCTCGTACCAGATGCCGATGCCCATGGGCGCGCCCTCCTCCGAGTTCACCGGCGCGCTGCGCAGGTACTCCTGGTCCAGGCGCAGGTCGATGACGTACCGCTTGCCCAGCCAGCCCACGAGGGGGGCCCGCCAGCCCATGCGGAGCCAGAGGAAGTGGAGCCCCGGATCGTCCAGGACCGCGATCACCTTCCCGAAGAGCACGAACACCAGGCACTGGCGCTCCTGGACGATGGCGTAGAAGCCCAGCGTCCTCAGCAGGCCCATGATCACCGGGCCCGCGATGAAGCAGAGCGCGAACGTGACGAAGGCGACGACGACGGTTTCCATCACTCCACCTCCAGGACGGCCTTGCCGGCTTCCGCATAGAGCCCCAGCCGCACGTTGCGGACGTACGCCTCCAGCGCGCCCGGACCTCCGTGGGTCTTCAGGTCCGCGATCTGCGAGGCCAGGAGCCGCAGGGGCTCCACCTCCGCCTGCGCACGCAGGGTCTCGATCTCCACCGCCCTGCGGGACTGGACGATCTTCTGGTCAGCGGCGGCCTGGGCCAGACTGATGTCGGAGCTGACCTGGTTGTGGGCCGTGTTGATGGCCGCCAGGGCCGACTCCACCTCCGGCGGCGGATCGATGGCCGTGATGAGGCTGGCCTCCAGCTGGATCCCGTAGCGGGCCTGCGCCGACGCGCACTCCCGGTCCATGTGCTCGTTGAGGTCCCGGAGGTTCTTCCGGAGATCGTTGATGGAGATCCCCGTCTGGGCCGCGCCGTCCACGTCCTTCCCGTCCGCGGCGTCCCGGGGCACCTCGAAGGTCGCGATCCGCTCGCGCAGCACCGAGACGAAGTAGCCCATGACGTGGGCGATTGGGTTCTTCACCCCGAAGATGAAGGCGTAGAGGTTCCGCTCGCTGACCCGGAACCGGATCTGGCCCGTCAGGCCCGTGTTGAGCTGGTCCTTGGTGACCGCCTCCAGCACCGTGCCGCCGCTGTTGGCCGACGGGGCCGTGGGGTCCCAGGCCATGCTCACCGTCTCAGTCGAGATCGACACCTTGTAGACCCGCTCCCAGGGCCACTTGAAGTAGGGTCCCCCGGGCTGGATCACCCGCACCTGCGGCACCGCGTACCGGTCCCGCTCCTCCGGACTGAGCATGCGGGAGATCGGATCATTGGCCGTCGTCACCCCCTCCAGGCGCTGCGCCCTCCCGAAGGAGGTCTTCACCGCCCGCTCATTCTGGTTCACCGTGAAGATCCCCGCCGCCAGATAGCGCACGAGGAACCAGGCCACGACCCCCAGGGGAATCCCCAGGGTGAGACCCCCCATCAGGTCGAACATGCCATCCCCCTTTCAGGTGCGGATGCCCCAGTATGCCCCGGCCACCCCCCCGACCCTTGAGGATTCCTCCCCAAATTGCCTGCCGTCCCCGCCTTTGTTATAGTTTTCAGTCCGTCGGGGCGTGGCGCAGCCTGGTAGCGCATCTGCTTTGGGAGCAGAGGGTCGGAGGTTCGAATCCTCTCGCCCCGACCAATAAAACCAATGACTTACGAGGCTTCCACACAGGATTGGGGGCCTCGTTTTTTCTTGCGATCTACGCTACCTCTACTCTCCAATTCACCCAGCTCAGGGTATTTCCCTTTTTTCTCCTCCCCTTCTATGCCAAGAGGGAGGAATGTCCGAAGCGTCCAAAATGTCCAGATGACAATCTGGGTGCGGGTTTCACTACGGACGTTTCCAGTTCACCCGATGCCCAAAAGGCCAACTAATGTTGCCGATCTTTCAGTGGCCAGGGCCAGGGGCCGGTCGATCCCTATTGCCCCAGCAGCAGGGCGTCCCAAATGAGTTCGTAGGCGGTGCTACGTCCGGCGCCATAGGAACGCAAGCAGGTCCGCTCTACGAGCTCTGCCAGATCGCGGGAGGCGGTGACTGGGCTACAGCGGGTGAGGGCAGCGTATTTGCGGGTGGTCATGCCGCCCTGGAAGCCATCGGGGCCGGCGTCTAGAAGGCGGTTGAGGGCCTTACGCTGGCGTTCATTGATTGGGTCTTCGGCATGCCGGGCCCAGAAGATCCCTTTGGCCAGGGTGGCCTGGACCACACGTTCGGACTGAGCGCAGGCCTGGGCGGTCTGCTCGAGGAACCAGCGCAGCCAGGGGGTGACATTCAGGCCGTTCTTGAATGCCTGGGCTTGTTCCAGGGCGGCATAGTAGTCCGGCCGACCCTGGAGAATGCATCTGGACATTCGAGCCAGGGGCGCAGCTATGGGTTCCTGGGCCAGGGCGAGATCGGTGAGGGCCCGGGAAATGCGGCCATTGCCGTCATCGAAAGGATGGAGTGTGACAAACCAGAGGTGGGTCAGGCCGGCACGGACCAGGCCGTCCATCGCACCCTTGGAGTCATTGAACCAGGTGATGAAGCGGTCGAGTTCGGGTTCCAACCGCTCCCGGGGCATGGCCAAGAAGTGGACGATGGATTCCTCTTCGGAAATGTTGCTGCCGACATGAACGCTCCCGGGGCGGAGCACGCCTATGGCGAGGCCGGGCCGACTTTCCGGAAAGAGTGCGCGGTGCCAGCGGCATAGGCGGTCAACAGTGAGGGGGGCGTCCCGGTTGGTCATGGCATCCATGAGCACGGCGGCAATGCCTTCAGCGTTTCGGTCGATGGGGGCGGTCGGGTCCACGGGAAGGCCCAGGTGCCGGGCCACGGAAGCAGCCATGGAGGCGGGGTTGATGCCTTCCCCTTCGATGGCGCTGGAGCTCACCCCTTCTTGGGCCAGGACCTCGGCCAGAACGCGCATGGCGGATCGTGGGTCCAGAACCCTGCTTGCCATTTGAAGGCGCCCGAGTGCCTGGCGGGCGTTCCCCAAAGGTTCCACCAAGTGTTCCCAATCTTGGGTGAAACCTGGCCAGTCCGGGTGTTGCCAGATCCAGCGGTCTTGTACCCGTTCAGGGTCAAGGAGCAGGCTCCGCCCGAGGCGAAGGACCTCTGATGGAAGGAGCCCCGGAAGGCTTGGACTGCTGTCCGTCACACTGGAATCCGGCCCGCCATCCTTGGGGGGCCAAGTGCCAGGGCGCGGTTTGGGGGAGCGGGAGCGAGGCATGTCCATGGCTGGAATCATATCTCCAGGTGATATGATTATCGGAGGTATTCCCATCATCGCAATCCCATGGCCCAAAAATTGTGGCGATAGCGGTTGCAGGAGGATTCCAGGCCTCCAAGTATGTCCGGAACCTTCATGGGCTTAGGTCATGCGGTGGGGGGGGGCGGTAGCCCTGGGCGCGGTCAGTTCTACCTTTCTGGTTACACCGCATCCCGGGCACAGCCCTTTCAAACTGTTAGCAATTCCGGGGGCAGGTACCGGTCGGCCATGCGTGCATGACGGCCCCAGCCCCCCAGAATTGCGGGGTTGAACAAGCTCGTTCGCAGCGGAGCCGGCGCGCTCGTTATGCGGAATTCGGGGTGGGTCGGGCTCCCTTGGGCATGCGGAGGGCCCCGACGATGCCCTGCATGGTCCGCAAGGTTCTCTGGCGACAGCCTGGTCCCGGGCTGCCGACCCATTCGGGCCAGACCCTTCCCAATCCGGGCAGGGACGCCAGGCACGGGATGGTGGTGATGGGCGCAGTAGGGACGGCAGTCATGCTGGTGTCCCCTCGGGTGGCGCCCGCGGCCTGGGCAGGTGCTTGCGGGCCATCATCGAGCCACAGTCGGGGCACAGCATGTCCCGGCATTCGACGATGGCGATGAGCCGATCCTCCACGCCATCGTCGGGAGCGGGCTTTCGCCAGAGGTCCGGGATGGCCTGGTCGCCGAGGTGGGCCTTGGCCTTCTCCAGCAGCTTGGGCGAGGCGTATAGGCCGTAGTGCCTGACCTTGGTGAACTGCTCCGGAAGCACATGGAGCAGGAACCGGCGTAGGAAGGCCACCTCCGGCAGGGTGGCCGTGGCCTTGCCCTTGGTCCGGAAAGTCACCTGGCCATCGGCAACCTCGAGGAGTCTCGAATTGGAGATCCCCACCCGGTGAACGTAGCGGCCCAGGTAGGCGAGGGCGTGCCAGGCCTCCCGGTAGGGGCGCTTGGCATAGACCACCCACTTCCGCTTGGCGAGCCTTGCCATGAGCACATTGAAGGCCACCCCCGTCAGGCCCAGTTCGCCCCGCGGTCCGGTCGCATGGGGTCGGCCCTTCAAGGCATGAATCCCGACCTTCCCGCGTCGTAGACACACTTTTGTTGCTTCGTTAATTTTTCGCCCGCCACATGGAAGGGTGGATATTCTCCATGCGTGGCGATCGGCAGGAACATTGGGACGCCGGGAAGGGTCAGAAAGCAAAGACCATGGGAATCAGAGAGCGATCATGACAACCCGCCGCAAGCCGTCCGGCAGCCATGCCAGCCCAGGGGATCCATTTCTCCTTTACACCACCGAAGATGGCCATACCCGCCTGGAAGTCCACCTCAAGGACGCGCCCCAAGGGCCTCTCAAGGCCGCCTTGGGCTCCTCAAATCAGGCAAAGATGGCAGCGTCCAGCTTCATGGACTTCAGATGGGAGGTGATCTCCCGCCCCGCCGGCCTCGACCTGGCGGGGGAGGGGCTTGCCATCCACCGGTGCCTTGACGCCATCGAAGGGGGCCCAGCCTGCACCGGCGTCACGGCGGGCGTCCGGGACCGGCAGGGCGATCCCGGTCGTCACAGCCTCCTGGGACGCGTTCCGGAACGCGCACCTTCTGCCTGCTGATCTCAAAAAGGCAGTTCGGCCGGCTTGACATGAGTGAATGTTCGTTTATCTTAGAAGGAGGGGGTCAGCGCATGCGTCCGAGGGATCCAGCCAAAATCGAGAAGATCCGCCGGTGCGCCCTCGAGATGCTGGTGCTCGATGGGTTCGATGTCTTCTCGATGCAGAAGCTGGCCAAGGCCGCGGGGGTCTCCCCCGCCACGCTGTACATCTACTACGCGGACAAGGAGGACCTGATCTTCCAGCTCTGGAAGGAGCAGGTCACGGCCTGGAGCGACATGCAGCTCGGGGGCTTCGATCCCGAGGCGCCGTTCGAGGTCGAACTCCGCCGGCAGTGGATGCTCCGGGTCGCATACTTCCAGGCGCATCCGCTGGAATGGCAGTTCATCCAGCAGGTGATGCACTCCCCGCTGCACGAGAAGTACCAGGGCGCCATGCCCACCGCCGTGAGCGAGCAGGTGACGACCCGGGTCCTCCGGGCCATCCGCCAGGGCGAGCTCACGGACTTCGGCCTGGGCGCCGAAGCGATCCAGGAGCGCTTCCCGCGCGACCTCTACTGGTCGCTGGCCTATGGCCCGCTTTACGCCATGCTGCGCTGGGTTCCTGACCGGACCCGGCCCCTGGAGGCCTCCCCGGCCAGGGTCGACCTGGACCTGATCGGGAAGGCCTTCGCCTGCGTCATCAAGGGCCTGAAACCCTAGCAAGCCCCTCACACCTCCCCCGCCCTTGGCGGCCCCCTGGATCCGGGGCCGGCGGCCGGTGGTCCAGGGGTTCCCTTCCATCGCCAACCTCATCCCGAAGGACCTGCCATGAATCTGCCTGGCAACAGGAAACGTCTGCTTGGAATCTCCGGCGCCCTGGGCGCGCTGGCCCTGGGCGCGAGCGCCTACGGAACCTTCCACCTCCCGGATCTGCGGGTGACCGGCACGCTGGACGCGCACCAGGTGCTGGTGAGCCCCCAGGTTCCGGGCCGCGTCGAGCGGCTCCTGGTGGCGGAAGGCCAGGATGTCCGGGCGGGGGACCTGCTCGCCGTGCTGGAGGGGGGGGAACTCGCCGCGGCGCACGACGCCAGCCGGGCCCAGGCCGGAAGCCTGGAAAGCCAGGTGCTCGCCGCCCGGGCTTCGGCCCTGGGCACCCTGGGGGAGGTGGCCAGCGGGGTCGCCAGCGCCCAGGCGACCCTGGACATGGCCACGGCCTCCCTCGCGGAGGCCGCGGCGAACCGCACGCGCCAGGAAGGGCAGACGCAGCGGACGATCACGCTCACCCGCATGGGCGCCATGTCCCTCCAGGACCAGGAGACCGCCCAGCAGAATCTGGAGGCCCTGCGGGCCCGGGAACGCGCCGCGGAAAAGGCGGTCGAACAGGCCAAGGCCGGCCTCCGGACCGCCCAGGCGCGGGCGTACCAGGCTCGGGCCGCCCGCCAAACGGTGGCCTCCATGGAGCAGCAGCTCCGGTCCGCCCAGGCCCTCGCCGCCGAATCCGGAACCCGGCTGGGCTACACGAAGCTCGTCGCGCCGGTCACCGGGCGCGTCGCCACGGTCGTGGCCCGGGAGGGGGAGGGGGTGGCCTCCGGCGCCCCCGTGGTGGTGCTCACGGATCTCGCCGAGACCTGGGTCTGGGTCGGGCTTCCGGAGACCGAGGCCGACCGGGTGGCGGTCCACGATGTGCTGAAGGTCCGCATGCCCGGGGGGACCCAGGTCGAAGGCCGGGTGATCGCGAAGGCGGCGGAGGCGGATTTCGCGACCCAGCGGGATGTGGGCGCCGGGAAGCGGGACATCCGCTGCATCCGCCTGAAGCTGCGCGTCCCGAATCCGGGTGGACGCTTCGTGCCCGGGATGACGGCGGAGGTCACGATCCCCGCCGCCATGCGGAGGCCGTCATGAGCCGCGTCGAGGCCGGTTCCATCCAGGTCGAGCGGGTCGTGAAGCGGTTCGGGGATTTCGAGGCCGTCAGGGGCGTGAGCTTCGGGGTGGGCTCCGGGGAGGTGCTGGGGCTGCTCGGCCCCAACGGCGCCGGCAAGAGCACCCTGATCCGGATGATGACGGCCCTCCTTCCGATCACGGAAGGGGAGGTGGTGATCGGCGGATGCAGCGTCCGCACGGATCCGGACGGGGTCCGGCGGCGCATCGGGGTGCTGCCCCAGGCCATGACCAGCGACACGGATCTCACGGTGGAGGAGAACCTCTCCATCTACGCCAAGCTGTACGGGCTCGAGGCCCCCCGGCGGAGGCGGAGCATGGAGGAGCTGCTGGAGGCGGTGGACCTGGTGCACAAGCGCAAGGCCATGGTGAGGACCCTTTCGGGTGGCATGCGCCGACGCCTGGAGATCGCCCGGGGGCTCATCCACAGTCCCCGGGTGTTCTTCCTGGACGAGCCCACGACGGGGCTGGACCCCGTCTCCCGCGTGAGGGTGTGGGACCTCCTGAAGCGCCTGAACCGGGAGCACGGCATCACCATGCTCCTCAGCACGCACCACATGGACGAGGCGGACGCCCTCTGCGGCCGCATCGCCATCGTGGACCAGGGAACCCTGGTGGCGCTGGACACGTCCGAGAACCTGAAGCGGTCGGTTCCCGGGGGGAGGGTGGGGGAGGAGGTCTCCCCCGGCAGGAAACCGACGACGCTGGACGACGTGTTCGTGCACTTCACCGGCCACGTCATCTCCGGGAAGGACCCGGGCGGGTCCGGTGCAGGCCCGGAGGAGGAGGCATGATGGGGCTGCTCGCCATCGCGGAGCGCGAGCTCCGCAAGTTCTTCCATGCCCCGCTGCTCCTGTTCGTGGCGCTGCTGGGGCCGCTCGTCCAGCTCCTGCTCATGGGCCACGCCTTCGGCGGGAGGATCGTGCATTGCCCCGTCGGCCTGGTCGACCTGGACCACGGGAGCCAGGCCGTGCGGCTCCGGACCGCCCTGCAGTCGGTGGCGACGAACGGGGGCGCCCTCCGGCTCGTGGAGGTGGGGGACGAAACCTCGGCCCGGCGGGCAGTGGCCTCGGGCAGGCTGAAGGCGGCCGTCATCATCCCGGCCCGGTTCACCGCGCGCAGCCTGAAGGGGGGAGGCCCGGTCCTCGGGCTCGTGGTCGACAACACCGACGCCTTCGTGAGCGGCGCCCTGGGCCAGACGATGCAGGACGTGGTCGCGGCCCTGAACGCACCGGCCTTCCCGCCCCGGCTGGGGTCCCAGGTCACCCTCGAAAGCGTGGAGGTCTTTCCCTATGTCCGCTACATCCAGTTCCTGCTCCCCGGCATCCTCGCGCTGGCCATCTTCCTGTCCGTCATGTTCGGGGGCGGCATGCTCTACAACGAGGACCGCATCCGGGGCGTGCACGAGGGTTTCCTCGTCACGCCCATCCGGAGCCTCGACCTGGTCGGGGGGATGGTGCTGGCCGGCACCGTCAAGGCGACCATCTGCGGCCTGCTCGTCGCCCTCCTGGGTTCGGCCATGGCGGGCCTGCCGATCCTCCAGCATCCCGTCGCATGCGCGTGGCTGGCCGTCCTGGTCGTGACCGCGGGCTTCGCCTTCAATGCCCTCATGTTCCTGCTGATGGGCCGCATCCATGACCCCATGACGCCCAAGGTCCTGGCGGGGCTGCTCAACACCCTCCTCTTCTTCCCCAGCGGGGCGATCTACCCCCTGGAAGCCTTTCCGGGCTGGCTTCGGGCCATGGCGGCCGTCAACCCCATGACCTACGCCGTCCACGGCTTCCGGGCCCTCCTGCTGCGCCACGTCGGGGCGGCGGAGGTCGGGGGGGATATCCTGGTCCTGGCCCTGATCGGAACGGTCGCCCTGGCCGTCACGGCGCGCACGTTCCGCCGGACCCTGTAGGCGCCGGGGTGCCGGGGCGGACGGGGTCCAGCAGGTCCTCCAGGAAGAAGGCGGCGAGTTCGGCGCGACCCACCAGGCCGGCCTTCCGGTAGATGCCCTGGGCCTGCTGGCGGACGGTGGCCTCCCGGGTGCGGCGGAGGTCGCCGATCTCCCGGGTGGACAGGCCCTTGAGGAGGAGGAGGGCCACCTCGCGCTCGGCGGGGCTCAGGTCCCAGCGATCGAACTGGTGGTCGATGGCCTGGGACAGGCCCTGGACGAGGGCGCCGGCCTCCTGTTTCCAGCGGAGGGCCTCCGCCTGGCTGGTCTTCAGCCGGGCGGCGAGGCGCCGGACCTGCTCCCGCCGGGTCCGGAGGGTCAGGAGGGCCCAGGCGGCCGCGCCCAGGGCGGCCAGGGCGGCCAGGGCCTCCACCACCCGGTGCAGGAGCCCGGTGGCGTGCTGGGCCTGGTCGGTCAGGAGATCGGCCAGCAGCAGGGCCGCGAGCCCGGCCAGGACGGCCCCGAGACCCACCTGGGGGCGCCATCCGGCAGGGGTGCGATCGTCCATGTCAACTCACCTGTCATCAAGATTAAAGGCAGGATACTACGTTTGTCGGATGGCCGCGCGCGGGGCCGGGCCCCAGGCTGGGCGGTGAAGGAGGCCCCCATGCCGCACCCCACCCCCGACGCCGCCCCCCTGGAACGCCAGCTGGTCTGGGACTGGCCGACCCGGATCCTGCACCTGGCCCTGGCCGGGCTCTTCACGGTGGCGTTCGCCTGGGCCCTCCTGGCCCCCGAGCACAGCCCGGCCTTCGTGGTCCACTCGGCCCTGGGCCTGGTGCTGGGCGCGGCGGTCCTGCTCCGCCTGGGGTGGGGCCTGGTGGGGTCGCGGCCCTCCCGGTTCAGCGCCTTCCTGCACAGCCCCGCGGCCCTGGTCCGCTATGTGCGGGACGCGGCCCGGGGGGTGGACCGGCCCACCGCGGGGCACAATCCGGGGGCGGGCTACGCGGCCTGGGCCATGTTCCTCCTCCCCCTCGGCCTGGTGGGCACGGGCCTGGCCATGGGGCGGGGCCTGCACGCGGCGGAGGAGGTGCACGGCGCCCTGGCCTACGCCCTCCTCGGGGTGGTGGGCCTCCACCTCCTGGGGCTGGCCTGGCACACCCGCCGGCACCGGGAGGCGATCGCCCTCAGCATGGTGCATGGGCGGCGCCGCATCCCGGCGGGGACCGGCATCGCCGGCGCCCGGCCCGTCGCGGGGATCCTGGTGGCGCTGGGCCTCGGCGCCGTCGCGTTCCTGGTGGCGCGGGGCCTGGACCCGGCCCGGGGCACCCTCACCCTCCCGGGCGGGGCGGGGACCTGGGTCCTGAAGGCCGACAAGGGGGGGGATGGGGCGCCCGCCGCCCCCGGCCACGGGGACGGCGACGACGACTGAGGTCCCGCCTCCGGTCAGGGCAGGTCCTGCACGGCGAGGTCCGGCAGGGTGAAGTGGAAGGTGGCGCCCTGGCCGGGACGGCTCTCCAGGCCCAGGGTGCCGCCGTGGCGCTCCACGATCTGCTTGCAGATGGCGAGGCCGATGCCGTTGCCGGGGTAGGCCTCGCGCCGGTGCAGGCGCTTGAACACCTCGAAGACCCGCTCCTGGCAGTCGGCGTCGATGCCGATGCCCTGGTCCCGAACCTCGACGCGCCATCCGGCGCCCTCGCGCCGGGCGCCGATGTGGACCACGGGCGGAGCGTCGCCGCAGAACTTGAGCGCATTGCCGACCAGGTTCTGGAAGAGCTGGACCATCTCGGCGGCGTCCACGGCCACAGCCGGGAGCGTGTCCCGGGTGAGGCGGGCGCCGCTGGCCTCGAGGCTGCCCCGCAGGTTCACCAGGGCCTGGTCCAGGGGCTGGTCCAGGGAGGTCACCGCGCGCTGCCGGGGCTTGGCGCCCACCTGGGCGTAGGCGAGCAGGTCCCGGATCAGGCCCTGGATCTGCCGGGCCGCCTGGGTCGACACCTCGATGTACTGGTCCGCCCGCGCGTCGAGGCGGCCCGCATAGCGGTCCTGGAGCAGGCCCAGGTAGGCCGTGATCATCCGCACCGGCTCCTGCAGGTCGTGGCTGACCACATAGGCGTACTGGGCCAGCTGGTGATTGGAGCGGGTCAGCTCGGCCACGGAGCGACGCAGTTCGGCCTCGATGCGCTTCAGGCCGGTGAGGTCCCGGATCATCGCCATGCTGCCGACGCGCTGCCCCGCGGCGTTGCGCACGACGATGCTGGTGCACTGGGCCCAGAAGCGCCGCCCGCTGCGGGTATGGTGGATCACCTCCCCCACCCACCGGCCCTCCCGGGCCATGCCGTCCAGGAAGGCCTGGTGGTCCCCGGGCTGCACCCATTCATATTTAATTAATTCCATCAGCGGCTGGCCCATGGCCTCGGCGGCGGTCCAGCCGTAGTTCCTTTCCGCCGTGTGGTTCCAGTAGACGATGCGGTTCTGCAGGTCGACCGCGGCCACGGCGTCGCTGATCTCCGCCAGGGCGCGGAGTTCGTGCCAGGAGGGTCCGGCGCGCCGCCTCCAGCCCTTGCGGAAGGGCCGGCGCGGCGGCATGGGGGCGGATCCGGACAAGGCGACCTCGGTGGAGATAATCTACGACAAGGAAACGAATAATTCATCGGCAAAGTCCAGCCGCGCTCAGGGACGGCCCGTGCGGAGGAGGGCGACGAGGTCGGTCTCCACGGCCCGGGGGAAGGCGAGGGCCTGGAGCTTGCGCACGGTGGTCTCCACGGGGTACGCGTAGGTGCGCAGCGTGAGGCGGCCGTCCTCCCAGAGGAGGTACGAGGCCCGGGGGTCGCCGTTGCGGGGCTGGCCCAGGCTGCCGGGGTTTGCCACGACGGCCCTGCCCACGGGCTGGATGAACGGAACGTGGGAATGGCCGACGAGGAGGACATCGGCCCCGGTTCCGCGGAGCTCCGCCTCCCAGCCCGGAGCACCGGGGGCGTGGTGGCCGTAGAGGGGGTCCGAGGGGGTGGCGTGGACGAGGTGGAAGGTGGCGCCGCCCCGCGTCACCCGGGCCTGGAGGGGCAGCCCCCCCAGGTAGGCGAGGTCCTCGGGGGGGAGCACCGACGCCGTGAAGCGCCGGGTGGCCTCCGCCGTCTCCCGCCACCGGGGCTTCCAGGCCGCGTCCCCGGGCGTGGCCACCGCCGCGTCGTGGTTCCCCCGGACGATCACCGAGGCCCGGGCCCGGAGGCCGGCGACCACCGCGCCCGGTTCGGGCCCGTAGTTCACGAGGTCGCCCAGGACCCAGACGTCGTCGGCGTCCTCGGGCAGGGCGCGGAGGGCGTCGGCATTCCCATGGAGGTCCGCGAGGATGGCGATCTTCATGGGACCAGGGTACCTGGGCGGTATTCCCCATGGGGGGAACCCAAATAAGGAGTGAGTGGTTCATAGCATCGCGTTATGATGTAACCCCATCCGGACACCGCCATGCGACACCCCCTCCCCCGGCCCCACCTTGTGGTCTTCCTGGCCTCCTTCTCCCTGCTCTCCCTGGAGTTGGCCTGGACACGCATCTTTTCGGCCGAGTTCTTCTACATGTTCGCCTTCCTGATCCTGTCCCTGGCGGTCCTGGGCCTGGGCCTGGGGGGCCTGCTCCTGCGCCTCGTGCCCCGGCTCCAGGCGCCGGAGCGGCTGGGCCTTTATCTGGTGATAACCGCCGGCCTCACCCTGGTGTGCCCGCCCCTGATCCTCCACCTGGGCCTGGATTTCACGAAGGCGCTGGCCACGTGGGCCATGTTCGGGCGCCTGGTGCTGGCCGTCCTCCTCCTGCAGGCCGCCTACGCCTCCGGCGGCCTGGCCCTGGCCCTGCTCTTCCGCACCCACGCCGGGGACATGCCCCGCCTTTACCGGGCGGACTTGCTGGGGGCCGCCCTGGGGGTGACGGGGGCGCTCCTGCTCATGAACGGGGTGGGCACGCCGGCGACGACCCTCCTCCTGGCCCAGCCCCTGGCCTGGGCGGCCTTCCTCGTGGGAGGCCGCGCGGTAAAGGGGGCGGCGGCGCTGACGGCTGTCGCCGGCCTGGCCCTCCTGCCCTTCGCGCCCCGCCTCATCGCCAAGCCGCGCAAGGAACGGGCGCCGGTGATCCTCCGCCACTGGGACGCCATGGCCCTCCTCAAGGTGCTCCAGGGGGACGGGTACCGGGCCATCAACATCGACAACACGGCCAACACCCCCATCAACGCCTTCGACGGGGACGTGGAGGGCCTCCGGCGCAGGCAGGAGCCCTTCATGGTCGATCCTTCCCCGCTGATGGCCCGCATGGACGGGGCCCGCACCTTCCTCTCCATCGGCGCGGGCGGGGGCGGGGACGTCCTCATGGCCCTCCAGGCCGGGGCGACGGAGATCCACGCGGTGGAGGTGAATCCCGCCATCAACCGCCTCCTGGCCCGGGGCGGCCCGTACGCGGAGTACTCGGGCCGCATCTACGAGCGCCCCGGGGTGAGGGTGGTGACCGAGGACGCGCGGGCCTACACGCGGCGCTTCGCGGACCGGTTCGACGTCATCTACTCGCTCAGCTCCAACACGTTCGCGGCCCTCGCCAGCGGCGCCTTCGCCCTGGCCGAGAACTACATCTTCACCACGGAGGCCTTCAGCGACTACTACCGCGCCTTGAGCCCCCGGGGCTACCTGGTCATGGAGCACCAGTTCTACATGCCCCGCATCCTGGGCGAGGCCCTGGACGGCCTGGCCCGGGCCGGCGTCGCGGACCCGGCGCGCCACATCGCCGTCTATGCCCTGCCCGGCCTGCGCCGGCAGGTCATCCTGGTGGGCAAGGCCCCCCTGGACCCGGACACGGTCCGGCACGCCTTCCGGGCCCTGGAGCCCGGGAACGGGCCCGCGATGCAGCGCCTGTACCCCGACCCCGAGCCGGGCGCGAGCCGCCTCATGGCCGACATCGTGGCCCTCGGCTGGCGCAAGGCGGCCCCCGGCGCGGCCACGGACATCTCGCCCTGCACCGACGACCGGCCCTTCATCGCCCAGCAGGGGCTCATGCGGAACCTCAAGCCCAGGTCCCTGGGCGCCATCGAGCCCATGGAGGTCCGGGGCTATCCCCTCTCGAAGCTGATCATCCTGGCCGTGATCGCGGTGGCCCTGGTCATCGTGGTCCCCCTGAACCTGCTGCCCTGCCGCAGCGGGACCGGAGGCGGGCTGGGCGCGGGGGGCTGGCTCTACTTCTTCGCCATCGGCGCCGGCTTCATGGTCGTGGAGGTGGTGCTCATCCAGAAGTACACCCTCTTCATCGGGCCGGGGGCCTACACGCTGGCGGTCATCCTCTTCACGCTGCTCCTCGGCTCCGGCATCGGCAGCCGCCACGCGGAGGCCTTCAGGGACAGCACGCCCTTCCTGGCCATCCTGGCCTGGATCGCCCTGGACCTGGTCCTCTTCGGGCGGATCACGCGCGCGGCGGCGGTGCTGCCGATGCTGCCCCGGGCCCTCCTCACCGTCGCCCTGGTGGCGCCGCTGGGGTTCTTCATGGGCATGCCCTTCCCCAAGGGGGCCCTGCGGGTGCGCTCGGCCATCGACTGGGGCTTCGCGGTGAACGGGGCGGCCTCCGTGCTGGCCAGCGCGGGCATCATGCTGGTGAGCTTCGCCTGGGGCTTCCGCGCCGCCCTCGCCGCGGGCGCCCTCGCCTATCTGGTCGCCATGCTGCTGCTGACCCGGACCCGCGTCGGGACCGCCGCCCCCCAGGAGCCTTGATTTCCGTCACCGATGGGAGGCCGCCGCGGCCGCCCACGGCCTGGGCGGGCCAGGGGGTCCCCGGTCCCGCCCGGACGCGCCACAATGGAGGGGGCCCCCCGCCCCGCAGGAGATGCCGTGATGACCGCCGCCCCCGCCTGGATTCCCCTGGATCGCCGGGATCCGCGTTCCGCGCACTGCCTGGGCCTCCAGCAGGCCCTGGAGACCGAGCTCCTGCTGTTCCGCCACGCCCTGCCCTACGACGACAAGCGCGCCTTCTTCCGCACCGAGGCCGAGGCCCAGGCGGTGGTGGACCGGGCGGTGAAGGGACTCCCCGCCGGCCTGCGGGCCCGGGTCGCCAGCCTCAGCGCCTCCCGCGCCGACCTGGAGGCGGCCGGAACGGAGCGCACCTGCCTCTACGCGCGGGTGTGGAGCCTCCTCGTCGAGTTCGAGCAGGCCGCCGGCGCCTGAGCGGCCTCAGATGCCCAGGCGCTCCTTCAGGCCCGCCAGGTAGCGGCGGCTGACGGGGACCTGCCGCCCGGAGCGGGTGCTCAGGACCACCGTGGCCGGGTCGGGCCGGCCCACCAGGTCCACGTGGTCCAGGTTCACGAGGAACTGCTTGTGGCACCGGGTCAGGCGCGGCACCCGGGCCTCCAGCGTCGCCAGGGTCAGCTCGGTGAGGAACTGGCCCTGCGCGGTGACCAGGTGGACGCCGGTGTCGCCGGACTGGACGCACTCCACGTCGCAGGCCTGGACGAGGCGGATGCCCTGGGAGCACACGCAGGGGATGCGGTCGATGGCCGGGCTCTGGTAGGCGGGCCGGGTCCCTTCCCCCAGGTAGCGGCGGACCTTGTCCAGCATCCGGGCCAGGCGCTCGGGGGCGACGGGCTTGAGGAGGTAGTCCACCGCGTTCTCCTCGAAGGCCTTGAGGGCGTACTCGTCGTGGGCGGTGACGAAGACGACGCAAGGCATCAGCTCGGGCTCGATCATCGCCACCAGCTGGAACCCGTCCACCTTGGGCATGTGGATGTCCACCAGGAGCAGGTCGGGCCGCGCGGCCCGGACCGTCCGCAGGGCCTGGATGGCGTTCCCGCAGGCGCCCACCACGGCCACGTCGGCGTGGTCGGCCAGCAGCGCCTCCAGCTCGTCCCGGGCGTTCTGCTCGTTGTCGACGACGACGGCGCGGATCATGCTGGCCCCCCTTCGAGGACGATGGACACGCGGGTGAGGCGGCCGGGCTCGCAGTGGACCTGGAGGCCGGCGCAGCCCCGGAGGAGGTTGCGGATGCGCCGGTCCACGAGAGCCATGCCCAGCCCTCCCGGATTGCGGGCGGCGGGATCGTAGGCGCCGGCGTCGTCCTCCACCTCGATGCGGACGCGGCCGTCCTCCCTGCGGGCCCGGATGCGCACGCGCCCCCCCTCGAGCTGCTCGGCGATGCCGTGGTTGATGGCGTTCTCCACCAGGGGCTGGAGGGTGAAGGTGGGCAGGCGCAGGCCGAGGAGGTCCGGATCGACCTCGACGGCCACCTGGAGCTGGTCCTCGAACCGGGCCTTCTCGATCTCCAGGTAGGCGCCCACGTGGTCCAGCTCCTCCTGCAGGGTGCAGGTCTCGGGCAGGTGCCGCAGGTTCCGGCGGAAGTAGTCCGCCAGGTGGTCCAGGAGGGCCCGGGCCCGCTGGGGGTCCTTGCGGACGATGGCCTGGATGGCGGCGAGGGAGTTGAAGAGGAAGTGGGGGTTCACCTGGGCGTGGGCCAGCTGCAGCTCCGCGCGCACGCGCAGCTCCTGCTGTTCCTGGAAGTGGGCCCGCGCCAGCTGGCTGGCCAGGAGGTTGGCCAGGCCCTCGCCCAGGGTCCGGTTGATGCTCAGGAAGCGCTTCTGGCGTTTCTCGTAGAGCTTGAGGGTGCCGATCACCTCCCGGCCCACGAGCAGCGGCACCACGAGCACGGAGCCCAGGGGGCACCCGTCCTGGATGCTGCATCGGTAGGGATCCCGGATCCCGTCCAGGAAGACGACCTCGCCGCCGCCGATGGCGCGCCAGGTGCTTTCGGAGGTGATGGGGGTGCCCGGCTTGTGGTGGTCCGAGCCCACGCCGGTGAAGGCCAGCACCCGCTCCCGGTCCGTGATGGCCACGGCGCCGACGCCGGTCTCCTCCTGGATGATGACCGCCAGGCGCGGCGCCACCTCGGCGTTGAAGCCCTGGGCGAGCAGGTCCAGGGTCCGGTCCGCGATGCGCAGGGTCCGCGCCGTGGAGGCGTTGCCGGCCAGGTCCCAGACGTCCCGGCGGTCCCGCAGGATGCTCATGAACAGCGCCGCGCCGCAGGAGTTCGCCAGGACCATGGGCAGGGCGATGACCTCGACGAGGGCCAGGGCCTCCGACCAGGGATGGGCCAGGAGCAGGATGATGACCATCTGCAGACTCTCGGCCACCAGCATGGTGAGGCCGGCCGTGGCCGGGTCCAGGGCCCGGTCCGCGGCGCCGGAGCGGCGGCAGTACAGGGAGACGAGGCCGCCCACGAGGCCCTCCACCGTGGTGGAGACGCCGCAGGCCACGGCGGTGAACCCGCCCAGGTGCCATCGGTGGAGGCCGCTGAGGAGCCCCACGCCCGCGCCGATGGCCGGGCCCCCGATGAGCCCCGCCAGCACGGGCCCGATGGCGCGGGCGTTGGCGAGGGCGCCGTGCACGGGCACGCCGAGGTAGGTGCCGATGATGGAGATGCCGGTGAAGAAGCCGAAGAGCACCATCTTCTGGCTGGGGCCCAGCGGCTCCGAGCGGCGGAGGCGGTAGGCGGGGCTCTTGGCGTAGACGTAGCCCACCAGCAGGAAGAAGCCCACCACCTGGACGAGGGGGAAGAGGAGCTTGAACAAGGGGATCTCCGGAAGCGGCGGGACCCGGAAGGGGTACGCCGGTCAGGGGGGATTTCCGACCGGTCACCGACCCGGTTGGGCCGGTTGGGCACTTTGAAAATCATACAAATGTCGCGTCCCTATGATGGACCCATAGCCCATCAATTCGGGGCGCCGGTGGGCGCCCATTCGCCCGCTTTAGGGAGGGGAAACCTATGAATGCACTGACCCTGGTGTTCGTGACACTGTGCGTGTTCGCGCTCGCCTACCGCTACTACGGCCTCTTCCTGGCCCGGAAAGTCCTCACCGTGGATCCGGACCGGGTGCCCCCCGCCATCGCCATGGCGGACGGCCACGATTACCACAAGACCAACAAATACGTGCTCTTCGGGCACCACTTCGCGGCCATCGCCGCGGCCGGACCCCTGCTCGGTCCCGTCCTGGCGGCCCAGTTCGGCTGGCTCCCCGGCACCCTCTGGATCATCATCGGCTGCGTCCTGGGCGGCGCCGTCCACGACATGGTGGTGCTCTTCGCGTCGGTGCGGTACAAGGGCCGGAGCCTGGCCCACATCGCCGAGAACGAGATCGGGCGCAGGGCGGGCACGGTGGCCTCCTTCGCCATCCTGTTCATCCTCATCCTGACCCTGGCGGGCCTCTCCATCGGGGTGGTGAACGCCCTCTTCAACAGCCCCTGGGGCACGTTCACGGTCCTCGCCACCATCCCCATCGCCCTCTACATGGGCGTGCACATGTACATCCTGCGCAAGGGCGACGTGGCCGGGGCCAGCGCCATCGGCGTGGTCCTGCTCTTCCTCACCCTCCTGGCCGGCCCCTACGTGGCCCACAACCCCACCTGGGCGCGCCTGCTGACCTTCACCAAGCCCCAGCTCTCCATCATCATCCCCCTCTACGGCTTCGCGGCCTCGGCCCTTCCGGTCTGGCTGCTGCTCTGCCCCCGCGACTACCTCTCCACCTACCTGAAGCTGGGCGTGATC